>DAOULR010000008.1:0-5975 GCA_034419075.1 Dehalococcoidales bacterium | reverse complement strand
TCGCTGCCCAGCACCCCCTACGCCCTGCCCGTCTACTATATCATCGCCCCTTCGGAGGCTTCGGCCAACCTGGCCCGCTACGACGGCGTCAAGTACGGCTTCTCCTACAAAGACACCGACAGCATGTGGGAGGCTATGGAAAAGACACGCCAGTACGGCTTCGGCGACGAGGTCAAGCGGCGCATCATGCTGGGCACCTACGCCCTCTCCGCGGGCTACTACGACGCCTACTACCTCAAAGCGCAGAAGGTGCGCACATTGATAAGACGGGAGTTCGACCAGGCTTTCGAGAAATACGACGCACTGGTCACCCCCACCTCCCCCACCGTCCCCTTCAAGATTGGGGAGAAGCTCGACGACCCGGTGCAGATGTACTTAAGCGACGTCTGCACACTGCCTATAAACATAGCCGGCGTGCCTGGCATTTCCATACCAGCTGGCTTTTCTAGCGGGCTGCCCATCGGGATGCAGTTTATCGGCAAGCCCTTCGGGGAGGAGACAATATTGAAGGTCGCCTACGCCTACGAGCAGGCTACAGAGTGGCACAAGATGAGGTCGGAGGTATAATATAGTGGAAATTAACTGTCTGGTCTGCGGCAAGAGAATAGAGATACCGGAGTTCATTGATACCGAAAGCTACGACGGGCAGATAAGCTGTCCCGCCTGCAAATCGCTATTGCACGTGAAGCTCTACAAAGCTAAGCTGAGGAAATACGAGGTGGTGGAAAGGGGGGCGGAAAACGCCGTAGCCGCCGCCAGCAACCCCATACAGCGCATCGGCGGGGAGCTGGTGGATGTGGAAAGTGTCGCCCGCTACAACCCCTTAAGGGACTACCTGGCCAGCTACCGCGCCAGCCAGCTCAACCTGACCTTCGGCTATATCGAGAAGCACATTCTAAAGTTCGAGCTGGAAACGGCGGCATATACCTTTAAAAACTGGTGGGCCAACGACCGCGGAAACCCCCAGGCGATGGCCTGGCTGGAAGCGGGATGGGAGGTGGCCGATGTCGACCTGCAACGAGAAGGGGTCGTCTTCAAGCGGGTCAAGACCAGATAAGGTCAACTGCTATTCGGGGCAGTCTTATGCCGAAAGACCCCTGTCCTTCAGCTGGGAAGGCGTAGAATACGAGGTCGCTGAGATAGAGGCGGAGTGGCGGGGGGTAGGCACGAAAAACTTCCGCGTGCGGACAAAAGACAACAAACTTTTCCAGCTATGCTATAATGAGTCCCAAGACCAGTGGTCGCTGACCGAACTGGTAAGGAGTTAGCCATGTTAAAAGAAATCTTGAAGATACTGGAAAAAGACGCCAGGACGTCCGCCAAGCAGATAGCCACCATGACGGGGGGCAGTGCCGATGAGGTGGCTAAGCTCATCAAGAAGGCAGAGGCCGACCATACCATCCTCAAGTATAAGACCGTCATCAACTGGGACAAGGTGGGAGACGAGCAGGTGACCGCCCTCATCGAAATCAGGGTTGCCCCGCAGCGGGACGTCGGCTTCGATTCCATCGCCGAACGCATCTACCGCTTCCCGCAGGCGCGCTCGGTCTATCTGCTCTCGGGGACTTACGACCTGTTGGTCATGGTTACGGGCAAGACCATGCACGAGGTCGCCGAATTCGTCACCACCAAGCTGGCGCCCATCGAGGGCGTGAACGAGACGACCACCCACTTCATGCTCAAGAGATACAAGGAGGACGGAGATATTCTGGGGGACGGCGAGGCGGTCAAGCGGCAACCGGTGATTCTCTAGGAGATTCTTATGTCGACACGCGTAAAAGGTATTACTTCTCAGATAGTGAACAAGATTATGCCTTCGGGGATAAGGCGCTTCTTCGACCTGGTGGCCTCCACCGAGGGGGCCATCTCGCTGGGCGTCGGCGAGCCCGACTTCGCCACGCCCTGGCACATCCGCGAGGCGGCTATCTATTCGCTGGAGAAGGGCTACACCATGTATACCTCGAACCTGGGCATACCCGAGCTGCGGCGGGAACTGGCACGCCACCTGAAGAAGAGCCATGGGCTGGACTACGACCCTGAGACCGAGCTCTTAATCACCGTGGGCGTCAGCGAAGGCCTGGACCTGGCCTGCCGCGCTATTTTAGACCCCGACGACGAGGTCATCATGCCCGACCCCTGCTACGTATCCTATAACTCCTGCACCATTCTGGCGGGGGGCAAGCCGATTTTTGTGCCCACTAATGAGAAGAACAGCTTTGAAATCAGCGCCGCCGACATCGAGGCGCAGATAACCGATAAGACGAAGGCCATCATGCTCGGCTATCCGTCCAACCCGACGGGCGCGGTGATGCCCCGCGACAAGCTGGAGCAAATCGCCGAGGTCGCTCGCGGCCACAATCTTTTGGTAATATCCGACGAGATTTACGGCAGCCTGGTCTACGGCGTGGAGCACACCTGCGTGGCTACCCTGCCCCGGATGAAGGACAGCACCGTTCTTTTGGGCGGCTTTTCCAAGGCCTATGCCATGACCGGATGGCGTTTGGGCTACGCCGCCGCCAGCAAAGAGGTCATCGCCGCCATGTTCAAGATTCACCAGTACTCCATAATGTGCGCCCCCACCATGGCCCAGGTCGCCGCCATCGAGGCGCTCAAATCGGGCGATGACGACGTGGCCGCTATGGTCGAGGACTATAACCGCCGACGGCTGTTTATGGTCAAGGGCCTGCACAAGATAGGATTGCCCTGCTTCGAGCCCAAGGGCGCCTTTTACGCCTTCCCCTCAATAAAGGGCACGGGCTTAACCTCCGAGCAGTTCGCCGAAAAGCTGCTCATGGAGGAAAAGGTGGCCGTGGTGCCCGGAGACGCCTTTGGCCAATGCGGCGAGGGCTATGTCCGCTGCTGCTACGCCACCTCTATGGAGGATATCGAGGAGGCGCTTAACCGGATGGGGAGGTTTGTGGGGAGGCATAAAAAATAAGCTATAAGACAAGGGAAAATAGCCTCAACCCCGAAGCAAAAAACAAAACGGGGTGATCAAAAGGAAGAGCCTTTATCTACTTGTCGCTCTATCTAGTTCTATTAGGAATATTGAGGTATCCGCACGATAGTTGGGATACATTTTGCGGAGTTCATCGATAGAAGATACTGACACTAAAAGCACATCTTTGTCCGGATGCCCACGATATTCTAATTCAAGTTCAGCCAGTCGTCTGGTTGCTTCCCCTGCTTGTTGCTTTGTATATCGAGAAACAGACATTTTTCGATTTGTTATATCTAAGTCAATCAGATAATAATGTGCATCTGATTCCTTGCGTAGATACTGCACTGTAGCCCCAATTGCCAAAAGGCGTTCTCTTACATTTAACTCATTAGCCAAATGTGCCAACTCATCATATAATTCATGCTCGTTTTCAGGGGTGTTTGGTATAAGTGGAGTATGCTCACGAATAGCCATGCAACTGCCCATAAGAGCAAAGAATCTCTCCCAATCCTCCGAGCCTTGATTTATCTTCAACTGTTGAGCAGCAAATGTGTCTACTGCCTCTACAGCGGTTGCCCATGCATGCTGTAGCCTAGAACGTATTTGAACCTCAATGCGTTGACCATTATACCGTTCAGTGCGGTCACTATAATAGCGATAGACTAAATGAAAACCGCGATATCCATCGGGGGTCGGTTCTTGTATATAATCATTCTTACGCTCTCGCTCATGCCGTATTCTCCCTGATTGGTATAGTTTGCTTAATCTCTTTACTTGAGTGTTTATAGAAACTACAGCCCTGCATCCCCCAATGTCTTGCATCTCAACTAAGTTGATATGTTTTAGCCTTCGCAGTTTAGATTCAATGGCTGGAAGACGCTTTATTCGTTGTGCAATAAATGCAGGGGGATAACCAATTTGCCCTGCTTTAGCCCGTAAACGAACTTGCATCGTGTTCAATGGAAACGCATGCGCTGCTCTCCAGTTGTTAATTATTGCGATAGCATCTAATATATCAAAGGGTTTAGATTGTCTTTCAATCAAAACCCTACCTGCTCCATTTATCTGTTTGTATGTGTATCTGCGTTCAGCCCATCTCATACCATGATGGTATATTAGCTGATTGACTGTGTCAAATATATTATTGCCGCCTTTTCAAAGAGGGAACCGGCGTGGGGAGAATATTTACCCCAGCCTCACCCTCTTTTTATGCCCTTGACACCGTCTCTTTTAGTTGTATAATCCACGTACAATCCAAACTAAAAGGGGGTGCTAAGATGGCGGACAACATGGAAAAGTTGATGAATGACTATTTGGCAGGCTGGAATGCGCATGATGCCGAGGGGATTCTTTCCCTCTGCACAGATGACGTTATCTTCGAGGAAGTGCCTTTGGGACAGGTATTTCGTGGCAAGAAGGAAGCAAAAGACTTCATCAGCAACACGTTCACTAACTTCCCCGACTTTAAGATCGAAGTAAAGTCCGGCTTCAACGCCGGTGACCGGGGAGCTGGCGAATGGGTCATGAGTGCCACTTTTGCCCATAGCAGCACTCCCGGGATGCAGGCTACCGGCAAGAGATTTTCGGTGCGGGGCGTTTCAATAATCGAAGTCCGTAAGGGTAAGATAAGCCGAGAGGCCATGTACTGGAATCTGGCCTCTTTCCTGCAACAGGTAGGCCTAATGCCGGCACCACCGAAGTAGGAGATTCTAGCCCAGCCCTACCCTCTTTTTAACCTCAGCCAACACCTTCTCGGCAATGGGGCGGGCGCGGTTGGCGCCGTCGGTGAGGATGGAGTCGATGTGGGTGGGGTCGGCGGTCAACGCCTTGTAGCGTTCCTGGAGGGGGCGCAGGCCCTCAACGACCAACTCGGCTAATGCCTTCTTAAAGTCGCTGTAGCCCTTGCCCTCGAACTTCGCCTCTATTTCCTTCTGTTCCTGCCCGGTAAAGAGTTGGTAGATGGTCAAAAGATTGAAGATGCCGGGGCGGGCAGGGTCAAAGCGTATCTCGCGGAGGGAATCGGTGGTCGCCCGCATTATCTTGGAGCGGATTTCGTCGGGGGAATCGAGGAGGCTAACGGCGTGGCCCGCCGCCGTCTCGCTCTTGCTCATCTTCTTGGTGGGGTCGTCCAGGCCCATGATGCGGGCGCCGACATCGGGGATAAGTGGCTCGGGCAGGACGAAGGTCTCGCCGTAGATGTTGTTAAAGCGCTGCGCTGTATCCCTGGATAGCTCCACGTGCTGTCTCTGGTCTTCCCCCACCGGCACGACATCGGTATTGTAGAGCAGGATATCGGCCGCCTGCAGTGCGGGGTAGTCGAAAAGCCCCACGCTCACCTGCCCCCTGTGCCGGGCCGACTTCTCCTTGAATTGGGTCATGCGCTGCATCCAGCCCATGGGGATAAAGCAGTTCAGAATCCAGGCCAGCTCGGCGTGGGCGCTGATGTGGGACTGGACGAAGAGGATGGAGCGCTTGGGGTCGATGCCCGCTGCCAGCAGCAAGCCGCTGACCTCGCGGGTCCTTGATTTCAATTCCTTGGGGTCCTGCGGAACGGTGATGGCGTGCAGGTCAACGATGCAGTAGACGCAGTCGTATTCATCCTGGAGCCTGACGTAGTTCTGCATCGCCCCCAGGTAGTTGCCGATGTGAATATTGCTGGTCGGTTGAATGCCGGAAAAAACGCGCTTTTTCATCTAGTACTCCTCAACGGCAAAGTTTAGCATAAAGGGGGAGGAAAGGACAAGGCGAGGTTGCTGTCATCTATCCCCACCCTGGCGAACGCTGGTTTTTCGTCCCAACCCAACCCGCCCTAATGGGTAAACCCCTTAACTTGGGGGATACGCCCCACCCATTCCCGTTGGGGATTTGAAAGGGGGCAAAGCCCCCTTTCTACCTTAAAAGGGCGGTGGGCGGGAATAGATAAAATCGGTGTGGGGAGGCCGTAACCCAGAAGGAATTCTAGAGGGAGAATCCCCTCTAAGGGTGGGTAGGGCGGGACAATAACACTTTCGCTAAACAAGGTAGGGTGGGGAGA
>DAOULR010000007.1:0-228067 GCA_034419075.1 Dehalococcoidales bacterium | reverse complement strand
CAAAGAATATCTTCTTGCCCTTTTCCGTGTTCAGGTCGAGGGCAATGCTGCGCTTATTACGGTTGTTACTCTCAAAATAGTAATTGCGACCCTTAAGACCGGTATCAGCGCCGATAATCCGCATCATTCCCCGGGCTGGGTCTCCGTTCTTGGGCTCCACCTTGATTACCTCGGCGCCCAGGTCGCCCAGCCTCATCCCCGCTACCGGTCCCTGTTGAAACATGCTTATTTCCACTATCTTGACACCATCTAGTGGTCCAGCCATCGCCTTGCCTCCTTGATTCGTCGTTCGTTTACAGGATTGTATAGACTAGATTATAGCGGTAGATACGCGTTGTGGCAAATAGGACTAGAGTCCCAGTTTGTCTTGTCGTCGTTTTGGGGGACAACAACAATACCAAGGTGTCAGACACTCACCTTGGCTTTGCACAAGTCAATATAAACTAGCTAGTAATGCGCTAACTAGCAAGAAGGCTGGATACGAAACTAGTGCCCATATCCAGCCTTACTCGTTAACTCTTGATAGTAGCTATTTGGCTTTTCCGATTCGGAACATCTTGGTGCCGCAGGAAGGGCACACTCCTTGGGTCGCCGGCCTGCCATTCTTCATGGTTATTTGTTTGGGGTCCTTCATCTCTTTCTTGGCTCGGCATTTAACACAATAGGCTTGCATTGGTCTACCTCCTTTTTTATGAACGATAACCTATTCGTCTCGTAATGTCAATAGTTATTTACGCAGAATTGAGGCTATTTTCATCAGTTGCCTAGAACTATCGTACTCTTAAGCCCGATGAGAGCTTGGTTCAGGGCTGTTGAGGCTGACCCAGGCTGCTTATTATGGCTAAAATACCCTCCAGGTTCCCCCTGACGGTAACATCGGCGCTCCGCTCGACTTTAGGGGCTTTAGGATTGAAGGCTATTCCCAGACCAGCTTGCTCAAGCATGCAGATATCGGCGATATTGTCGCCTATGGCTACTGTCCTCTCCAGCGGTATTTTAGTCTCCCTTGAGAGGTCGAGCATAGAGTTCAGCTTGCATATGGCGTGTTTGAGGCAGTTTTTCTTATCGTCGGGCCAGTTAAGGGGCATCTTCACCTTACCGATGGCCTTCCCTGCCTCTAGCACCAGTTCATTAGCTATGGTGTAGTCGAAGCCGAGGCGTTTTTTGAGCCGTTCCGTGGCTATGGTGTAGCTGTCGCTGATGATAGCCAGGATATGCCCGTCCGCTTTAAGCTTCTCTACCGTCGTTTCGGCGCCCGGCGAGAGTGGAATCTGGTCGAAGGTGTCAACGATTTCAGAGACACTGAGCCCTTTGAGCAGGTAGGCGATATCCCTTGTCTTCTCATACTCGGGGATGTGCCTAGACATTATCTTCCTGAGCTTATCTTCAAAGCCGAATTTACGGGCAAGCTGGAAGATAAACCGCTCGGTAATGAGGGTACCGTCCATATCAAAGATAATTAGTCTTGGCCCTACTGGGTTTGGCATAACTAATCTTTGAGCACGGAATACGATTCCAGGTGTTCAGTCATAAAATTGGTAAAGCTTTTGATACTGGCGTTGCGGGGGGGCAGGGTAATGCGGGGTTTCGGAGGCACTTCACCCTTTTTAAGAGCGCGCTGGGCGGATAGCTCCCTGAGGACCAATTTCCTCGTTTCCTTCTCGCAGAGCGGGGAATGATAGACGGTGCTTAATCCCTGGAGCAGCATATCCTTCAGGTGGGCTATACCCCTCTCCTCGTGGAAGTGAGGGTTTCGGCTCTCAATCTGGAAGATTTCCACACCATCCTTGGCTATTCTCTGGTTGGCCATCGGCAGTACCCCACCGTAGTCCTCACAGAGAGAGACTAGCTCCTGCGGCTCGACAGCATAGCCCGAGGCGAAGGGGGTTATCTTGGCCAGCTTGATGCTCATGGCATGCTCGCCGGCGTTGCCCGTCTTGATGATGTCGGTTTCAAAGCCGGAATTGGCCGAAAGCAGGGAGTTCATGCACTTGTTGGTTGTCTCCGATACCCGTCCCCATTTACGGAAATAGATTTCGCCGGCTACCTTAGGCTTGTAGCGCCAGAGGATCCTGACCATGGCATAGGGCGACTGGGCGATACTAAAACCGGCGGCGTAGCACCGGGAATATTCCCAGACCGAGCCGGGAAAGTAGTTATCAGCGTCGATAAAGCCGATGTAGTCCTTTCCTGCCAATATGGCGGTGAGCAGCCCCACCACCATCCCCTCGGCCTTACCGTTCCTTACCGCTTTGCCCTCTTTATCCAACAGGTCGGTATATTTAGCCTGAGCCAGCGCCTTAGCTAGCAACGGGTCTTTCTGGTGGATAATCAGTGCTTGGCGCTGGGTAAAGTAGCAGTACTGCTCCAGGGTATCGTGTTCCATACCGAAGCGGTCGGTCGGTCCGCGCTCGCTGTTAGAGACGACTATTATCAGGCATTCATGGGGAACGCCGCTGATAACGCCCTCGAAGAGCTTGAGCTTCTCGTCCTTGACCGGGATGACGATAGCCATCTTCTCCTCAACTGCCTTAATCGCCTCCTCCTCTATCTTATCAACGGCTATCGACTCCTTTAGCGCCCCGTCGGCTCTCCGCCCCGAGTCAAGCTCGAGTACCTTCTGCACGTCATTTATCTTTATTGAGCCGAAACGCTCAGTATATCGCTGCCTTTCGATGCGCATCTGCCTGTCCTTAATGCCTTTAGGCAAGCTGATACTAGCACAATCATAGCTTATTGTAAACCTGAATTAGGAGATAGGGCAAAGTCTTGTGCTTCTCCGTCTCTAACTGGAAATTGCATCGGCAAAAGTGTAAAATAATTCTTGTGCAGTAGCTCACCTGCACAGGAAATATTGGAGGGTTATAAATGGACAAGCTAGAGGTGCTGAGAAGGTCCGATGTCTTTCACTATCTTGATGATGAGGACCTTAAGACAGTAGCGGAAATGTGCACCGAAGAAGTTTTTGAAGCGGGAAAGACCATATTCCGCCAGGACCGTGATAGCGAGAAGCTGTATGTGATTGAAGATGGGCTAGTATCTGTTTTACTGGAGCTGGGCCCTACCGATAAACGGCAAATACAGGCTGCCTCCAACTACGAATGCTTTGGCTGGTCGGCATCCATACCCCCCTATCGCTCCCTCTGCACGGTGAAGGCTATGGAGAAGACCAAAGTACTTGCCTTTAAAGGAAAAGACCTGCGTAATCTGGTTTATACCAACCCCAAGCTGTGTGCCGAGATTGCTGGTGGTGTCGCCTACGTCATATCACAGAGGCTACGGGATTCATTTTCCCAGCTTATGGGCGTCTCCTACCAGGATTAACCCTCGGGTATTTTAACCGTTACGGCGGAACCTCTGCTTCTAGTATAATCTAGTGTAGAAACCATGTGATTGCCAATTTAAAAAGGTTTAGAGCTAGAAGGAGAGGTTCTATCAATGGATAAGGTCAAAACTATGGAAAGAGAAAAAACTATCACCTCCATGATGGAGGAAAAGAGGCTTTTCCCGCCTCCCAGGCAGCTAAGCCAGCATGCGTACATAAAGAGCTTAGATGAATACCAGGAGATCTACCAGAGGTCTATAGATGACCCTGAGGCTTTCTGGGGAGAGCTAGCCGAGCAGTTGGACTGGTATAAGAAGTGGGATAAGGTATTGGTCGCCGATTTTGAGAATGCCAAACACGAGTGGTTTGTCGGTGGCAAGCTCAATGTTAGCTATAACTGCCTGGACAGGCACTTAACGACCTGGAGAAAGAATAAAGCCGCCCTCATCTGGGAAGGGGATATCGGCGACAGCAAGACGCTTACCTATCAGCAGCTTTATTATGAAGTGTGCAAGTTCGCCAATGTGCTCAAGAAGCACGGTATCAAAAAAGGCGACCGGGTTTCTATCTATCTACCCATGATTCTGGAGTTACCCATCGCCATGCTGGCCTGCGCCCGAATCGGGGCCATCCACAGCGTTGTCTTCGGCGGTTTTAGCGCCGAGGCGCTACGAGATAGAGTCTTGGACTGCGGCGCTAAGCTTCTTATCTGTGCCGACGGCTACTACCGCAGCGGCCGCATCATCAGGAGTAAGGATAACGCCGATATGGCCGCTAAGGCATGTCCCGAGGTGAAGGACGTGATTGTTGTCAGGCGCGCCAACATCGGGGTCAATATGGAAGCCGGGCGCGATTGCTGGTGGCACGAAGAGATGACAGCGGAAGATATCAAGCCCCATTGCGAGCCTGAGCCGATGGATGCCGAAGACCCCCTCTATATCCTCTATACCAGCGGCAGCACCGGCAAGCCCAAGGGAGTGCTGCATACTCAGGCCGGTTATCTCCTCTATTGCTACCAGACACTGAAGTGGATATTCGATATTAAGGAAGAAGATACTTTCTGGTGCACCGCCGATATCGGCTGGGTCACCGGGCACAGCTATATCGTCTACGGACCGCTGGCTCTGGGCACCTCCAGCCTGGTTTTTGAAGGCGTGCCCACCTATCCCCACCCCGACCGCTTTTGGGATATCATCGAGAAGTACCAGGTTGATATCTTCTACACCGCCCCCACCGCCCTGAGGGCGATAATGAGGGAGGGCGACGAGTGGCCCTCCAGGCATGACCTCAGCTCCCTGCGTGTTTTAGGCTCGGTGGGCGAGCCGATTAACCCCGAGGCCTGGATGTGGTACTACAATGTAATCGGCAAGGGCAACTGCCCCATTGTGGATACCTGGTGGCAGACGGAAACGGGTGGTATCCTGATTACCCCCCTCCCTGGAGCCACCCCGCTAAAGCCGGGCTCAGCCACCTTCCCCTTCCCCGGTATCGAGCCGGCGGTGCTCAGACAGGACGGTTCCGAGGCTGATGTCAACGAAGGCGGCTACCTGGTAATCAAAAAGCCCTGGCCGGGCCTGATGCGAACGGTCTACGGCGAGCCGGAGCGGTTTAAGAAAACCTACTTCGTCCAGTACCCCGGGGTCTATACCACCGGAGACGGTGCCAGGGTGGATGACGACGGTTATTTCTGGCTGATGGGGCGTATCGACGATGTTATCAATGTCTCCGGTCATCGTATCGGCACCGCCGAGGTGGAAAGCGCCCTGGTATCCCACAAACAGGTAGCCGAGGCAGCCGTGGTCGGCATGCCCCACGAGATTAAGGGGCAGGGGATATATGCTTTCGTCACCCTGAAGGCTCATGTGCGCCCCAGTGATGACCTCAAGAGAGAGCTGGTAAGCCACGTCCGTCAGGAGATTGGGCCTATCGCTACACCCGACAAGCTCCAGTTTGCCGAGGGGTTGCCCAAGACCAGAAGCGGTAAGATTATGCGCCGCATACTGACCAAGATTGCCGCTGGTGATGTTGAGAATCTGGGCGATACCAGTACCCTGGCTGACCCATCGGTGGTCGACATCCTGGTCAAGGGCAAACAGTAAAATTTGCTTCGCGTAACTAAAAGCCACCGGGTGTGTCGGTGGCTTTTTTTATTCCATAAGGGATTGACAAAAAAGGTGCCACTAGTGTAACTTAAGGCAAACGGTTGCCTGTTGCCTGCTACACTCCCGACCAGTGGAATCCAACCAAGCTCCGATAGCTATAATGATGTGAGAGGTTAAGATACCCTGCCTGGATATTAAAGAGGGCAGGGTGGTCAAGGCTAAAGCGTCGGCGGTTCTGGCCGCTTCTATCTTTCATTTCGGAGAGAAATCTATCCCCGAAGCCAAGAGATAGCTGAAAGAGAAGGGGATGTCAGCAAGAATCTAAAAAAGGAGTTCGAGCATGAACCTACAAAGACCCAACGCCAATGAAGCCACCCGGACGGCTAACCGTTCCCGCAGCGTAGTTCCCATGAGCGGCCTTTGCACCCGCTGCGTTGACGGGTGCACCGGAAACTGCGAGGTTTTCAAGGCAACCTTCCGCGGGCGGGAACTGATATATCCCGGGCCCTTCGGCGAGATAACTGCCGGAGGCGATAAGGACTATCCTGTTGATTACTCTCACCTTAATATCCAGGGCTATGCCCTGGGGGCCGAGGGGCTTCCCGCTGGCGTCAGCGGTAACCCCGATACGGCTATCTTCCCGGCGGTAAACACGGAGACTGAATACGGCTGGGACATCAAGGTCAAAATGAGAGTCCCTGTCTTTACCGGCGCTTTAGGCTCTACCGAGATAGCTCGCAAGAACTGGGACCACTTCGCCGTCGGCGCTGCTATCGGCGGTGTTACCCTGGTCTGTGGTGAAAACGTCTGCGGCATCGACCCGAGATTAGAGCGCGATGCCGAGGGCAAGGTAATAGCCGCTCCCGATATGGACCGCAGAATCGAGATATATAAGCGCTACCATCAGGGCTACGGTGAAATCTTAGTCCAGATGAATGTGGAGGATACCAGGCTGGGGGTCGATGCCTACGTCAGGAAAAAGCACGGGCTGGAGACCATCGAGCTGAAATGGGGGCAGGGGGCGAAGTGCATCGGCGGCGAGATTAAGGTCAACAGCCTGGAGAGGGCTATAGAGCTTCAGAAACGCGGCTATATCGTCACCCCCGACCCCACTGACCCCGTCGTTCAGTCAGCTTTTGCCGACGGCTCACTCAAGGAGTTCGAGCGCCACAGCCGTCTTGGTTTTATCGACGAAGAGGGCTTTTATAACGAAGTCAAACGCCTGAGGGATATGGGCTTCAAGCGTATTACCCTCAAGACCGGAGCCTATGGGCTACGTGAGCTGGCCATGGCTGTCAAGTGGGGCTCGAAGGCTAAAATAGACCTGCTTACCATAGACGGCGCCCCCGGTGGCACCGGCATGAGCCCCTGGCGGATGATGGAGGAGTGGGGCATGCCTACCCTCCACCTGCACGCCGCCGCCTACGAATTCTGTCAGAAGCTGGCTGATAAGGGCGAAAGACCGCCCGATATCGCCTTCGCCGGTGGCTTCAGCAGCGAGGATGGCATTTTCAAGGCGCTGGCTCTTGGTTCTCCCTTCGTCAAGGCAATCTGTATGGGGCGGGCATTGATGATTCCGGGTATGGTGGGTAAGAATATCGAGCAGTGGCTCAAGGACGGCAAGCTGCCCAATACCGTGGGCCAGTTCGGCTCAACACCTGAGGAAATCTTCATCAACTACGAAGACGTTAAGAACATCGTCGGCGCCAAGGAGATGAAGAACATACCGCTGGGAGCGGTGGGCATCTACAGCTACCTCGATAAGCTCAGGGTGGGCTTACAGCAGCTGATGGCGGGAGCCAGGTGCTTTAGCACGCCTGCCATCACCAGAAACGAGCTCATGTCTCTTAGCGAAGAGTGCGCTAAGGTCACCGGTATACCCTATCTTATGGAGGCGGGTAGGGAAGAAGCCATGAAGATTCTGAACAGCTAGGGAATCCACTTTACGGAGTGACTCCCGATATAGTATGCTAGCAGCAGATTGCTAGGCTCTCAGATTCTGATTTGGCTGCAATACCTTGCCTGTCTGGCCATCATTCTTTTCGCAGGCACAAAACTGGCCAGATACGGCGACGCCATTGCCGAGAAAACAGGGCTAGGCGGACTCTGGATTGGCCTGATTCTGCTGGCGGCGATTACCTCAGTGCCGGAGCTGGTTACCAGCATAAGCTCGGTAGCCCTGGTCGGCCTCCCCGATTTAGCCGTGGGCACCCTCATGGGGAGCTGTCTTTTTAACCTGACCCTCATCGCCCTGCTTGATTTCCTCTACCGCAAGGGTCCCATCCTGAGCCATGTCCGCTTAAGACACATAGCTTCAGCCGCGGCGGGCATAGTGCTCATAGCTGTTGCTGGTGGCACTATCCTGTGGGGAGAAGCGCTGGCGGTAGTAAAGCTGGCTTGGATAGGCGTTCCCAGCATCGTTATTCTCCTCATTTATCTGGTAGCGATTAGGCAGCTCTTCCGATATGAGCGTGGCCACCCCACTCCACCAGAAACTCCCTTGACCAAATATGCTCATCTCCCCATGAAGACGGTCTATTTCCGCTTCACACTGGCGGCACTGGCCGTTATCGGCGCCGGGATATGGGTCTCTTTCGTCGGCGATGACATAGCTGCGGCTACTGGCTGGGGGACCGGCTTTGTCGGCAGCCTTTTTCTGGCTATCAGCACCTCAATGCCGGAGCTGGTGGTTACCATCGCCGCCCTACGTCTGGGGGCAACCGATATGGCCGTGGCCGACATACTGGGCAGCAACATGTTCAACATCGCTATTATCTTTGCCGCTGACCTTTTCTATACCGATGGCTCTCTACTCTCCTCGGTGTCGAATTCGCACCTTATCATCGCCGCGATGACGATTACCGCCAGTCTACTGGTGATAATCGGGCTCCGCTTCCGTCAGCAGCGCAAGCTCTTTCGCGTTTGCAGCTGGTACAGCCCCGCTTTAATCGGGCTTTACATTCTCGGTGCCTATTTCCTGTTCCGCGCGGGCATAAGTCTTGGCTAAACCCCTTGATTAGGTTCTTGATTTGGAGTAGCATACTGGAGGAACTTTAAGGTGGTGCTATGCTAGCCAAATGCCGATATTATATGTGGCTTTGCTGGCGGAAGATAATGCTCCGCCCCATCCTGTCTATCCTCCTGCTGCTGCTCATTATCTACTTCGCCTCGGCTCTGGTTATCATGGCTTTCGAGGATATAGATTTCGCCAGTGCCAACCTGGAAATCCTCCCCGCCTTCTTCGGCGAGATAGGCATAATAGAAAGCACATACGTCGCCGTCCAGATAAGCGTTATCGTGGGTATGATAGCCAGTCTTACCGTCATCGTTATTATCACCGCCAAAATCACCAGCGTCT
The DNA here is from genome assembly GCA_034419075.1 of Dehalococcoidales bacterium. Taxonomy (GTDB): domain Bacteria; phylum Chloroflexota; class Dehalococcoidia; order Dehalococcoidales; family BS750m-G39; genus E44-bin88. The sequence continues at coordinate 219,282 of DAOULR010000007.1, read as the reverse complement.
TCGTTGAATTCGTGAGGAGAGGAGGAGTCATGGCTAAAAAAGTCAACCTTTCCGGTCATACCATAATCTGCGGCTGGAATTTCCAGGGGGAACGCGTCATCAACGAGCTGTTTTCGGCTGATGTCAGGCAGCAGAGGGGGGTGGTCGTCCTGACCGACAGCGAAAGGCGTCCCTTTAAAGACGAGCGGGTCGAGTTTATCAAGGGCGACCCTTCTCAGGATAAAGACCTGGTCAGGGCAGGGATAATGAAGGCTGACAGCGTCATTGTACTCACCGACCTTACCAAGGGGGCTAACGAGGCTGACGCCGAAGCCCTGATGGTGGTGCTGGCAGTGGAGTCACTGAACCATAAGGTCCACACCTGCGCCCAGATAGTAAACTCGGCGAACCGTATGCACCTGGAACGTGCCCACGCCGACGAGATTATCTGCCTCGACCAGGTGGGCGGCAGCCTAGCGGTGGCTTCGGCGCTAAATCACGGCGTCTCTCGCATTGTGTCAGAGTTGTTGAGCTTCAATATAGGCAGCGAGTTCTACCGCTACGACCGTGCTATATCCGACAAGCTGGTGGGCAAAGAGTTTACTGAGGCAGTGCAACTGCTGGCTCAGAAACACATAATACTCTTGGCGATAGAGACCGACTACTCCGAGGAGATGCTCAAACAGATGAGCGGTGACGTAGTCTATAACCTGCCCGAAGAGGACAGGATAATGGTGGTCAACCCGCAGTCTGACTACGCGATTCGGCAGGGTGACGCCCTCTTTGTCATCGCCGAATCGGAACCGCATAAGCTCTAAGAATTGGCTTTGAGCTGTTTTGACGAACCAGTTCTCCTTCGGCTATAATATTTCATCTGATTTCTTCGTTTTTCCAAGCTTGAGTAGATGTTTGTACTAAGCCAGATTCTTGCCATCGCCATTTTCGTCCTGATGTTCCTGGCCATTATTATTGGCAGGGTGCACCGCTTCATCCCCGCCCTGATTGGTGCCGGGCTCACCCTGGTAGTCGTCTTTCTTATTACCATGCAAAGCCCCGATTCGGCAGTTAATGTCATGAACCTGGGGCAATTAGGGCAGTTCCACTTCTGGGTGCCGGGGCAGGAGCACATCGAGTCCTATGGCATCAACTGGCAGACCATTGTCTTTATCGGCGGCATGATGATTATGGTGGAGGGGTTAGGGGAGGTGGGCTTCTTCCGCTGGATATGCCTGCTGCTGGCCAGGCTGGTCAACTACAAGGTCGTGCCCATTCTGATTGTCTTTATGCTGCTCTCCGGGTTCCTCTCCATGTTTATTGACAGCATCACCGTGCTCCTCTTCCTGGCCATGGTCACCATCGAGCTGGCGCGACTGCTTAAATTCGACCCGGTGCCGATGATAATCGCCGAAATCTTTGCCGCCAATACGGGCGGCGCCGCTACCATGTCCGGTGACCCGCCCAATATCATTATCGGCACTGCCTTGGGCTATAACTTTACCGATTTCGCTGCCAATACCGGCGTCATCGCCTGGGTAAGCATGGGGGTTGCCCTGGCCTTCTTCTATTTCGCCTTCCGCAAGGTACTCACCAGCTCCCAGAAGAACCAGGAAGGCTCCGAGCCCACTAAATACCCCACGCCCCGCGAGGCGATTATCGACCCGCTTCACTTCCGCATCAACGCCGCCATCTTCGTTGCCGTGATTGCCCTCATTGTCACCCACGCCGAAACCGGCATATCCATGGCTTTAATCGGTGTTATCGCGGCTGCGGTTACCATGCTGGCAGCCTGGCGCAAAGCCTTGCATATTGTCAGCCGCATAGACTGGCGGACACTGCTCTTCTTTATCGGGTTGTTTATCTGCGTCGGTGGCCTGGAGGAAACGGGCGTGCTCGAGATGTTAGCCAACTATATCGGCAGTGTCTCCGGCGGCAGCCTAATTCTGGTAATACCGCTTATCCTCTGGATATCCGCCTTCGCCTCGGCAATCGTGGATAATATTCCTTTTGCCGCCACCATGGTCCCCGTAATCCAGAACCTTTCCCGGTCGGTTACTTTAGACCTGCACCCAATGGCCTGGACGCTGGCTCTGGGCACTGACATCGGCGGCAACGCCACCCCTATCGGAGCCTCGGCTAATGTTGTCGGCACTGCCATCGCTGAAAAGGAGGGCTACCCCATCAGTTGGGGTAAGTTCTGCAAATACGCTATTCCGGCCATGATTATAGTGGTCGGCTTATGCTGGCTCTATTTAGTGATAAGATACGCCTAGAGGAGGTGGAAAATGTGGAAGAAGATTCTGGTCCCGTTAGATGGCTCCGACCTGGCTGAGCTGGCCCTTCCCTATGCCGAAGAGCTGGCCGCTGCCTTCAAATCCGAGCTTATCCTGCTCTATGTCGGCGAGGCATCCGAGCAAGAATATCTCCACATGCACGAGCTTTACCTGGAGAAAATGACCGTGCAGACGGAAAAGGTTATTAAAAGGGTCAGCCCGGTGGTCGTATCAGGAAAGCCCGCCGAGGCGATTGTCAAATACACCGAGAAAAACGATATAAGGCTCATTGTTATGGCTTCTCACGGAAGCTCGGGCATAGTCCCCTGGGCGACAGGGGGCGTCGCCAGCAAGGTGATTGAGGGCGTCGGTGTACCGCTGCTGCTCATCAAGGAGACCAAACGGCGCCAGACCAAGGAAAAACATCTGATAAGCCGAATCCTGCTTCCTCTGGACGGCTCGGAAGCCGGTGAAGCCGCCATAACCCGCGTCAAGGAGCTCAAGTCCAGATTGGAGGCCGAGGTTATCCTGCTGGGGGTGGTGCCGACAGGGCAGCACATTCGCACTGTGGGTGGTCTGGACTACATTCTCTTTCCCGAACAGGAGATGGAGGCATACAAGGCGGAAGCCAAGGAATACCTGGACAAGGTCTACAAACGGCTGAAGAGGGGTAAGGGCGAACTCAAGATGGAAATCAGGGCGGGCGAGGTCACCAAGGAAATCCTCGATTACGCCAGGAAAAAGAAGGTCAGTCTTATCGCCATCGCCAGCCACGGCCACTCGGGCATGACGAAATGGGTCTTCGGCAGCACCGCTAAGAAGATTATTGAGGACAGTCCGATACCGGTGCTGGTGGTGAAATCGCCGCCGGGAATAGCCTAAAAAATTTGCATCATTCTTGAGTTATAGGTTATCATATATAATCGTACTCTAGAATCGTACTCGCCCCTGTAGCTCAGTGGATAGAGCACCAGCCCCCGGAGCTGGGTGCGAGCGTTCGAGTCGCTCCAGGGGCGCTTTGTGTATCTGGGAGACAATACATTGACCGCAAAAAGTCAGCTTATTGAAATCAGATGGCATGGCCGTGGTGGACAGGGGGCGGTTACCTCCGCTGAGCTGGTGGCACAAGCAGCCATAAGCGAAGGCAAGTTTGCCCAGGCCTTCCCCAGCTTCGGTCCGGAGCGTAGGGGAGCGCCAGTGCTGGCTTTCGTCAGGATAGACATTAAAGAGCCGATAAGGATAAGAGCCGAGATAACCGACCCCGACGTGGTGGTGGTGCTCGACCCCGGATTGCTCACCATCGTTAATGTGGCCGCGGGCTTAAAAGATGGTGGTATGGTCATCATCAATACCAAGAAGTCATTTGCCGATATCGAGAAGAGCCTAAAGGCCAAATGCAAACTGGCTAAGGTAGACGCCACCGGCATCGCCCGTGAGACGCTGGGCGTACCCATTACCAACACCACTATGGTCGGCGCGCTGCTCAAAGCCACCGACGTGGTGAAGCTGGAATCGCTGGTCGAGCCGTTAAACAAGCGCTTCGGCCGCCTGGCGGAAAGAAACGTCAACGCCATGAAAAGGGCTTACCAGGAAACGGAGCTAAAGGAGTAGGGGATTGGCTAAGTCTGAAGGCGAATTAACCTGGAGAGACCTGGAAATCGGTGCTATCGTCACCGAACCGGGAAACGCTGCCCAATACAAGACGGGCGACTGGCGCTCACAGCATACCACCTATGACTTCGCCAAGTGTATTAAGTGCGGACTTTGCCAGATTTACTGTCCCGAGGGTTGTATTGAGCAAAATGACGACGGCTATTTCGAGGCCAACGTCTTCTACTGCAAGGGGTGCGGCATCTGTGCCCGCGAGTGCCCGACTAGAGTGATAACCATGGTTGAGGAGGAGGAATAGTGGTCAAGAAAATGGGGATGGAGGTATCAGTAGCCGTTGGCGAGGCGGTTAAACTAGCTAACGCCGATGTCGTCGCCGCCTATCCCATTACCCCCCAGACCCACATCGTTGAACATCTGGCCGAGCTGGTCGCCGACGGTGAGCTGGATGCTGCCTATATTCCCGTTGAGTCGGAGCATTCGGCGATGAGCGCCTGCCTCGGCTCGGCGGCTACCGGTGCCCGCACCTTCACCGCTACTGCCGGCCAGGGGCTGGAGCTCATGCATGAGGTATTGTATGTCGCCTCTTCAATGCGCCTGCCTGTGGTGATGACGGTGGCTAACCGGGCACTATCGTCGCCCTTGAGCGTCTGGGGCGACCACTCCGACGCCATGGCCGTGCGCGATACCGGCTGGATACAGCTCTTTACTGAAAACGGGCAGGAAGTAGTAGACAACGTCCTCTGCGCCTTCCGTATCGCCGAAGACCGCAAGGTTCTACTGCCGGTTATGGTTCACCTCGATGGCTTCCACCTCTCTCACGTTATCGAACCCATAGTCTTCCCCGAACAAGACGCCGTTGACAAATTTCTGCCGCCCAACAAATATCCTTTGCCTCTCCACCCCGACAAACCAGTCACCATGGGGGACTTTGCCCCACCCGTCCTCTACCCCGAGGCCAAATGGGCACAGGAAGTCAACCTGAGGGCCTCCAAAGAGGTAATCTTAAAGACCTGGCAGGAGTTCGGCAAGGCTTTTGGTCGCCATTACGCACCGGTGGAAAGCTATAAAACCGAGGGCGCCGAGACACTGCTGCTGACTATGGGCAGCTTCAGCGAGACAGCGATGACGGTAGTTGATAAGTTGAGAGCCGAGGGCAAAAAGATAGGCCTGGTCAGAATCCGCCTCTGGCGCCCCTTCCCCTTCGAAGAGTTCCGCCAGGCGGTCAAAGGCGCCGATACTCTCATCGTCGTCGACAGGGCACTCTCCTTTGGCGGGCCTGGTGGGCCTGTCTGCTCCGAGGTGAGGTCGGCTCTCTACGGCGAAGCCAAGAAACCGAAGATAGTCAGCTTCGTGGCCGGGATAGGAGGCAGGGACATTACCCCCTCCGGCTTCGAGGCGATAATAAATAAGGGTATTACCATCGCACAGAAGGGCAGCCCCAACGAGTTTGAGATATTCGGGGTGAGGGACTGATGCAGAACTATAACGTCTATGTTCCCAGACTGGTACCTAAAAAGGATACCTTTGTCCCTGGCCATCGTGCTTGTATCGGCTGCGGTGAAGCGCTGGCGGTCAGGCTGGCCTGTAAGGCGCTGGGACAGAATACCATTATCGCCAACGCCACCGGCTGTATGGAGATAGTCTCCTCACCGTTGCCCACTACATCCTGGAAGGTGCCCTGGATTCATACATTATTTGAGAACAGCGCCGCGGTGGCTTCGGGTATTGAATCAGGCTTAAAGATGCTGATGAAGAAGGGCAGGATAGCCCAGCAGAATATAAAAGTAGTGGCTATGGCTGGCGACGGCGGCACCAGCGATATCGGTCTCCAGGCACTTTCGGGGGCTATGGAAAGAGGGCATAATTTCCTCTATATCTGCTTCGACAACGAGGCCTATATGAACACCGGGATACAGCGCTCTTCAGCCACCCCCTACGGTGCGGCTACTACCACCTCTCCCGTGGGCAAACAGAGCATCGGCCAGTTCAGCTGGAAGAAGAATATGCCCGCTATCGCCACTGCCCACAACATTCCCTATGTGGCTACTGCCTGTCCCAGCTACCCCTTCGACATGATTGAGAAGGTGGAGAAGGGGGCAACGACCCCTGGTCCTGCCTATGTTCATATACTCTCCGTTTGTCCTACTGGCTGGCGGTGCCCAACCGATTTAACGGTCAGGATAGGGCGGTTGGCGGTGGAGACGGGCATTTTCCCCCTCTACGAGGTAGAAAACGGAAAATACAAGCTGAACTTTGATTTCCCCGAGCTAAGGCCCGTCACCGACTACACTAAGCTGCAAGGAAGGTTCCGGCATCTATCCGAGGACATATTAGCGAAGATACAAAAGCGGGTGACCGCTGATTACGCCGCGCTTAAGGAGAGGGCGAGTGCCGACCAAAAATAAGCCGACCAAGCAGAAGATTGCCTCGATACTGGATAGCTACGAGCGTGACAAGGGTATGCTGGTGGCCATCCTGCAGGATATCCAGGCTGAGTACAACTACCTGCCCCAAAAGTCCCTAAACCAGATAAGCGAGGGGCTGGAGGTACCAATGACCCAGGTCTATAGCGTGGCCACTTTCTTTAAGGCCTTCAGCCTCAAGCCGAGAGGGCGCCACATTATCAATGTCTGCTTAGGCACCGCCTGTCACGTCAGGGGGGCGGGCAGGGTCCTCGATGAGATAGGGCGGCAACTTGACATAAAACCAGGGGAAACCACAGAAGACTTTAAATTCACCATGGAGACGGTCAACTGTGTCGGCGCCTGCGCCCTGGGGCCGATAGTAATCATTGACGGTAAATATTCGGGACAGATGAAGACGGATAGGGTAAAAAATCTGCTGGAGAGTTACCATTAAATGGCCAAGAAAACTAACGGTCGTCTGAGCTCGCCGCAGGAGCTGGAGGCTCTAAGAGATTCAATAATCAAGAGTAGAGACTCTAGCCAGAGCTGTGTCGTCGTCTGTGGTGGCACCGGTTGTCTAGCTCTGGGGGCCCAGGATGTTATCGCCAATTTCCGCCGAGAGTTAAAAGAACGCCGATTGGAAAACAAGATAAGCCTGAGAGTAACCGGCTGCCCTGGCTTTTGCGAGAGGGGCCCGCTGGTGGTTATCAAACCAGAGAATATCCTCTACCAGCAAGTTAAAGCCGAGGATGTTGGCGAGATAATCACAGCGACGGTTAAGGGCAATATTGTCGACCACTTGCTCTACGTTGACCCTGATACCGGTAAGAAGATAACCTATGAATCAGATGTGCCCTTTTACAAAAAGCAGAAGCGCCTACTCCTGGGTAACAACAGCAACATTGACCCCACCATAGTTGAGGACTACCTGGCCCTGGGTGGCTATGCCGCCCTGGCTAAAGCCCTGGCCTTGAAACCCGAGGCGGTCATCGCCGAGGTCAAGAAAGCAGGCCTGAGGGGAAGGGGTGGTGGTGGCTTCCCCGCTGCCTCTAAGTGGGAGACCTGCCGCAACGCTGAGGGAGATACCAAGTATATCATCTGTAACTGCGATGAGGGCGACCCTGGTGCCTTCATGGACCGCAGCCTTATGGAGGGCAATCCCCACAGCGTTCTGGAGGGGATGATTATCGGCGCCCACGCCATCGGCGGCCACGAAGGCTATATCTACGTCCGTAATGAGTACCCACTGGCGGTTAAAAACGCCCGGATTGCTATCGAGCAGGCCGAGAAGCTGGGGCTGCTGGGCAAGAACATATTGGGTTCTGGTTTTGACTTCAGCGTTAAGATAAGCCGCGGCGGTGGCGCCTTTGTTTGCGGTGAATCGACGGCGCTGATGGCCTCTTTAGAAGGCAAGGTCGGCGAGCCCAGAGCTAAATACGTCCATACCTCGGAAAAGGGCCTCTGGGAGCAGCCGACCAACCTTAATAATGTAGAAACCTGGGCTAACGTCCCCTTAATCATCAAGAACGGTGCCGACTGGTACGGCCAGATAGGCAGCCAAGGCAGCAAGGGGACCAAGATCTTCTCGCTGGTGGGCAAGATTAACAACACCGGCCTTATCGAAGTCCCCATGGGAGTGGCGCTGAAGGATATTATCTACGGCATTGGCGGTGGCATCCCTGAGAGCAAGAAGTTCAAGGCAGTGCAGACCGGTGGGCCTTCGGGCGGCTGCATCCCTGAAAAACTGCTCAACCTGCCCGTTGATTTCGACGAACTGGACAAGGCCGGCTCGATGATGGGCTCGGGCGGCATGATTATCATGGACGAGAACACCTGCATGGTGGATATCGCCAAGTACTTCGTCAACTTCCTTGAGGGAGAGTCCTGCGGCAAGTGTCTGCCCTGCCGTGAAGGCCTGAAAAGGATGAGCCAGATACTGACCGATATCACTGAGGGTAGGGGTAAGGAGGGCGATATCGAGCTGCTAGAGAGGCTTTCAGCCACGCTCATCGATACCTCGCTCTGCGCCTTGGGCAGCACTGCCCCTAACCCCGTCCTGACTACCCTACGCTATTTCCGGGATGAATACGAAGCTCATATCAAAGATAAACGGTGTCCCGCTGGTGTTTGCAAGGCACTGGTAACCTATAGCATTGATGAAGAGAAGTGTCCCGGTTGCGGACTTTGTGTCAAAGCCTGCCCATCTGAGGCAATAACCGATATGGGTAAGAAAAAGCCCGTGGTCTTAGCTCAGGAGAAATGCATAAAGTGCGGCGCCTGCTATGATGTCTGTAATCTTGGGGCGGTGGTAAGGAAATGAAGATGGTCAAACTGACAATCGATGGCCATAAGATTCAAGCCGAAGAGGGGACAACCATACTGGAGGCAGCCCGGGAGAATAACATCTACATACCCTCCCTCTGTCATCATGAAGAGGTGACCCCTTATGGCGCCTGCCGCCTTTGCACGGTCGAGGTTAGCAAGAATGGTCGGGGAAGACTGGTGGCTTCTTGCCTTTACGAGGTGACTGAGGGCTTGAAGGTAAGGACCGACTCGGAACGAATTGCCGCCAATCGCCAGATGCTCATGGAACTGCTTCTGGCCCGCTGCCCCAACAACAGGGCGGTACAGGAGTTGGCCCACAAGCTGGGGGTGGAAAAGACCAGCTTCAAGCTCGACGACAACGACTGCATGCTCTGTGCCTTATGCGTCAGGGTCTGCCAGGAGGTTGTCGGCGTCTCGGCCATCAGCCTGGTCAACCGCGGCGTTGACCGCGCCCTAGCCACCCCATACTTTGAAGACTCTAACGTTTGTATCGGCTGCGGCTCCTGCGCCTATGTTTGTCCGGTGGACGCCATAAAGTTCGAGGATATCGGTGATACCAGGCACATATCCTGGCCAAATAACAAGATGGAATTCAAGCTGAAGAAGTGCCAGAAATGCGGCCGCTACTTTGCTCCCCAGGCTCAGCTGGACTATATCATCAAGAAGGCGGGGCTGGCCCCAGATGCCTTCGATAAATGTCCCGACTGCCGCGACTAACCATCCTTAATCCCCCACATTGACCCTTGGCAAGAGCCTTGCTATACTCTGTGATGCGGGGTGTAGCGCAGCTGGCTAGCGCGCAGCGTTTGGGACGCTGAGGTCGGCGGTTCAAATCCGCCCACCCCGACCATACCGCTCAAGGCATGGAGAGGCTTTCCAATGCTCAGTCAAGAAGAACTAGAGAGATACAGCCGCCAGATAATGATTAGCGGCTTTGGTGAGGGAGGCCAGGCTAAATTAAAAAAGGCCAGGGTCTTTATCGCCGGTGCCGGCGGCCTGGGCTCGGCAACCGCCACCTATCTAGCGGCGGCTGGAGTTGGGTTGATAAAGATAGTCGACCACGACCGGGTGGAGCTCAGCAACCTGAACCGGCAGATACTTCACCATGACGAGGACATCGGCAAGAATAAGGTAGATTCAGCGGCGAAGAGACTCAAAAGCCTAAACCCAGGGGTAAAGATAGAAGCCATCGCCGAAACTATGACCGAAGCCAATATCGCCGAACTGGTGGCCGGTTTCGACCTGATTGTCGACGCCATGGACAACCTGCCCACGCGCTACCTGCTGAACAAGACAGCCATAGAGAAGAGAATTCCCTTCTTCCACGGCGCTGTCAACGGCTTTGAGGGTAGGGCGATGACCATAATCCCGGGCCAGACCGCCTGCCTGAGGTGTGTTTACCGCGGGGCTATCGTCGAGGGTACCTTCCCTGTGGTCGGTGTTACACCAGGTATTATCGGCTGTATGCAGGCGACAGAGGTAATAAAGTACATCGTGGGCACGGGGCAACTGTTGAGCAATCGCCTGCTCATCTACGACGGTCTGAACATGAAATTCACCCAGTTTAAGGTAAAAAGAGACCCCGATTGCCCACACTGCGGCGCCTTGAAGGATAAGAGTTGAGCGTTAAGATAAAGCTGCACCGTTCAATGGCTAAACTCGCCGATAGCCAGGCGGTGGTCGAGGTCAAGGGCAGTACTGTCGGCCAGTGCCTTGAGCAGCTGGCGGCTCGCTTCCCCAGACTTAAAAAGAAGCTCTTCGAAAAAAACGGCGCGTTGAGCCGTATCCTTGAAGTCTACCTCAACGGGGAAAGCATCTATCCCAACGATTTGGCCACCACAGTCAAAGACGGGGATGAGCTTGATACCGCCGTGCGTATCTCCGGAGGCTAGGCGGAACGGCGGACATTTATTATCTCGGCCAGTATGCTGACGGCTATCTCCTCAGGGGTCTGAGCACCAATCTCCAGCCCGATGGGGGAGTGGACGCCATCCAGCTTCTCTTTGGATATCCCTTTAGCCAGCAGGTGAGAGAATATGGTCTTGACCTTGGTCTTGCTGCCAATCATGCCGATATATTTGGCGGAAGTGCCTATTGCCCACTCTAAAACCAGCTCGTCGTGCTGGTGGCCACGGGTGACGATGACGATGTAGCTTAACTTGTCTATCTTGAGTTTGGGAAAGGCCTTGGTTAATTCATCGGCCAGGACAAACTCAGCCTCGGGAAACCTCTCGGCGCTGGCGAAATCGGCGCGGTCGTCGATAACGGCAATCTTAAAGCCAAGGAGTTTGCCCATCTGGGCCAGAGGCAGCGAAATATGACCGCCGCCGAAGATATACAGAATGGGTGCCGTCAGGATAGGCTCAATAAATACCTCCAGGTCTCCGCCGCATATCATCCCCACCTCGCCGGCTTCCTCATCGCTGAGGGTAAAATGGATGCGCTTGGGCTTGCTCAGCTTGATTACCCCCACCGCCTCTTTGATTACCTGTGCCTCCAGGCTACCGCCGCCGATGGTGCCAACGATAGTGCCGTCAGGCTTGACCAGCATCTTGGCACCTTCCTCACGGGGTGTAGAACCAGTGGCGGAGACTATGGTGACCAGCGCCGCTTCTTCGCCCGCCTCCTTAATCCTGACGATTTCCTCATAGATATCGGTCATAACTCTCCTTAAACGTTAAAGCGCATCAGTATCGCCTCTAAGACCCCACCCGCAATCGCCCTCATTCGGGGACGGATAGTATAGCAGGCGCTTTTATCCCCTGAAGGGTCAATCTCGCCCAGCTTGTCTCCTTTGCCCACCATCGTCCCATTACGGAGCAGGGCTCTTATCACGCCGTCAATCTCTGCCTTAAGGGACTGAGCAGCCACCGAGGCCACTAAATCTCCCGCTTTTACCATGTCCCCTATATCTTTATCAGTCGTAAATTGACCGTCGCTGGGGGAATGCAGCACCCTTTCCGTAGTCAGGCCGCCGATGGTAACAGGGATTCCGGTATCTGCCTCCGCCTCGCCCGACATGATTACCCGTCCCAATCGTTCGCTGTTGTTAGTCTCTATCACGCTATGGACATCATCTTTCGCCCTGAAGCCAGGGCCCAGCCCGATGACGAGAGGGGCGTCACTAATCTTTGTTCCCAGGTTTTGCTTAGCCATCAGAGCGTCAACCAGCACCGTGGGTTTGAGGACGTCTTTCACTAGGGCATCAGGGTCGATGATAATAGGCAGCTGATTCCGGCGCCATACCCCGTTAATCTGGTCTGGCGATTCCACCAGCTTGGCGATTACCCCCTCCACCTCCTTTTCCCCATCATATACCGCCTCGCAGAAGGCGACACCACGGCTGACGGCTAAGGGCTGAGAGGTCTCCGTCATGCAGACGCGGAAACGGGCGCGTGCCAGCTTGTGAGCCACCCCGCTAGCTACCTCTCCACCACCCCGGATAAGAACCACCAGATTAGCTAAATCCATTATGGTTATATTATACCCGCTTTCCTCAACTCGTTTAAGCGGGCCGGGGAAAAGTCCATATATTCTTTATAGATACTCTCGTTGTCATGACCCACCGGCTGGCAGACCCACTTGGTCCTGATGGGCGTTTTTGTCATCTTGTGCTGCGCTTGGGCAACGACAATTTTCCCATAAATGGGGTCTTTAACCGGGGTAAACATACCCCTCTCCACCCAGTTAGCGTCATTCATACATTCTTCAGGGGAACAGACTGGCGCCACCACCGGTGTAATAGGCGCTAAACGCCCTTTCTGGGAATACTCTATCGACATGGCCACCAGCTCGTCATTGGTGTACTTACGCGTCTCGGCAAATACCTTTGGCGCCCACTGCAGCTGCTCGTCTTTACGCATGAATATCTGCAGAGTCGTCCAGCTGGCGGTGTCCCACTCCTCCCATTTACCCAGCATGTCGGCAAAGGCCTGCCACATCTCCAGCCTTAAGCCTCCCAGGAAAACGGCGCCGTCCTTGGTCGGCGCGAAGCAGTAGAGCCAGCCCGCCGTATCCAGACTGCCGAAGCGCTCGCAAATCATCCCCGTCTCCTGGTACCACAGCGCGGCATAGTCGTCAAAGCGGGCGTAGGCCTCGGCTGTAGCCACGTCCAGCGCCTGTCCCTGGCCGCTTAACTTCCTCCAATGCAGCGCCGCCAGGATGCCGACGGCCATGAATGTCCCCGGTTGCACCCAGGCTATCCAGGGGCCGGCTTTGGTGGGCACCGCCCAGGGGCAATCATCATAGCTCTTACCCTCAGGCATAACCTCTCCCGTGGCTGATTGCACTCCCGAACGGGCCTGGGCGATATTATCGTAGTCGGGCATATTAACACGGCTCATAGGCCCGAACTGCCCGAAGCCAGTTATGGAAGCGAAAACCAGCTTGGAATTGAGCTTCTTTAAGTCCTCATAGCCGATACCCCATTCATCCATAACCCCGGGCTTAAAGGTCTCGATGAGCGCGTCAGCCTTGACGGCCAGCTTTTTCAATATCTCCCGGCCCTCTGCCTCTCTCAAGTTGAGGGTTATATGGTGCTTGTTCCGGCCCTCGGTCAGGTAGTTTAGCCCCTCACCCTTGTGCAACATGCCGTAGGGGGTAAACGTCCTGATAAAATCGCCCCCCGGCGGCTCTATTCGCAGCACCTTAGCCCCAAATTCGGCCAGCATCGAGGAGCAGTAGCAGCCGGCGTAGCTCTTGTAGCTCAGGTCGAGGACGGTTATATCATCCAATGCTTCGGGCTGGGTGTGGGCAATGGCTGGATCATCCCTATCCTTTATCTTATCCAAAAAGGCGACTTGTTCTTTAAGCGCTGCCTTGCCTTTCTTAGAGGGGGGAGCCTTACGCGCAAACGACGAAAGGTCCAACGGTGTTCGCAGCCCGGACTTGCCGTCCCAGTTTGAAGGCGGGCGGCGCGTCGGCACGTCAGCCCATTTGCCCAGAGCGCCGCACTCGTAGAGTTTTTTAATCTCCTCCTCGCTCTTGCCCAGAACCTTGGTCATTATGTATTCGTTATCAAAGCCCACCGCTCTGACTCCCCACTCTACCTTGGGCGGGCTCTGGGACATCATCACCGGAAACTCGTGGTCGAGGTATTGGCCGAGTATGGCATCATCTACCTCAGTCATAAAGCCACGGGCATGGAAGTGCTTGTCCTCGACTACCTCTTTAGTGTCATAGACATGGCTGGCGGCGAAACCGTGCTTTGCCGCCAGTTTTTCAATCTCTTTATGGGTCTTGGTCCTAGCCCAGTCGGCAATAATCTTGAGGATGGCGGAGGCGTTATCATCCTTGAGGCGCGTGAGATGGTCTTTAAAGCGAGGGTCATTAGCCAGTTCTGGCTTGCCCATAGCCGTGCAAAGACCTTTGAATTCATCCGGAGCTGGCGCGGCTATAGCCACGAAGCTATCGTCGGCGCAGTAGAAGGTATCAGCGGGGCAGATGGAAAAGTCACGGTTACCGGCGGGCATGGCTGTCTTGCCCGTAAGCTGCTGATAAGGCCAGACCCAGCTCATCGCCCGCATAATGGCTTCGCTTTGGGAAAGCTCGATGAACTGCCCCTTTCCCGTTTTCTCACGGTGGTGCAGGGCTGCCAGCACCGCCAGTTCCCCCATCAGCGCCCCGTAGTTATCGCAGATATAGAGGCGGCTCTTTAAGGGCGGCTGGTTGGGAAAGCTGGAAAGCCAGGCGTAGCCGGAAAACGCCTGTGAAGCGCCGTCATTGGAGGGACGGTTCTCACGGGCGTACTGGCCCCACTGACCAAAGCCGTTCTTGGCCAGGTAGATAATTCTGGGGTTGATTTCCCTGATTTGACGGTAGCCGATGTTCCAGCTTTCCATTACCCCCGGTCTCAGGTTGTTTTCGATGACGTCGGCCTTGGCGGCAAGCTCGTGAAACACTTTTTGTGCCTCGGTAGTGTGCAGGTCCAGCCCCAGCCAGTACTTATTGGTGTTCATGTGGGCAAAGGCTGGCCCCTGCTCCCGAAAGAGATAGCCAAAGGGAGTCAGGTCGCGGCAGGTATCGCCCATGGGGGGAAACTCGCACTTGATGACCTCGGCGCCCATCTCGGCCAGAAAACCAGGCCCGGCCGGGCCCAGAAGCAGGGTGCATACCTCGAGTACACGGATACCTTTTAACGGTGATGGTCTTGAATACTTCTCCTCCTTGTAGTTCTGCCAAGTTGTTTCTGCCATAATAATACGCCGGTTCCCTTTCTTAGATATTTCACCGTCGTCTCTCTCCTTGCGCAATTTTAGAGGCTATCCATAGCTGGCGTCAAGCTCTGGCTCAAGGTTGTTTTATAAGGCAAGGGCTTGGTGTATTATAAAGGAAGCAATGATTATTAAAAACCGCTCTGAGCTGGCTACCACCGAGCCGAGAGATAAGGTCTTGCAGATTATTGAGGCGGGCATTAAGCGCGTCCTGCCCCAGAATATAATGAGGGTGGCCGTCAGCTATGATGCCCCCCACCACAAGATAAAGATAAAGGGCGATAGCTTCTCGCTGTTAGAGACAAACCGCATATTCGTTATCGGCGGCGGTAAAGCCAGCGGGCTTATGGCGCAGGCATTGGAGAAAATAATCGGTGCTGAGAACATAACCGCGGGCGTGGTCAATTTCAAGGGCGGGCAGCTAAAGACGCAAAGGATTAAGGCCGTAGTTGCTGGCCATCCCACCCCCGACCAGCGTGGCGTCAGTGGTGTTGGCGAAATGCTGGCTCTAAAAGACCGCTACTCAATAGGTGAGAATGATATTGTTGTCTGCCTGCTCTCGGGCGGCGGCTCAGCGCTTATGCCTTACCCTGTGGAAGGAGTGAGCTTGAAGGATAAGCAAAAAGTCACCGAGCTTCTTATCGGCTCGGGGGCGAAGATAGACGAAATCAACATTGTGAGGAAGCATCTCTCTCGGGTCAAGGGAGGTCGCTTAGGCGAATTTTTCGCTCCGGCAAGGGTTATTTCACTGATACTCTCCGACGTTGTCGGCAATGACCTGGCCACCATCGCCTCCGGCCCCACCACCCCCGACCCTTCCACCTTCGCCGACGCCTATGATGTATTAAAGCAATACAATCTATTAACTAAAGCGCCCAAAAGCGTAATAGACTTCATTGAGAAAGGGAAACGGGGCAAAGCATCTGAGTCACCTAAGACGCTGAATAACTGCCAAAATTATATAATCGGCGACAATGGCTTGGCTCTGGAGGCGATGGCGGCTAAGGCTAAGGAGCTCGGCTTTAGTCCCCATATCATAACCGGCCAGCAGACAGGTGATACCACAAAAGTGGCCCTTTCCCGAGCTAAAGAACTGATTAAGCACAAATACGCGGGATATAACGCGCTGCTTACCGGCGGCGAGACAACCATCAGGCTGCCAGATAAGGTAGGGAAGGGGGGCAGAAATCAACACTACGCCGCCGTCTCGCTGCTGGCGATGGCAGATTATCCCGGCCAGTGGGTCGTGGCCAGCGTCGGCACCGACGGCACCGATTTTCTGCCTGATGTGGCCGGCGCTATCGTTGACCAAAGCTCGCTTGATATCGCTCGGAATAGGGGATTGGATATCGAAGCCTATATCAAGAGATGCGACAGCAATACCTTATTGAAAAAGCTCGGCAACTCATTGATAGTTACCGGGGATACGGGGACTAACGTTGGAGATGTTGTGGTCTACTTCGCCATTGCTTGGTAGCACGGTCATATAGGAGGCGCCTGACGATAATACCACCTATGTTACTACCGCTCTTCAGGTCATCTCTGAGCCCGGCGGTGATTCTCCTTAGCATTATCAATACAAAGAGAGCGGAGTAACACAGGACTATTTCCAGCGGCTCTCCCAGCCACCAGCTGACTATAGGTAATATGAAGAAGGTGATAGCCATACCCAGGGGCAGGCTTCGGCTATAACTACCACCGAAAACGGCCTCCTTAGTTGATTTTGAGGATCTAATTAAGCGTGGGACTGTCCTGATTATGAGCGAGACAAGAAAAGGAATCAAAGCTATCAGGGTCGGCTTGGGGGTTAAGGCTACGGCCATTGGCATGGCCACGCTATTGCCCTTTTCTCCGTCAAATCTGGAGAACACAGGCCACATCTGACCACACACGGCGGCCAGACCGGCCAGTGCTATTATTAGTATGTTGAAGTCAAGCCACATACCCACCAGGATGGGGATGACTCCTTTTCCGAATTCACCGACTATGCCGACAATAGCAATTACCCGTCCACCCCGATACCACAGGCTCTGGTGGAAATCTCCGTCTAAATCTACGCGGCGAAGCTTGGCCAGCAAGGACAGCTGGGGCACTGAACCAAGAAGGTAAGAGCCTATGATTAAGGCTATATTAGCTCCCAAGGTCATATCAGCCTCCGCCGATAAAGGGTAGAAAGGAGACGGTATCGTTAGCCTTTAGAACTCTGTCCAGAGAGGCTATCTCATGGTTGACGGTTATGAGGCTCATCCCTTCATCTAAATGAAGCTCGGGATACCTTTGTCTGACATATTCAAGGGCGTCGTTTACCCTAGTCTCTGTGGAGATGGGCATATCTATACTATTTGTTTTAGTAATAGCGCGTTGCATTCCCAGGAACTCAATTGAGGCTATCATCTTCCTTAAATCACATACCCAGTTCGTCAAACAGCTTGGTTGCCTGTTCGTCCATTAGGGCGAATTTCTCCACGGTTTCACGCCTGGGTATCCCTTCTTTAGTAAAACCCTTCTTTTCGTAGACGGCATCGCAGAGCTGTTGATAGGCTTGACTCCTTTTCTCGATGAGGAGTTTATGCCGCTGCTCAGGGCTAGCTGGCAGCTTACCATCCCCGAGGTTTTTGCGCAACCATTCGTCATAGTATTCAGCCCGCGACTGGTATTCGTTAAAGAAGGCGGGCCCCATTGCCCTCAGGGGGATTTGGTCGTCAGCCCGCCTGCCTTTGCCGTGGCGCACGTTTATTAGCTTCTGTAGTATGTACAGCCTTTCTGAATCGTCAATAATATCCTGAAGAGTCTTGTGACTCCCCGTGGTGGCGTTAAGGTAGCGAGTGTAGTGGGCTAGGGTGGGCAGGTTCTTGGCTGGTTCCGCGGTATTGGCTGCCTCCGGATTGCGCACATCAATCCAGTGGAGCTTGCAGAGTCCGGTAGCGTTAAACCAGGTGCGAATCAGGGGGAACCACTTAAGCGCTGCCGCTTTGTCCTCTAAGGTTGGCAGCTCCTGGTAGACCTGGTCGATGAAAATCAGCCAGGCCTCGTCATGCTGCGGTCCTTTGAGAGCGAAGCCATAGCCACCCTGCTGGGCCAGTGACTCCTTGCTGATGTACATGGAGAACTCAAGCCCCTTGACCTCCATGCCGAATTTATTCAGTTCCGCCATGACCGCATCTTTGGGGGTGTTATTTCGGCTGGCATATCTCTCGGCGACCCATTCCTTACCTCTGGCCACACCCTGGCCGACAACCTTGCCGAAACCCTGGCTGCTGGCGGTTTCGTGTAGCACCCTGTCCGCCGCCTCTATGTTGCCGAAGGTCAGTTCGTAACCTGTGTCATCAACAGTTAGGTATCCCCGCTGGAAGCATTCCATAAAGAAGCCGATGGTCACTGCCGTAGAGATGGTATCAAGGCCGTATTCATCACAGTACCAGTTGTATTCCATAGCGAAATGGGTGTCAAAGATGCCCATGCAGCTGACAGCACCCACAGTTTCGTATTCGGGTCCGTCAATGCTGACCTTCTGCCCCGCCTTGGGGCCACGTGTCAGCTCAACATTTTCGGCACCCTTGGCACAGGCCAGGTTACATCCGTAGTAGCAGCCATCGGGTATCTTTTGGCTAAAGTAGCGGTCAAGGAAGACATGGCCAAAGAGTCCTACCGACTGGGGACTGTGCCCGTACTGGTAGTTGTTGATGGGGAAGACGTGGAATTTGTCCATATACTCGGAGAGAATGGAGGTTCCCCAAGCCGATAGGTGGAGTTGTTTAGGGTCGGCTTTAGAGATAACCTTCTTTAGCTGGCGTCCCGCCTCCCGCACTCCCTTTTTATCGACGGCATTATTACCGTTTACTTTTGACAGGCTGGAACGCACCACAATGCTTCGGAGCCCCTTGGCCCGCATGACCGTTCCCGTACCACCCCTTCCCGCCTGTTTTGAGCGGATTCTGCTTCTCCTCTGGTCGAAAAATAGGCTGTGAATCACCCCGAAACGGCTATGGCAGGCACCTCCCCCCGCCGTCACCGCCGCCAGGCAGTTGCTATAGTCACCACCGTTAATGTCTTTGAGCAGTCTCTGGCCGAAGGAAAGTGCGCCCTTATCGATTTCTACTGGATAGGCAGGCGCTGCGGCAATAGTGATGGTTTGCTCATCGCCGTCAACCAAAATGATTACCTCTTCTCTGGATATACCAGAAACAGCCAGGGCATCAAAACCGGCCAGCTTCAGTAGCGGTCCGAAATGACCGCCGACATTGGAGTCGATAAATGTATCGGTCAGGGGTGAAATAGTGCCGACGATAAACTTTCCCGTTCCAGGAAAGGCAGGCTCATTACCCAGCGGCCCGCTGGCCATGACCAGAATGTTATCGGGACTGTCGTAGCGTGTTTCCTTTGTTGTACCGTCCCAGATAAGTTTAAGGGCATATCCTCGTCCACCGATGTATTTGTTCTTGAAATCGGGGAGTAGTTTCTGGATGCTAATTTCCCTTGTGCTCAAATCCACCCTGAGTATGCGGTCGGTATAGCCGCCCGCTACCCTGGCACGCTCATATTTGATTTGTCGTAGTCTTTCCATGCACATTCCACTCTTCTATTTGGTTAACTAAGGAACTTAAAAAAGCAGAAATATCTGCGATAATACATTCCAGTATTTATAGCACATTATATATGCTGTAGGCAAAACTACTGGAAGCGTAAGGATACCGGGAAATATTTCCGCACGCGAAGACTCACAAGCGTATTAAATGGTTAATTTTAGTGAAGGCACCAAACCGGGTTAAAACTAGATGCCGTGTATTTTTACTAAGTTGGTACTTCCCGGGACACCTAGGGGAATTCCAGCGACAATCACTATCAAATCACCCCTCTTGGCTAAATTCGTCTCCAGCGCCACCTGGCTTGCCAGGTCAAAGACCTCTTCCAGATTTGTTGGTTCAGGTTTTTTAAGTGGCAGTACTCCCCAGATTAGCGAAAGACGATTAACCACTGACGGCGAGGGTGTTATGGCCAAAATAGGATGATAAGGCCTGTATTTTGACACCCTTAAGGCGGTAGTTCCGCTAGTAGTAAAGGCAATGACAGCTTTGGCTTGTACCTGGTGAGCCATCTGACAGGCGGCTTTAGCCGCCGCGTCATTGATTTCAGGTAGGATATCCTGCCACCGACTGCGCACCATCTCCTCGTAGGGAAACATTGTCTCAGCCTCCAGGGCTATTTTTGCCATTGTCTCTATAGCCTGGACAGGATAACTGCCAATGGCTGTTTCCTCAGAAAGCATAAGGGCATCGCTGCCATCAAGGACAGCATTAGCTACATCAGTGGCTTCTGCCCTCGTCGGTGCGGCTGACCTTACCATAGATTCGAGCATTTGAGTGGCGGTAATTACTGGTTTTCCCTGGCGGTTGGCTTCCTGAATCAGTCTTTTCTGGGCCATCGGGACCTTCTCAATGCTTATATCAAGAGCCAGGTCCCCCCTGGCCACCATGATACCTTCCCCAGTCTCAATCAAGGCTCTGCTCTCTTCAAGAGCTCGCGCCTCCTCTATTTTGATAATAACAGATATGTCAGCATTCATTTTTCGGAGCATTTTCTTGACTTCCTGTACCTGTCGTAGTGAGGAGATGAAAGACAGAGCAACGAAGTCAACATTCTCGGCAAGAGCAAAATCGAGGTGCGGACCGAAAACAGTCCTGATATCCCCATGGCCAAGTTTCAGACCAGGAAGATCAAGGAGGATACCTGCCGGCAGCTTGAGCTTTTGACTGAGCGAACGGACTTTAGAAATAATCTGGCTGTGCTCCTGGAGTGTCCCATAAGCTAAATTAAATCGTGCGACGTCCATGCCAGCTTCTAGCATATTTTCAATAACTTTAGGGGAACTACAGGCTGGACCCAGTGTGCAGACTATCTTGACATGGCGTCTTGTTGCAGCTTTCGTCATGGCCAACTATTATAGCACATCGGAAACAGCGTAATTATGAGGAAAGGCCTAAAACCGGCATAACTTCAGGACAGACAAGAGCTCTCTAAGATTCACCATAGCCACCCCGACCACGCTGTCGCCACCTCCATAATATACGTAAAGCTTATCTCTCAGAATTACATTTCCGCATGGAAAAACGACTTTCGGGACTTGACCTTCCCTCTCATAGGGAGCCTCCGGTTCGAGAATAGGGTAAACAAGCCGGGCGAGGACTTTGAGCGGGTTTTTCAGGTCAAGAAGCACTGCCCCTACACGGTAGACTTTATCCTCGGAGACACCGTGATAGAACATTACCCATCCTTCTCTGGTCTTGATCGGGGGGCCGGCTGCCCCCACCTTTTCGCTATCCCACCATCCCCTTCTCCGCTCTATCCAGCGGTGCTCATCAAGCCAGACATTGCCTTTAAAATTGAGGCTGGGGGCGAAATCATAGTCAATACAGTCACCCAACCGGTGGACGCAGACATACTCTCCGCCCACTTCTTGAGGAAACAGAAAGGCGTCCTTGTTATCAATTTCGGGAGGAGTGATAGCAGTTGGCTTAGACCAGTTCCATTTTTGAGCCAGGAAGTTTGCAACGGATATAGAACTCACGGCCACCCGCGGGTGTTCCCGGCCATTGTAAGCGGTGTAGAACATGTATAGCTTGGTACCGATCTTGGTTAACCGCGGGTCTTCACAACCCGAATTACCACCAGGCACGAACTTTTGTTCAAATGCCTCACGCGGGACGTAAATGGGCTCTGGAGAACGGTAGTCAATATGGACGCCATCCTGGCTGGTGGCATAGCCAAAGACCGAGGTGTTGTCCTCAGACATCGCTCGATATATAATGTGAACCTTACCCCCGAGGTGTATGGCGGTGGGGTTGAAGGTCGCCTTACTTTCCCAGGCGTGCTCTTTGACCGGATGAATAATGGGATTTTCTTGTACCCGCTGCAGTTTCAGCATTTGAGGCTTCTTAAGCAGTATGCCCATTACAAGGGGGACTCTGACCGAGGCAACACAGCAGGTGGTGTCACTGGCGCCGTAATAGATATAAAGGCGGTTGCGCTTAACTAACGCCCCGGAGGGAAAGACCACGTTGGGTACCCAGCCAATCCTTTCGTAATATTCCTCCGGCGTCAGAATGGGCACTTCGATTCTTCCCAGCACTTTAAATGGGTCTTCCAAATCGAGAAGGGCAGCCTCTACCCCTAAAAGCCGTTCTCTGGATTCTGAGAAGTAGTCCCTGATGTAAGAGTAAAGTAAGAGCCAGCCGTTCTTCATTTTCATGGGTGGGGCACCAACTTCTATTTGGTCTTCAGGCCTGCGCTGCAGGGGTAAGGTGTAGTCCGCTTTCCTCTCATACCACGCCTGCCAGTAGCTTTCTGACCAGATATCCTCTTCTTTATCAAAGCTGGCCAAGCATATTCTGGCCGGCGGCTGGTCGGTATCAACCGATAGAATGGCGTATATCTTTCCGTCTATCCTCTGCGGGAAAAGCGCCATAGCCTTGGCGTTAAACGGCGTCACCGGGTGTTTCTCATGAACCCTTTTCAGGCCCTTACTTATCGCCAGGCCAACCCTGATCCCATCGGCTTTTGGCGGCCAGGCGGAGAGGGCAGTATAGAAGGTGTAATACTTGCCGTCAAGTTTCGTTACCCGAGGGTCTTCACAGCCGAACCGTTCCCAGGGATGCTCGGGATAGATAAATCGTCTTCGACCGACAAAATGGAGCCCGCCCTTACTTTGGGCAATGCCAACGCTGGAAACAGAAAGCCTGGCCCCGGTCAGGTTGCTGTAATAGGGCAGGGATAATGCCCTATAGACAAGAAAAACGCTGTCCCTAGTTTTAACCGGACAGCCGTTGAAAACTGCCTGGGCTTCCCAGAAGTGATGCCTCTTCGGTTTTAATATCGGGTTCTCTTCCAGCCTTTTAGCTAGCACAACAATTCCCTCTCATTTCTCCTTCTCACCTTTAGTCACTCTGAACGAGGGGGTGCTGCGCCTTGGTCTGGACACTCTTAGCTTCTTCTGGCGAGGACTCGGGATAACCTGTGTCTCCACGAAGACACTTCGCTCTCCTTTCATCAAGGTTACTAAAAAATCCTCCAGTCCGCAACTGGCTACGCAAACATAATTGTCCGACGCTCCGTAGTAGAGTAGAAGTTCATCATCTTTCACAACCGCTCCTGTGAGGTAGACCACCCCCGGTTTAAAGCCACTATGCTCATAAACCATAGCTGGCTCCAGGATAGGCGTGGCAGAACAGCGAATAACCTTCCTCGGGTCCTCAAGGTCTAAAAGTACAGCCCCAATTTTGTATTTATAGGGCTCGCCCAGGTCTATAGCATGATAAAACAGAAGCCATCCAAACTCAGTCTTAATCGGCGGTGCCCCAGCGCCTCTTATCACGCTGTCCCAAAATTTCTCTCTCCCATTGCCGTTGCCTCCGTTGTGATAACTCGTAAGGTAGGTTCCCGGCTTGAAATCTAGACTATCCAGGTAGGAGATCGAGATTTTTGGACTCAGGCTGTGCAAGATTGCGTATTTGCCCTTTATCTTTTCTGGGAAAATTACCCAGTTCTTGTGAACCCTACCAGGGGGTGAGATCAGGCGTGGGGGAGACCATTTCCATTTTCTATCAAGAAAATCCTTTACCCTTATTGAGGTTAGACCCACACGCAAACCTTCATCGCAAGCAGTGTAAGTCATATATAACACATCTTCGTTATCCACCCTCACCAGGCGTGGGTCTTCACTTCCCCCAAAACTTCCACCAGAGGAATAAGAATAAATAGTAAACTCAGGAGCGATAGCCGAGTGCTGATACACTGGATATTCCAGCCTCTCATCAATTTTAAAGCCTTCTCTGGAAACCGCATAGCCAAAGCGGGAAATTCCATCATCCCCGATAGCCCTGTAGATAATATGGACCTTGTCTTCTAAAAGGATAGCTCCTGGGTTAAACGTTTGGCGTGATTCCCACCAGGAACCCTCACGTGGCGATATTATGGGGTTTTCTCCATATCTGGTCAAAGACGAGGTTGCTTTCACCTTTATTTTCCCCCATTCCTTCCTCGCCGCTTTTTTGTTTTTCTCTATTCTGAACATCTTAGTGCCACATACAGGGCACGTTCCTTGTAATGCCGGTCTGCCATTCTTCATGATTATGCTCTTGGGGTTTCTCATCTCCTTTCGAGCGCGGCACTTCACACAATACGCTTGCATTGTTCACCTCCCTTCATGGCAAACTTAGCCATCCCAACAAACTATCCTAAATGGGGTAATTTACTTTTCACATCGGACGCTTGAGACCCCACCCAATGGTGAGGTCTAGCATTATAGTGACACTTTAATAATCAAATAGTTATAAAATCCAATGTGTAATCGTTACAAAAATGTGCCATTTTCAGTGGCGATTGGCGCGATAAGGAATTATCCAGCAAGCTACTCCTACCCTGAATGTCATATTTTTGTAACTTTTCCCACTCCCATTTTATGACTTCGTTATCGCTGACTGGTTACTATTGTTGTTGAATACCTGATGCTCCGGGAAACGGGGCACTGGTTGATTTAATGCAACACACCGATTATGACAAGGCAAATAGTCAGCTTGTAGTTAATAAAGAGGAATTACTATAATTAAGACAGATAAAGGGGCGGGATCAAAATGTCGTCTGGAGACAAGGACGAGAAACAGGTCGAAGCTATCGATCTAGCCGATGCGAATCTGAAAGACGCGCCTTTGGCCCAGTTGAAGAAAAGGCTGGGATTCGTGCCGGAAGGGCTGAGCCATAAACAGGTTGAGCAGAGGTTAACCCAGTACGGATATAACGAGCTTGTTGAGAAAAAGGCCAATCCGATACTAAAGTTCCTCTCCTACTTTTGGGGGCCGATTCCGATAATGATTATGGTGGCGGCAGCCCTATCGGGAGTACTGAGCCACTGGCCTGACCTCGGTGTTATTTTAGCGCTACTGGTAGTTAACGCTGTGGTCGGCTTCCGCGAAGAGTATCAAGCCAGTAATACCATCGAGGCCCTGAAGGAGAAACTGGCCGCCAAGGCGAGGGTCAAGCGTGAGGGCAGCTGGCAGACAATACCAGCCCGGGAACTGGTGCCCGGGGATGTTGTCCGGCTGCGTATAGGCGAGATTATACCCGCCGATGCCAGGTTGCTGGAAGGAGACCCTATCCAGGTTGACCAGTCGGCTCTAACCGGTGAATCGCTGCCGGTGGAGAAGAAGACAGGTGAAGCGGTTTTTTCCGGCTCTATTATTAAACAGGGTGAGATTGAGGCGCTTGTCTACGGTACCGGTCAAAACACCTATTACGGAAAGACCGCCCAGCTGGTTGAGACGACCAAGACCCGGAGCCACCTGCAAAAAGCGGTGCTCAAGATTGCCGATTATCTTATCGTAGTAGCTATCGCTTTAGCCATCTTAATCCTGGCCGTGGCGCTCGTCCGCGGTGACCAGATGCTGGTGGTGTTGCAGTTCGCCCTAGTGCTGACCATCGCGGCGGTACCGGTAGCTATGCCGGCGGTAATGTCGGTAACCATGGCGCTCGGCGCCCGTGCCCTGGCGCTTAAGGACGCCATTGTGACCAAATTACCAGCTATTGAAGAAATCGCTGGTATCGATGTTCTCTGCTCTGATAAGACAGGCACGCTTACCCAAAATAAGCTTACACCAGGAGAACCGTTTACCCTGAATGATTTCAGTCAGGAAGAGGTTTTAGTCAGCGGTGCCCTCGCCTCTCGGGCCGAGGACCAGGACCCGATTGACCTGGCGGTTCTAAGCGGGATAAAGAACGAAAAGAAGCTAAAGTCATATCATATTGTGCATTTCCTGCCCTTTGACCCCGTACACAAGCGAACTGAAGCCCAGGTAAGAGGCCCTGACCGGAAGGAGTTCAGGGTAAGCAAAGGCGCTCCTCAGGTAATACTGACCCTTGACCCTGACGCCAAAAAGATTGCCAAACAGGTTAATCAAGCGGTGAATGAATTCGCCTCGCGCGGCTTCAGGTCTCTGGGCATAGCTCGCACTGATGAGAAGGGTAAGTGGCGTTTCATGGGAGTGATACCCCTCTTTGACCCGCTGAGAGAGGACTCTAAAGCCACGGTAGATACCGCCAGAGAGATGGGCTTAGAGGTTAAGATGCTTACCGGAGACCAACTGGCTATTGGTCGAGAAATCGCGGGGCAACTGGACCTGGGGACAAACATAATGGATGCTTCGGTTTTTGACGAAAGCAAACAGCACCAGGGAGGTCAGCTGGCAGATGCCATTGAACAGGCTGACGGCTTTGCCCAGGTATTCCCGGAGCATAAGTACCATATAGTCGACGTTTTACAGAAGAGGGGACACATCGTGGGGATGACAGGTGACGGAGTTAATGACGCTCCGGCGCTGAAGAAGGCCGATGCCGGTATTGCTGTTTCCGGCTCTACCGATGCCGCCCGGTCAGCTGCCAGCATCGTCCTGCTTGTGCCCGGGCTCTCGGCTATTGTCGACGCTATCAAGGAGAGCCGCAAGATCTTTCAGCGCATGAATAACTATGCCATCTACAGGATTGCCGAAACAATCCGAACACTGTTATTCCTGACGCTGGCTATTCTAACCTTCAACTTCTATCCTGTCACCGCCATTATGATAGTGCTGCTGGCGATACTGAATGACGGGGCTATTCTATCCATAGCCTACGACAATACCCGTTATTCCAACCAGCCAGAGTCATGGAGCATGCGAACCGTATTGGGCGTTGCCACGGTACTGGGCCTTTTCGGCGTAGTCGCCTCGTTCGGCTTATTCTACCTCGGCGAAACCGTCTTTCATTTGAGCCATGACGTGGTTCAGACTCTTATGTACCTGAAACTGTCGGTGGCGGGGCATTTAACTGTCTTTGTCGCCCGGACCCGCGGCCCATTCTGGTCAATCAAACCAGCGCCTATCTTATTGATTGCGGTCTTGGGCACCCAAATAACGGCCACACTGATTGCCGTCTACGGGCTTTTCATGACCCCTCTGGGCTGGCAGTGGGCGGGGTTTGTCTGGGCTTATGCCCTGGCCTGGTTCGTTTTAAACGACCGGGTAAAACTGGCGGCCTACCGGCTTTTTGACCGGGGGCATTCGGGGCTATTAGTGAAGGGCGGCGCTGCCTAAAACGCTCATCGCCGCTCTGGCGCCAGCTTGTCAAGGGCCTTACGCGCTGACACCGGTACTTCTATATAAGGCTCAACGTCTTCAAGTGCGTTCATTACTGGCATCAGCAGCTTATCCAGCTCACCTCGGTTCATGTCATGGAGAACATGATGGGCCCCCTGCCGCAACCAGGTTGACATTGGGTTGTCAATCAATGCCTCTAACAAGGGTACCACCGCCTTGCGGCCGATATTAATCAGTCCCTCAGCCGCCAGCCAGCGGATGTCGAACTCCTTATCCTCCAGTGCCTTGATTAGCGCAGCTGTAGCGGTGGGGTCACCAATCTGAGCCAGGGCTTTGGCTGCTTCCCATCGCGTCCAGTATTTTTTAGCGCCCATTGCTTTGACCAAGTAGGGCACTGCCTTGTGTCCAAGGGCTACGAGCTTCCGCCTCGCTTTCTGGCATCGAATTACGTCGTCGCACTCCAAATCTGCTATAAGTGATTTAATAGTTTCAGCCTTCATCGGTTGCCCCTAAGCTTTTAAAAGAATTATATTCGCTTTAGTGCCTGAGATTCAAGGCGCGGCAAAGATGGCTATGCTCCCTGCAATGCTATTGATATTATGAAGGCTCCGCAATTACCTTGCAAAGAGATCCCTGTTCAGGTTCCGCTAAGGGATGAGGAGCCTTTCGGACTAATTACACTATGAAGTAGGCCGTGCAGGTCTCGAACCTGCGACACCCTGATTAAAAGTGATACTCACTAAAACCAGCAAAATGGCCTTCCTCGCGCCTTCCCCCTTCAATTTTTCAGATTTCATTGCATCCCGTGTCCTCAATATTGGGTAAGATAGGTGAAGAATATAGTATATTTAAGCCATTGACTCGAAGGTGATGGCAGTTTGTAACACCGCTTTGACGCCTGTTCCCCAGAAGGCTCCGCTGGTGGGCAGGGTAAGGGCGGGGTCATAAGAGGCGGCCAGGGTAATATAACGCTCGGCGACGGTCAGCCCCAGACTGGGGTCAAAGCCAAGCCACCCAGCCCCTGGCAGGAATACCTCCGCCCAGGCGTGCAGCTCCGGTTTTTTCCGAGGGTTAAGGGGTACGTAGTAACCGCTGACAAAGCGGGCGGCCAGGCCTAGCGAACGACAGGCGACGACATAGAGCCAGGCCAGGTCGCGACAGGCCCCTTGCCTCTTCTCCAGCGTCTTCTCCGGTGCCCAGGGATTATCATTCTTCCTCTCTTTTCGCTTAAACTCGTTGAAGATAGAAACGGTAAGCCCGTTTAGAAAGGGTATGGTCTCGTTTTTGGTCTCGAGGAGTACCGGTTTGAGGAAGTCGTTGAGCCTGGGCGAAACCTCTTCATCGAAGCGAGTGTAGATGCCGAGCATGGGCACAAGCGTTTTCGGGTAGGTAAGGGGAAGCTGTGTCGCGGCTGGCTCGGTGAGAATGAAGTCGTAGGGGTCATGTTCGGTCAGCTCCACCTCGGAACGGGCTATTATATGAAGTTCTGGGTGCGTCCCCTCAAACCAGGCCGTGGTCAGCAGATTATTTTCCGGGTCGCTATAGTGGGTCAGGAAGGAGGGTTTAGGCTGGATATCAAGCTCGAACTTCGGAACATGCTGTCGGCTGTCGAGGCGCGGCCGGAGACGAATTGTCTGCGCATCGAGGGCCGCCGGTCTTGAGTATTTGTAACTAAGGGCGTGCTCTATTCTCCAACGCATGGCATCAGTCCGTAATGGTCTTAATCCAGCCCGAGTTCATTCGGGCAACCCCGCGCTTCAGAAAATTCTGCCACCAGTTGCTCAAGGAACGGA
Source organism: Dehalococcoidales bacterium (assembly GCA_034419075.1). Lineage (GTDB taxonomy): Bacteria > Chloroflexota > Dehalococcoidia > Dehalococcoidales > BS750m-G39 > E44-bin88. The sequence continues at coordinate 190,568 of DAOULR010000007.1, read as the reverse complement.
GCTTCTCGGCGGTGAACCGCTTTGCAATAATCGAGTAGGAACCCTTCTTATAGTAAACAACATCAATGGGATAATCAACATCACGAGCCGCCACGCGGTTGGAGTCGAAGGCAAGAAAGCTCAGTTTTAAGGCGTCCTCCAGACTCGACCGGTAGGTCAGAACGCGGCAGAGCATGGGCTTACCGAAGGCAGATTCCCCAATCATATAGTACGGGCTATCTTCGACGGCCTCAACCCAGTTCCCCTCCGGATAGAGCATATAGAGCTTGTGTTCCTCGTCCTTTTCCAGTTGCCCGCCGATAATACAGGTCAGGTTGAAATTGTAGCCGCTGTCTTTGAGCGCTTTTAGGTCTTCCGCCCTCACGCGGCGTACCTGTTCGGCGAATTCGTTGACGGCGATATACAACCGGTTGAATTTCTTGTCCTGCGCCGCCAGCATATCGTTAAAGTAGGTTAATGCCTTATCCCGGGCCGAGCGCAGGCCGCTGGTCATGATGAACATGGAGTGGTGTTCTCTCTGTATGACCGTGGTCTTGGGGGCGCTGAAGTATTCGGCGCCGCTTATCACCCTGGTGTCGGAGAGACCTACCAGCCCATCCTCAACCTTTATTCCGATGCAAAAAGTCATATTATTCTCTTCCTCTCGATTAATGTTTCGGGACGTTGCGTGGCGAAGAACGAGTTGGCCACAGCCTCACCGACTCTATTGAGCTTCGACTGGAAGTTGTCGATATATTCGTGAAGACCGGTTTCCATAATCTCGGTTACATCGGCGTACTCAATCTCCGCCTGTAGCATGCCCAACTGCCGTTCGGCCTGGGTGGAATAGCTGCCCCGCGGCGCCCCGGTGATATCGTGCATGGATTGGTCGCACTTCTTTAGGCAGTATCTGACTGAACGGGGGAAATCCGGGTCGAAAAAGAGGAACTGGGCGATGTTGGAGGGGGATATCTGCTTATATCGCTTGCGGTACATATCAAGAGCGCTGGTGGAGCGCAGGAGGGCCGCCCACTGCAGCGTATCGAAGGCCGTCCCTACATAATCCAGCTCAGGCAATACAATGAAGTACTTCATATCAAGGATTCGAGAAGTCTTATCGGCCCTTTCCAAAAAACGCCCCATCCTAGAGAAGTCCCAGCCCTCGTTGTGGAACATCGTGCTCTCCCTTACGCCGGCCAGCAAATGGCTGTAGTTCTTTATCTTAGTGAAGAAACGATTCGGGCTGGAGAAGGCCTCGTTGTGGGCCGTGTCATCGGAGAGGAACAGGTAAAACTCATTGATACACTCCCACATTTCGGTGGATATAATCTCCCGTATGGTACGGGCGTTCTCCCGGGCCTTATTGACACAAGATATAATGGAGTTCGGGTAATTCTGGTCGAAGACAAGGAAGTTGACTACGTTTTCCTGATTAGCACTACTGTATTGACTGGAAAAGAGCTTACTATCACCGGTAATGCGGATCATCGGTTCCCACTGAAGCTTGGTATCCAGAGGCATATCCAGAACCAACCTGGCATTGACATCGATAAACCGGGCCGTATTTTCCGCCCTCTCAACATACCTTGACATCCAGAATATGGATTCAGCGACTCTACTGAGCATCTTCGCCCCTCCCTTTTCCGCGCGCCTTTATCAATTCAGGCGCACCAGTGGCTTCGCCATCAGAAGGTTCGAGCACCCAGGTGTCTTTGCTGCCGCCGCCCTGGGACGAGTTGACCACTAGCGAGTCTTTAGGCAGGGCGACCCGCGTTAGTCCGCCGGGTAGCACCCAGATATCATTACCGTAAAGAACGTAGGGGCGGAGGTCGACATGGCGGGGTTCGAAGTGACTATCTATTACGGTGGGAACGCAAGAGAGATCCAACGTCGGTTGGGCGATATAATTACGCGGGTCAGCCTTTATCTTTTCGATGAACTCAGCTTGCTGCTCCTTGGTGGAATGGAGACCGATAAGCATGCCGTAGCCGCCCGACTCGTTGACCGATTTAACTACCAGCTTTTCGATATTACGGATAACGTGTTGCCGCTGCTTTTCATCAGAACAGAGATAGGTAGGAACGTTGGGCAATATCGCCTCTTCGCCCATGTAGTATTTAATCATCTCGGGCACGTAGGCGTAAATAGCCTTGTCGTCGGCAATCCCCGTGCCCAAACTGTTAGCCAGCGCCACTCTGCCTTTGCGGAATACCTCCGTGATACCGGGAATACCGAGGGTGGAATCTTCACGGAAGCTCAATGGGTCGATGAAGTCATCATCAATACGGCGGTAGATGACATCAACCCGCTCGAAGCCGTATATCATCTTCATGTAAACAAAACCATCAATAACGATAAGGTCCCGCCCCTCTACGAGCTGCACCCCCATCTCGCGGGCCAGGAAGGAATGCTCGAAATAGGCCGAGTTATAGATACCGGGCGTTAGTACGGCAATAGTTGGGGAATCGACGTTTTCCGGGGCCAGAGTGCACAGTGTTTCGTAAAGCTTTAGCGGATAGTCATCGATAGGGTGGACTTTCATCGTCCCGAATATTACGGGAAAGGTGCGCTTTAAAATCTCACGGTTCTCTAGCACGTAGGAGACACCGGAAGGACACCTTAGGTTGTCTTCTAGCACGTAAAGCTGACCGTCGGAGTTCCGGACGATATCAATACCGGCAACATGGCACCAAACCCGGTTGGGGGGATGAAAGTCGGCGCACTGCGGGCGGTAAGACTTTGCCGAAGTGATAATCTCTTCCGGTATAACCTTGTCCTTGATTATCTTTTGCTTGTTGTAGATATCGTCGATGAACTCGTTGACAGCGTAAATCCTCTGTTTCAAACCGCGTTCGATAATGTCCCAGTCTTCCGGGTTAACAATCCGGGGAATAATATCAAAGGGAAAGATGCGGTCTATCTCGCCTTGATGTTCTCCGTAGACGGAAAAGGTTATCCCGGCCTGCAGCAGGGCGGACTCAGCGGCGCTTTTGCGGCGCAAGACCTCGTTCTGGGTGAAGCCGTCAATCCTTTGGATAAATGGCGACATCGCCGGACGGGGAACGCCGTCGGCTTCGAAGTATTCGTCGTAGTGAGATTCGGTTTTATAGTCGGTGAACTTCATTTTCCGTACAAAAGCTCTGCCGTTCATCCTCAAAAGACTCTAATAGCATTATATCCTATTCGCTGAAGGATACGCCATAGTACTTAGTCAACGGTCTAAAGTCTTTTCGCCTTTGGCGCTATCTTCATCTGTCCCATCGTCAGGTTTGCTGGCTTTTAGCTGTGGCTTAAGGGTTTTCTTGAGCTTCTCGACCTCGGCTCTATCGACATACCAGCGATGCCCAATTCTGATCGCTGGCAATCTCTTTTTACGGACCAGCCGAGCCACCTCGTCGCGGTGAATGCCGAGCAGGTTGGCTGTTTGCGAGGTGGACAGGTATTCTTCCCCCAGCAGCGTCCGCCTGAAGGTTCCCTCGAGCTGTTCGTGGATATCGGAGAGCGAGCGGGCCACTAGATAGATGAGGACGGCTAAAAGAAAAGCGGGAATGGCCCAGCCGGAGACCCCGAATTTAAGCACCCCGATAATCAAGGGGCTGAACCACACCCCGGCGAATATGGCCAGCAAAATCACGATGCTGTCGCGCAGAAGGACGTGCAGTGTCTCGGTCTTCCACACCTTGTCCGAAACGCGGGGAATAATTACGTGTTCGATGAGGTCGTCGACCAGACTGCAGACGTTCCGCCAGATAATCACGAACGACGGCACGCATAGCATCACTACCACAAAGCCCAGCAAAAGGCCGATGATGTCGGGGCGAATACCGGTGAGGTGGGCTAGGTCGTCGACGAAGCTGAGACTAAAAGTGCCTACGCTGATAAGGACCATCACGATTAAGAGGTTGATGACCATGTTCTTAATGGCGTGCCGGATGGCCAGGGCAGCGGGGGTGCGGCGGCTGAAGGCGTCTCTCAGTGCCTTAAACCAGTCCGCCAGGCGGGAGACGTATATCTTCAAAAGCCCCGGCGAGCGGCGGTCGAGGAAGCGGGCAACTAAGTTCACCGAGCGCATGATATAAGGCGTGGTTACCGAGGTCAGGGCAGTGGAGAGGGCAATCACCGGGTAGAGACTAGACATGACCACGCCGCGGTCAACGCCAACCTTGGTGATAACCAGCGAGAACTCCCCCATCTGGGGCATGCTCATGCCCACCTCCAGCGACGTCCGCCCGCTACGGCCGGAGATGAAGGTCGCCCCGGTATTGCTGATGACTTTTCCCAAGATGAAGACGCTGGAGACGATAATGGCGGGGACGATAAAATCCCGGAACTCAAAGATATTGACCAGCATGCCGATGGCCACGAAAAAGATGGCGGCGAACATCTGCCGCACCGGGGTCAGTATATTGATGATGGCCTCGGAGTGCTTGGTATCGCCGATTAAAGCCCCCATGAGGAAGGCGCCGGCGGCTACCGACAGCCCCAGTGAGTTGCTGATTAGGGCCATGGCAAAGCATAGCCCAAGACTGATGATAAGCAGGGCCTCATTGGAGCGGAAGCGATGGGTGAAATTAATGATTCTGGGCACCAGTATGGCGCCGAAGACCAGCGAGGCCACGATGAAAAGGACCAGTCTCAGCACCAGCGAGCCGATGTCGCCGAAATCGGCGGCACCGGTGGTGGCGATACCGGAAAGCAGGGCGATGATGGCGATGGCGGCGAAGTCTTCGACGACAAGAATGCCCACGGTAAGCCGGGAGGACGGCAGACCTAGTTTCCCCGAGTCCCTCAGTATCTTGACGATTATGGCCGAGCTGCTTATGTGCAGGGCGGCGCCGAGGAAGATGGCTTCTGTCGATGACCAACCCATCAGCCGCCCCAGCGAGTAGCCCAAGCAAATCATGGTGGTAATCTCGATAACGCCAATCACCACCACCGAGAGGCCGACCTCGCGGATTCTGTCCCAGCTGAACTCAAGGCCCAGCGTGAAGAGAACCAGGATAATGCCGATATCGGCCAGCAGACTTATGGTGTGGACGTCGCTGACGGGCGGCACCGGAAATGTGTAGGGCCCGATGAGCACCCCGGCAATCAAATAGCCCAGTATCACCGGCTGGCGCAGCCAGCGAAAGAGAAGGGTGACTCCACCAGCCACCACCATGATAATGGTCAAGTCTTTGACTAGGGTAAGCTCTTCCATGACTTTCCTACACTGGTCTCAAAGCTAGTGGTGCCGCCAAGAAGCATCAATGCGGGAAATCATGTGCTCCAAGAACCATCTCTTTGGTACGGGGGGAGTCTGTTTTAGCTTTCGTAGGCCGTGCAGGTCTCAAACCTGCGACACCCTGATTAAAAGTGATGCTCTCTAAAACCAGCAAAAACGAACTCCCTGCGCACTTCCCCTTTTGGTGTTTATCCATTAAGATTCTAATTATAAGAGCATTCTTTCCACCATACAAGCCCCAGGTGGTGCTCTGTAGCGGATTGACTAAGCGCTTGCGTTGCGATAAAGTATTCGGAGGCGAAAAAGGGTAGGCTAAATGGCAGCTGTATACGGGGTAAAGCGGTTTGAATTCGATGAGGAGAATGACCTCAAGAACTATACGGTGTGGCTGGCTGACGTCGGCCACGGCACACCGCCTTGGCGACCCCTTTTCTTTATCGAGAGCTGGGGTAGATGGGCCTACCGCTCCATCCAACGGGGTGCCGAGCGGCTCTGCCTACCCACCACCAGAGGCTGGGATATAAGGTTCATCGATGGGTACCCATACCCCACCGTGATTGAGACCTCAGATGAGGAGGCCAAGCAGCGCCAGTTGGTATTCAGGGAGAGGATAAAGCCCTATATTGAGGACTTCGACGCTGTCTGGGGAAAACGCAAGGTCGACCTGATGAAAGCCTATAGAGGGCTCAGGAAAAAGTACGGCTTGAAGAAGTACCAGGATATCAAGAAGCTGAGCAACATCGACCTCCTTGACTGCTTTGATGATTATATGCAGGTGGACAGGCTCCAGTGGGAAATACATATGGAGTTAATGATGCCAGCGTTTTACCTCTTCGGCCTGTTTGACCAGATGTGCCGGGAGTTTCTCGGCTTCGGTCACACCGACCCTATTTTTTCCAGGTTAATGGCCGGCTTCGATAGTATGTTATTCCAGTTTAATAAAGAGATCTGGCGGCTGGGCAACCGGGCCAATGAGCTTGGGGTGGCCGAGCTTTTTCGCACTACCAAGGATGACCGGGTGCTACTGGCCAAGTTGGCCAAGAGCAGCGACGGCAGAAAGTGGCTCAGGGAATACCATGACTTTCTGGAGGTCCATGGCTGGCGGAACGAACGCATGCTGGATTGGGCGACGCCGAACTGGCTGGAAGAACCTCGCCTAGGCATACCCTTGATAAAGGTGGCTATAACCACCAAAGGGAACTACACCATAGACCAGAGGCGGCAACGGGCCATCAAGGAAAGGGAAGAGGCAGAAAAGGAGGTTCTAGCCAGGGTGCCGGCCGAGCAGAGGGGGTGGTTTGAAGCTCTGATGAAGGCTGCCCAGAACGCAGGTGTCTGGAGCGAAGACCATACCTACTACTGTGAGCTCTACGGCCATGGCATGGGGCGGTGGATAACTAGGGAAATCGGGCGGCGCTTTGCCGAGGCCGATGTTATCAACGACCCCGAGGACATCTACTTCGTGCTGGCCGACGAGATAGAAAGGGCGATGATACCGATGGGGAAGGTTAAGCTACACCGCTACGCCAAACGGCGTAAGCGGGAATGGAAGAGATACCTCAAGCTCGAACCCAAGCCCTTCTACGGGAATATGGGGCGCGTGCAGGAGATGATAAGGAAAGACCCCACTATCTCCGTCTCCACTTCGGCTCCCATCGTCAGGGAGGAGCTGAAGGCCGACCTCTACGGTGCCGCCTCAGCTCCGGGGATAGTTGAGGGAGTCGCCCGCATCATAATGACCGAGGAGAAATTGGCTGACCTCAAGCCGGGAGAGATTCTGGTGGCACCGGGGACCAGCGCTCCCTGGACTCCGGCCTTCGAGATAATCGAGGGCCTTATCACCGACGGCGGCGGCGCTCTCTGTCACGCCGTAATCGTGGCCCGGGAGTACGGTATTCCGGCGGTCACCGGCTGTGTTGAGGCCACCAAGAAGATTAGGACCGGCGACAAGGTAAAGGTTGACGGTGACCTCGGCGTGGTTTATATCATGCGGGGGAAATAACCGTTTTAATCGGGAGGAACTGTGGTGAGCCAGGCTAATAACCAGCTGACGGTTCAGGCCGAGCCAGAGCCTTTGGAAATAGAGCTCTCAAAGACGGCTGTCATCGTGGTTGATATGCAGAATGCCTTTGTCAGCCGGGGCGGCTACTGGGAACTGGCCGGCTGGGATATCTCGGCGGCTCGTAAAATCATCAAACCCTGCCGGGAGATAGTCGGCGCGGCGCGGCAGAAGAGGATCAAAGTCATATACCTGCAGATGGGCTGTCGCCCCGACTTGGCCGATATCGGTAGCCCGGACTCACCCAACCGGCATAAATCGAAGGCGCTGGCCTTGCTCCGCCAACGCCCCGAAATTAGAGATAAACTCTATATCTACGGCAGCTGGGGGGCCGATATCATTGAGGAACTGGCCCCGGAACCGGGTGAAATAGTTATCCAAAAGCAGAAGTATGACGGCTTTATCGGCACCAACCTGGACATCGTTTTGCGGACCTGTGGCCTGAAGTACCTAGTATTTGTCGGAACCGCCACCAACATCTGTGTTGAGTCCACACTCAGGCATGCATTTTTTCTGGAGTACTTCCCCATCTTGGTAGCTGACGCGGTAAGTCAGCTGGGCCCGGGCAAAACCCAGGAAGCAACTATTTTCAACGTCCAGTCTTTTTTCGGCTGGGTGACAACCTCGGAAAAGCTTCTGAACGCTATCAGGCTAGCCGAGAAGCCTTAGTAGAAGGTGAGCTTTGTCTAAGAATTGGGTTATCTGGTTTGAGGGGTTAGGCCGGGAAGACAACGACCTGGTGGGCAAGAAGTGCGCCAACCTGGGTGAGATGACCAGGATGGGGCTGAAAGTTCCCCCCGGGTTTGCCCTCTCCATAGATGCCTATCGTGATTTTATGGATATGACCGGGGCTATTGAGGAAATCAGTAAATACCTGGCCAGGGCTAAGCCTAAGGACATTACGCAGTTTAACCAGTCCAGCGCGGATATACGACAGATTTTGCAATCAAAAGCCATACCCAAGGAGATGGAAAAGGCGATAGCCTCATACTACAAGGAGCTCTGCCGGAGGTGTGCCACCGAGGTGCCCGTCTCAACGCGCTCCTCCGGTCCCTCCAGCCACCCCGGCCAGTATGAGACCTGTCTTAACGTCGTCGGTGAGTTGGACCTGCTGGATAAAATCAAGAGGGTATGGGCCAGCACCTTTAACCCCCGTTCCCTGGCTTTTCGTAGCCGGAATAAGATGTCTCTTGTGAGCGACCCTATCGGCGTCGCTGTGCTCAAAATGGTGGATGCTCAGGCAGCCGGGGTTATCTTCACCGCCGACCCCAACACCGGCAATACTAGACGGATGATAATCGAGGCCAACTGGGGGTTGGGGGAAAGCGTGGTCAGTGGCGATTACACCCCCGATGTTTACATCCTGGACAAGGAAGGCCTGGAGATAAAGGAAAGGAAGCTGGGGCCGAAGTGCCGCTACGTAACCTGCAAAGAGGCGGGGGTGGCTGAGGAGGAGCTGCCTGCGGAGAAGACCAGCCAGTTCTGTTTGAGCGATGATGAAGCTAGGGAGATAGGCAGATTGGGCAAGGTGCTGGAAGAGCATTTCGGTAAGCCTCAGGACGTGGAGTGGGTGGTAGAAGAGGGCGTTCCACTGCCGGAGAGCATCGTCCTACTGCAGACACGGCCCGAGGTTATCGCTAAAACCAAGCCTCCTGTTGACAAGATTGTTGACCTGATGTTGGACCGCATCTCAAAAGGGGTGGGGTTTGAAGGGCTTGATATGTAACATCTGGTAAACTAGAAGCCAAGTTCTCTAATTGGGTTTAGATATAGGGGAAGGAGCAACTTTGAAAAAAATAGTCATCATTGGCACCCTGCATAACAGAGGTGAAGAGAACAGCTACCTAAAGGAACTTATTTCAAGGCGGGGGCACCAGCCTTTCATCGTTGACATCGGCTATAGGGGAGAGCTCGGTCTGGAAGCAGACATTACTGCTGACGAAGTGGCTCGGGCTGCCGGTACAGAGATAAAAAAGCTACGGGATTACCAAGAAAGGGCGAAAGGAAGCGAGCTGATGATTAAGGGGGCAACAGCTAAACTGAAAGCCCTCTGTCAGGCGGGAGATGTAGAAGGGATGATTTCCATCGGTGGCATGAGTACTACGGTGATGGCCGCTAGCATTATGAGAGAAATGCCTTACAGTATTCCCAAGCTTATCCTCTCCAGTGTTGCCTCCATGCCCAGTGCCAACCGCTTATTAGCCCCTACGGGCATAACCGTGATGCATTCTCTGATTGATACTAGAGGCCTTAATAGCTTGCTCAAAGCCCAACTGAGCAGAGCGGCCGGGGCCATCTGCGGCATGGTGGAGGGTGAGATTCCCCTTACCTACTCCACGGGAGGAAAGCCGATGGTAGCCATGTCTTCCTATGGATATGTGGAAAACTGTGCCCGCTATGTCAGAGAGATGCTAGGAGAAAAATACGAGTTTATCGGTTTCCACGCCAGCGGAATGCAAGAGGTAGCCATGGAAAAGCTCATCGAGGAAGACTTCTTCAGTGGCGTTATTGACCTGGTGCCCTCTAGCATAACTAATGAGAAATTCGACGGCTCGCGAATCTCCTGGCCCCGACGCTTAGAGGTGGCCGGGGGGAAAGGCACCCCGCAGGTAGTAGCCCCAGCCGGGGTGGACACCATTTCCCGCACCGGGCTTACCGCCGAAGAACTGGCTCCTGAGCTCAAGAAACGCAAACACTATTTTATGGATGCGCTACGGGTAACAGTGTGGCTAAATGTTGAGGAATTAAAGAATGTCGCCGGAGTCTATGCTGAGAAGCTTAACAAGGCAGTAGGCCCGACCAAGTTTCTCATCCCCAAGCGAGGCTGGTTATCCATCGAAAAAGAAGGTAGCGACTTCTATGACCCCCAAGGCATTCAGGCCTTTGTTGATGGGCTTAAAGAGAAGTTGAAGGCAGAGATTGAAATAAGAGAGGTAGATGCCAATATCGATGACCCGGTTTTCGCCCAGGCCATTGTTACTGCCTTCGAGGAAGTAATGAGGCTATGAGTAGTGAAATATATTTCGTTGACGTAACCACGCGAGATGGCAATCAGAGTCTGTGGGATGCCACTGGTATTAAGACCGGCATGATACTCCCCATTGCCCCGGTAATGGATAAGGTTGGCTTTAGGGCCATCGATTTTGCCGCCAGTGTGAGTATGGGGGTATCAGTACGCTGGCACAAGGAGAACCCCTGGGAAAGAATAAGGCTCTGTTCCAAAGCTATGCCCAACACAATCCTCAGCTTTGGCACAACCGGCCGGCGCTTCATCGGCTTCAAGCGCATGCCAGACTCTATCCAGGCACTGGTGCTGAAGACAGTAAAGGCCTGCGGCATAAGGCGCGTCTGGATAATGGACGCTGCCCATGAGACAAACCACCTCCTCCGCACTGCGCGGATGGCGAAGGAAGCTGGCATCGATGAGGTCATGATTGCCCTGTCTTATTCTATTAGCCCGGTGCATAACGATGATTTCTACGCCCAGAAGGCAAAAGAAGTAGCCAGCTCTCCCGATGTCGACCTCATATACCTCAAAGACCAGGGAGGGTTGCTTACTATTGACCGGTTGCGGACTCTGGTGCCAACCATTCAAAAGAATATCAAGGGCCTACCCTTAGAGATTCACTCCCACTGCAACACCGGACTGGCCACCCTATGCTATCTGGAAGCGATGAAGCTTGGTATTAAGACCTTCCACGTGGCTGTCCCTCCTCTCGCCTACGGCTCCTCATTACCCTCAGCACTGAGCATTATGCATAACGCCTGTCACCTTGGTTATGCCGTGAAGGCAGATGAAGAGGCACTGAAGGCCTACTCAGCCCACTTCCAGATGATTGCCGAAAAGGAGCACCGCCCGCCAGGGGTACCAGTGGAGCATGACGTATATTACTACCAGCACCAGATACCAGGGGGAATGTTGTCTACTCTGAAACGTCAGCTGGCAGAAGTAAAGATGGGGCATCGCCTAGAAGAGGTTCTGGAGGAGGTGGTGAGGGTACGTCAGGAACTGGGTTATCCCATTATGGTCACCCCCTTTTCCCAGTTTGTCGGTACCCAGGCCACCATTAATATCATGTCCGGCGGGCGTTACAAGCAAGTTCCCGATGGCATATTTCAATATGTGGCCGGCTGGTTTGGCGAGCCTAATATGCCGATAGACCCCGACGTACTGGACAAGATAACCAGCCAGCTTCGAGCCAAGGCATTCTTGAACAAGGAGCTTGCCCAGCCGACGGTGAAGGAGATTAGAAAACAAATGGGCATCGGCCCTGAAGTCTCCGACGAGGAGTTTCTCCTGCGTTACTCCATGTCAGACAAAGAGGTTGACGAGATGCTGTCCGCTGGCCCGATGAAGACCACTTACCCATGAAGAAGAGACTTGCTACTGACAAGTAAACATCTCACTTGTCACATTATTGAGTTTGAGTGGCAAAAACGATAAAATCAGGGTGTCGGTTGACCTAGTGTGATGACACCCTGATTCTTCTAAAACACCTCGGGCAGGGCAGGCCTTTTAGCTTTGGTAGGCCGTGCAGGTCTCGAACCTGCGACACCCTGATTAAAAGTTGAGTCCAAGAAAACCAGCGTTAAGCCCACCGAGCGTTTTTAGCCTTAGACTCGGGTACTGGCCATTTTCATTTTTTTGTGTTATTATTTCCTTGTAAAATGAAGCAAATTTCTTTACCACCAGCTCCTCCGGCAAAAACTGAGTCAACAAGAGCGTCCATGCGTGGAAATAGGTCTTCGCTTACAAAACCAGAGTTATTTTTATCTCAGAAGTTGGAGGAAGATGGCATAGAAGGCGTTGAACCGAACTATTCAGCGTTACCAGGCACCCCTGATTTTGCATTCCTAAACAAGAAGCTTGTAATATTTGTTCATGGCTGCTTTTGGCATCGTTGTCCATACTGTAATCCACACTTTCCAGATTCAAACCAAGACTACTGGACAGCAAAATTTCGGCGTAATAAAGCACGAGATAAGAGAGTTAAAATTAGGCTCCAAGCTTTAGGTTGGCGAGTAATGATAATTTGGGAATGCCAACTTAGAAAGAATCCTTCCCGTGTCTTACGGCGTATAAGTAAAGCCATTGGAGAATAAAAGTGAATACTCTTAAAACTATCTCGCTCTTTTCTGGTTGCGGGGGAAGTGACTTGGGGGCAACCAGAGCCGGGGCTGAAATCATTTTTGTAAATGACTTTAGCAAAAACGCTATTGAGACATATTTAAAATATAGACATTTACTTGTTGCATCAGACGCGTTGATTACGCGATGTGACATATCGGAAATAGACGATTTCCCACAATGTGACCTTTTATTAGGGTGTTATCCATGCCAAAGCTTTACGATGGGTGGAAATAGAACGCCTGATTCTGATCCAAGAAGCAAGCTGTATTTGCAGTTCTGCAGAGCTCTACAAATTTCTGGGGCAGAGTACTTTATAACAGAAAATGTTACTGGCCTTGCCTGGCTCCGCTACGGCAAGTACCTAAAAGAGCAGTTGGCTGCCCTTGAAAATACTGGAAAAGGATACAATATTTCTATCGAGATACTAAATAGTAAAGACTACGGCGTTCCCCAAGATCGTAAGCGGCTGTTCTTTGTAGGTGTAAGGAAAGATTTGTCCGTATTTTATCATTTCCCACAGCCTACTCATGGTCAGGAGGCCAACCAGCTCTCTTTTCTTTCGCATGGTGACGCAATTTTAGGGCTAACAGGTGATTCCGCTGGAGAATATTATCACTATGAAAAGGAGCCCTTTTCTTGGTGGTATTTGTCCAGGAACCGCAAACGACCTTGGTCAGAGGTAAGTTATACTATTCAGGCCAACTGGCGCCATAATCCACTGCATCCCGCTTCGCCAACTATGCGTTTAGTTAAGTCTAACCTGAAGGACGGCTTTAAACAACGTTGGGAATTCACTGATGTTTATGACCATTTGCAGGATAGCCGTAATCTCCCAGTGTTCGAACAACCCAGAAGATTGAGCTGGAGAGAATCAGCTGTTATTCAGACTTTTCCAGCTGATTTTGAACCCGTCGGTAGCGTATCTTCAAAGCAAGAACAAATAGGTAATGCGACTCCGCCTTTACTCATGGAAGCTATAGTTAAAGCATTGATTACCGAAAAGAGCCTCAGAGAACAACCTTATATACCTATTTCTAAATCGCTTGCTCGCCATTTTCTATGCCCCGATTAACTTCTGCAATCCGTTTTGCACACCAATCCTTCCACATTGTATCCGGCAGGTCCTCGTCCCTAATAACCGAGGAAATTCTAACCCTGTCCATAAATAATAGACCGCAGACTGACCTTCTCCATTCTATATCGTCTGCCACAACGTAAGGGATCGCTAATCCTCGAAATCTATCATGTGCGCACCACAATATCCCTTGCCACTCATGTAAATCACACTGCCCCCTTTTGCTTCCCCAATCTTCCCCCGTCGCGCACTGCACAAATAATTCTAGTTTGCTTATTCGCCTATCCGGGAAATCCCGCCAGCCTACCACATCTAAACCTAGGTCCTTATCGGTATCATTTACTGGATACTGTTTGATCCGCTCATCACCGAGCAGATTCGACAACTCGTTTATAGCATCCTGTACTCCGCTTGGCATCGTGTCTCGGGGTGAACCAAATCTGATCGCTGTTCCTCCTATATATGAGGCAACAGCTTGCACCACAAGGTGCTCAAAAAGCCTTGTTGCTCCTACGTCTGTCGGTGAATAATATTCTCTATCAGCAACGAGCAAACAGAAGATATATGGCACGCACTTTTCGTATCCATCTTTTAAGCTTAAAACCCTTCCGCTCCTCTCAAACGGATATGCTTCTCCCAATATACTGTCACGGCGGTCTATCTCCGCTATCGTGTCTCCAACCAGTAATTCCGCTTTCGCACCTAATTCAAAATCTTCAGTATTCTCTCCATCATCTACCTCTTCTACTACTTCCTCCTCTTCTAATGACCACTTTTCGGTTAATGTTCCGTCCATAGCAATATGAGCACGAAGGGCTTCGAAGGACAGGCTGTTCTCCCCGGAATACACAGTCTCTAATTCCAACCAATCGGCCGCTATGACAGCATCTCTTTCATTAGGGTTCAGGTGCAATTCTAATCCTCCAAAGTGTCATAAAGGTGCTGTGATGAATCCAAGCATCTTTTTGCCCATTTTTTTGCATCTGGGTTCTTCTGATGGTGGGGGACTAATCCACATGCTTTATCCAAGTAATAACTCGCATCACGGACAAGCGCGACCATTTCCTCAACCTCGCCAATACTTCTGGCATACGCTTCCTCCAAGGAATAGCCAGCCCGTAAAAGGTCTAAAGCGTCTTTTGTTGCATAAACCGCCGCTAGTTTCCTTATCTCTCTCGACTCCTTAACTTTGCGCTCTGAGGGTTTCCCAGGAGGGCCATACAAGTCTCTTATATGTTCTAGCAGCTTATTGCAGGCATCTTTGGGAACCGGGTTTTCTACCGGCTTGTTGATAATATTTGCATTCAATTCCAAGTAATTACGGACTCTCTTATACCCGAGCGCAGTATACAAGAACGAGAATTCAAGCTCGTCTTGAGAAATGTCCCAAGGTTTATCTGCGCATGCATTCCCCTGCAATATTACATATAGCGTCAATAGCCATCGATGTACGACATCTCCGCGCTTAACGCCGACCATCTCCTTTATCTCTTCAATCCCTTTTCCTGCATCAACGAGCCGTTTTATATACATTGCCTTTGCAATAGCATCCCAGTCTTGTACCCCAGCGATATGCCTAACTCCCATGTAAGGGATGATTTCTTCTTCCGACTCGTATACCTTGATTGGCACTGTCCGTAAACTGTCTATCACGCTTGGTAAAGGCTCAGGAATGTTCTGGGCTCCTACTTTAGCCCTCTCCTCAAGAAAAAGTAAAAGCTTTAGAGCAGTTAAGCGCCGGTTGCCCTCTACTATTTTGTATAACTTCTGACCTGACTTATCTTTGCCTATCTCCACACCAATCAAAGGTTCTTCACTAAAATATCCGTTACGAGACATTGAAATTAGCAGGTCGCTAAGATAATAGCTCCGATACAATTCCTTGATAAGAGCATCTTGGCTTAATTTGCCGCTATTCGCTCCAAGCCTAGGATTATTTGGGTCTAGCGACAGCTGTTCAACTTTTACTGGCAGTATGCTGAATTGAGTGGTCTCTTCTTTAGCCATGGTAACTGACCTCCCCTTCCTTACACTTTAGCCGTGTATATTTCCATACGCTTAATTCCAAGTTATCTAGCGAAGTTGATATCATTACTAAATTTATATTCCTTATCACTTATTGTCAATAACCTCCGCTAAAGCTTCATGTTATCCACCGGACTAAACCTCCTGTGCCCAGCCACAGCCGCCTCGCTCCTCAAGCTGGCTGTATATCTCCTGGTCATGGCCAACCCCTCATGCCCCAATAAGGACTGCACTTCAAACTCCCCGGCGCCGTTGAGTAGGGCGCGGGTGGCGAATGTGTGGCGGAAGGTATGGGGCGAGCACCTGACGTCATTGATGCAAGCTCGCTTCCCCAGCCTGAGCATCACCATCCTCACCCCCCAGCGGCCAAGGGGCTCCCGCTCCTCAGTCAGCCACAGGTCGGGGAGGTCGTCATCCCTCATGAGCAGATAGTTTAGCAACGCCTTCTGCGCCGTCCTGCCGATTCTCACCACACGCTCCCTGGCGCCCTTGCCCATGACTTTAATGGTCTCTCGGTCGAAGTCCACGTCTTTAATCCGGATGCCGACCAGCTCGGAGAGCCTGAGGCCCGTATCGAGGAACGTCAGGATTATTGCCCGGTTCCGTGCCCCCAGGAACTTACTATCGTCGCACAGGCTGAGGAGGCGCTTGATGTGGCCCGGCGTGAAGGGCGTGATGACCTTCTTCGGGACCTTAGGCGGCCGGATAGCGGCCATGGGGTTTTGTTTGATTACACGCACCTCGACCATCCAGTTCAGGAAGCGCTTAGCGCACCGGTAGTAGTCGCTGACCGTAATAGGGGAGACCGTATCACGCAGCCTGGCTAGGAACGCCCGGACGTCGGAATCGGTCAAGCGTTTGGGGTTCTTGACGCCGAGGCCTTTGCAGAAGGTAACGAAGACCCCTATCTTCTGCCTGTAGTCTCTCAGCGTCGCCGGCGACAGGCCGTCCACCTTACACGTAAGCAGGAAGGCCTGGAGGTACGCCGTGAGGTCGCCGCGACGAATCATGTGCTCTAGCCCAGGCACGCGGCCTGCCTGTGCTCCTCGGTTAATCATGTGCTCTAAAACCATCTCTTCTGCGCGGGAGGAGCTGATTTTAGCTTTGAAGTAGGCCGTGCAGGTCTCGAACCTGCGACACCCTGATTAAAAGTCAGGTGCTCTGCCAACTGAGCTAACGGCCCACTACAACGAAGCCAGTTTAGCAAATCCCGCCCCTTCGTGCAACTTAAGATAAGACTAGACTCTCATACCACATCCACCTTATAATTAGGGAAACCAGGTCAGAGGTGATTATGGGGCCTCCAACCCAAGAAATAACGGTCGGACAAGCCCGTTTAGCCATTATGCAGGGAGATATTACCCGCCAGGCCACCGACGCCATCGTCAATGCCGCCAACTCGGGGCTGATGGGCGGCGGTGGCGTTGATGGGGCTATCCATCGGGCGGGGGGGCCAGCCATACTGGAGGAATGTAAACAAATCGTGGCCAACCAGGGACGTTTGCCCACCGGACAGGCAGTTATTACTACGGGGGGCAATCTAAAAGCCAAGTATGTCATCCACACTGTCGGTCCCGTCTGGCGCGGCGGTAATAATAACGAAGCAGCGCTACTGGAGAGCGCCTACCGTGAGAGTCTTAAGCTAGCGGCAGCCCAAAAGCTGGTCAGCATTTCGTTTCCCTCAATCAGCACCGGCGCCTACGGCTATCCGCTGGCCGAAGCCGCCAGTATAGCCCTCAAGACGGCGGCCTCTTTTCTCAGTAGCCAAGCAAGTTATCTAAAAGAGGTGATTTTTGTCCTCTTTGATGACAGGAGCTACCAGGCTTATGCCGCCGCTTTGGAGAGGGTGACATGAGGATAGGTGTACTCTCCGATAGTCACGCCACTTCCTTTGCTCAACTCCATGAGGAAATACGAGCCGTTCTGGCTGAGGTCGATCTGATAGTCCACGCTGGCGATTTCGTGGTTAAAGACGTGCTTGATGGCTTAAAGCAACTGGGGGAGGTCAGAGCCGTACGGGGCAATATGGACTCGGACGAGATTAAGCGGGTTCTACCCGAAAAAACGATATTAGAGGTAGAGGGCAGGAAAATCGGTATCATTCACGGCTGGGGCAGCCCTTATGGCATCGACGACAGGGTAGGGAATAGGTTTGGCGAAGTTGACATAATCATTTACGGTCATTCTCATTATCCGCAGAACGCGACCAGGAACGGCGTCCTTTTCTTCAATCCGGGGCAGGCGAGGAACTCTTTTGGTATATTGACCATCGGCACTGAGGTCAGTGGAGAGATAATAAAGCTTTAGATAGGGGAGTAGGTTAATGACATATCGGAGTCAGGGTTCCAGTCCCATCGCGGCGTGGCTATTAATCGCAATCAACCTGTTGCTGTATTTGGTCACTGTTATTGTTCACAGCACTAATCCCGACTTTATGTATTATACCTTTGGCTTAAGCCGAGCGACCTTCCTGGAAAGACCTTGGACTCTGCTAACCAGCATGTTTATCCACGCTGGCCTTTGGCATATCTTCGCTAACATGATAACCCTCTATTTCTTCGGCAGCTACCTGAATCGGTTACTGGGTACGCTGAAATTCCTCATCGTTTACTTAGCTGGCGGCATACTGGGGGGCATCACCTATCTCCTCCTAGCGCCAGAATACTCCATCGCCGTCGGCGCTTCGGGGGCTATCTTTGCCCTAGGCGGAGCCCTAGCAGTAATGAGGCCCCGGCTGCGCGTCCTTATTTTC
This sequence comes from Dehalococcoidales bacterium, assembly GCA_034419075.1. GTDB lineage: Bacteria > Chloroflexota > Dehalococcoidia > Dehalococcoidales > BS750m-G39 > E44-bin88. Next base: position 172,323 of record DAOULR010000007.1, on the reverse strand, counting down.
CCTATACCCGCACCCATGCCCCTCTGGATAGCTATCATCGGCATCTTCGCCGTTTTCACCATCCTGGCTATTGTCGGAGTATTGCCCACCATCGCCTGGCAGGGACACCTCGGCGGACTGGCGTTGGGCCTGGTAATGGGCTACTTCTTCCGGAGGCGGGAACGCTATCGCTACTATTGACGGAGACAGGGTGATAGGCTATTCTAATACCTAGATTTAATAGGTATTAGGATTGCGTAGTGGAAATATCCTATTTCACCTTACTGGCTCTGTGCGCTTTCGGGCTCGGCGCCTGTCCCTTTTCCCTCTGGGTCGGGCGCTGGCTGCTGGGCAAGGACATCAGGAATTATGGAGACGGTAACCCCGGAGCCGCCAATGTCTTCAGGGCAGGGGGGCACAAGTCGGGTTTCCTGGCGGTCTTTCTAGATGTAGCCAAGGGGGTGCCCTTCGTCTTCCTGGCGCATTCATACTTCGAGCTACCCCAAGCCGCTGTCCTGGGGGTGGCCTTTAGCGCCATACTGGGGCACGCCTTCTCACCCTTTCTCCAGCTTAAAGGGGGCAAAGCGGTGGCCGTCACCTTCGGTGTTATCCTGGCCCTGCCCCAACACGATATACTGTTCGCCCTAGCTGGCTCTATGCTTCTGGGCTTTCTTTTTATTGCCATCGACGCCTGGGTAGTTATTTTCGGCGCTGCTGGCGCGGCGACTTACGTGCTGATCAGCAGGGGAGGCTCCTGGGAGACTTTTTTTATGCTGGCAGTGCTGGCGCTGCTGGTGATGAAATTCTTCGGCGAACTGAAGGTTGTCCCCCGAATCAGGTTAAAACCAATCACCTGGCTGCAATCAAGGGGAGGCTAACCCGTCTTCTAGGACTTTTCGGCTACAAGTTATAGACCCTTACAGGTTTAAGACCTTGCTCAGGAATAGCTTGGTGCGCTCATGAGTCGAGGTCAGAAGCTTGTCCGGCGTGGCTTCCTCGACAATCTGCCCCTCATCCATCAGAATCATGCGGTCGCCGGCAGCGCGAGCGAATCCCATCTCGTGTGAAACCACAACCATGGTCATTCCCTCTTTGGCCAGGGCTGACATCACGTCCAGGACCTCTTTAATCATTTCCGGGTCAAGGGCACTGGTCGGCTCATCGAAGAGCATGATTTTGGGGTTCATGGCCAGGGCGCGCGCAATGGCCACCCTTTGCTGCTGTCCCCCGGAAAGCTGAGAGGGATAAGCCTGAGCTTTATCCGGAATGCCTACTTTAGCCAACAAATCAATGGCGGTTTTCTCGGATTCCTCCCGGGTGCGTCGGCGTACAATGCGCTGTGCCAGTGTCAGGTTGTCGATTACCCTGAGGTGTGAAAACAGATTGAACGACTGAAATACCATCCCCACTTCCTGGCGAACGATGTTGATATTCTTGGTGTCATCCAGCGGGGTGCCGTCTACCACGATTTTGCCTTCATCATACTCCTCAAGGCGGTTTATGCAGCGCAATAGGGTGGATTTGCCTGAGCCGGAGGGGCCGATAATCACAACGACTTCGCCCTTATACACGTCCAGGCTTACTCCTCGCAGGGCATGAACACTGCCGAAGTGTTTATGTATATTCTCTATATGAATTATTGGTTCCATTGTCTCTAGTCTTCAAAACGGCTCTTTTTCTCAAGCCAGGATAAGCCACGGGCTGAAAGCAGGGTCATTATCAGGTAGATCAGGGCAACCATCGTCCAGACCTCTATGGGATTGAAATGGACAGCCATGAACTCGCGCCCGCGTCGTGTCAGGTCAGCTACCGCTACCACGCTGACCAGCGATGTGTCCTTGAGCAGGGCGATAAACTCGTTGCCCACCGGAGGCAGAATGACGCGAACCGATTGGGGCAGAATTATATACCGCATCGCCTGAAAGTGGGTCATACCCAGGCTGCGCGCGGCTTCCGTCTGGCCTCTGGGGATGCTCTGAATGCCCGCCCGGTAGATTTCGCTCATATAAGCCCCGTAGCAGACGGTCAGGCCGATAATGGCGGTAACGATGGCATTAGCCTGATATTCAATCATGAAAGAGAGGCCGAGCCATTTCCCAACCGTCTGAATCACTACCGGGAAGGCAAAGTACCACCAGATGAGCTGGACAAGGAGAGGAACTCCTCGGACTATTTCAACATAGAGCGAGGCGATGCCGCGGAGAAACCAGTTTCGTGATAGTCGCCCCAACCCCCCCAGCAGACCCAGTATCATTATTAAGACAAAGGAAATTGACGTGACTTCGACGGTTATGAAAATACCACCGCGCACAAAGACCAAGATGTTCCAAAACGGGTCGGACCATACCGTAACCAGAACCACCGCCGCTACCACCACCAAAGCCACCAGTCCCCACCACGGGTCAATGCGCGTGATTGTATCACCGCCAGGAATGTAAAATAGCCTGCCCCCGCCGGGTCTAGGTTTTGGTTTTTCTGCCATTAGACCCCTTGAGCTTGCTTATTTATCTGCCCCACCACCCTGCCGGCAAAATGTCTCTAGTCAGTTACCCACCAGCTACTCCATTCATCAATCAGGTCGTCAATTATGCCTTCGGCTTTCACTTCGGCCAGACCAGCATTGATTTGGGCTAGTAGCTCTGGATTGTCCTTGCATACCGCGATGCCGTAAGACTCGCTGGTCAGCATTTCACCTACCGTCTTGATCTTATCAGGATTGGCGTTTACATAGCCCAGGGTCAGAGGGCTGTCGGCGACGATGGCATCAATCTGCCCGTTCATCAAGTCCTGGAAAGCCAAGCCGATGTCATCATAGGTCTTGAGAGTGGCACCCTCTATAGCATCTATCTCGAAGGAACCGGTGGTTCCAATCTGTGCTCCAGCGACCTTACCGGCCAGGTCTTCTTTGCCGTTGATGTCGGTATTGTCAATGCGCACCGAAATCAGCTGCCCCGCTTCGAAATAGGGGTCGGAGAAGAGCATCTCCTCCGCTCGCTCAGGCGTGATGGTAATGGACGAAATGGCAGCATCATACTGGCACTGAGCTACCCCCGCTAAGAGCGGGTCCCAGGCTACATTGAGGAATTCAATATCAAGGTCGGCAGCGTCGGCAATAGCTGTCATCAGGTCAATGTCAAACCCTTCAATCTCCATAGTGTCTTCATCTACATACTCGAACGGCGGCCAGGTAGCGTCGGTGGCAATGCGGATCTTGGCTCCACCCTGACCACAGCCGGGTATTATGGCCACTACAGCCACTAGCAGCAGCCCGATCAAGAGACACACCAAAAGACGTTTCATGTTTCCCTCCTTCTCTATATTTTGGTGGAAGTCTAACACATTAGGCGGAATGCTGTCTATATCTTAATATAATGGAGACGAGCGTTGCTCCTTCGAACCTCCGACCCGCTAATAAGTGCTTTAAGGATGTGCTCATCTATATTACACCAGCGTCCAACCATAGTCTGCTTACCAGAATTTAGCCTGACAATCACTTACCGGTAACAGGATGTTCAAAATGATAGGGAAGCTGATAACCAGATGGGTAAGGATGAAAATGGGGAGCTGGAGCATCCGCGTCCTTCCTGCTCAAAAGGCCCAGCAACGGTATCTTGAGCCAGCCCGCCTCAAAGGAGGTGAAAAAGGTAACATTCCAGTGTAATTTCTTAAACAGCCACCTCCCGTTCTCCTTGACATATTCATTCTCATAATACCCCTGTACCCACTGCTGTCGGGGTATCCCGCCTACTACCATGGCCTCGGCGAGCCAGGTATTCCACCTCCCCTTGGCGGTTTTACCTGAAGGGTCTATATCAATCACATCCTGACTCATCATAATAAGAATGTTAATCCACTCGGGAACCGTCTGCTTCCCTTCGGGGAGGAGGTCGTTATCACCAAAAAACTTCTTCACTCCTTCCTTGCCTAGAAACAAACCGGTACTCTCTATCTCAATAGACTCGGTATTATCGGAGAATAAATCTATAACCTCCTGCCGGTGATGAGTATCCATATAATATCCGTATTTTTGCTGCAAATCCTCTATTTCCTGGATATCCTCCAGTCGGACTATTTCTTTTTCCAATTCTTCCAGGTTCATGATTCACCAACCCTCTCTTTATTCTCTAGTTAAATCATTTACCGGTTACGGGATGTGTGAAGTGGAAGGGAACATGGTATCCGGAAGGGTAGGGGAAGTAGGCAGCGGGTGGTGCGTCCGGTTTTATAACCTCATCTGGCCCGTTCTGGCCCACAACCGGCACCTTTAGCCAGCCATCTTCATAGGGAGTGCGGAAGGTCAGATTAAAATGGAGTTTCTTGAACTTCTACTTTCCACCCTCTTTTACATACTCATTTTCATAAACTCCATGTATCCAGATCTGTCTGAGTTCCCCTTCATGCAAAGAGACAATAGGTTTGGCCTCCATTCCCATCCCGTACCACCTCCCTTTGGCTGTCTTGCCATCGGGGTTAACCGTAACCACCCCCTGGAGCTGAAACATAATAGACAATATCCCCGGTCTTCGCGGTCTATTCAGGCCTCTGCCTAACAGGTCTATGAAATATCTTCTCACCCCCTCTTTCCCCTGGTAAACACCACGGTCTGCTTCCTCAACCGACGGGGCGTCATCAGAAAACAGGTCTACTATCTTCTGCCACTGGCCATAATCCTGATAGTAGCCATAGATTTTCTGCAGTCTTTTTATCTGCCTGATGTCCTCCAGACGAGTCAGTCTTGCCTGTAGCTCCTCCAATGTAGCCATTTCAAACCTCCTTCTACATTAGCTAGGAATCTATCAAGTAAGCGTTTTGTGAACAATTTGTAGCTGGAGTGGCGTCCCTGGCAGGATTCGAACCTGCGACCCGCTGCTTAGAAGGCAGCCGCTCTGTCCAACTGAGCTACAGGGACGTGCTTAATCACTAAAATTTAGCACGGGCGCTAATAAAGGTCAAGATTTTTTTGCTTGGCAATCATCCTGCCACATTGTGGATTCTGTAGCCACGCGCCAATCGCAGTTTTTGAATAACTAGACTAGGACTAAAATATAGGCCTGCCAGGTACAAATAGGGGATTCACCCGATGGAAAGGATATAGTATGGTATATCTAGGTAGATTTAGGAGACAAAGATATGCCTGTAGTTATTCAAGGTAAGACTTATTACAGGACAGCAGAGGTTTGCCGGATGGCCGGCATCAGTAAGAATACACTCTTCAGGTGGTTGAAAGAGGTAAGATTTAGTGACGTTGAATACCGGGATTGGCGGGGCTGGAGACTATTTACCCCAGCTCAAGTTGAGGCAATTAAGAGAAATAGCCAGCGTATTACGGCACTTCCTCTTAAGCGAAAAGAACCCCAGTCTGGAGGGAAAGCGTGAAAATTCACAGAAAAACGGAGATAGTGCTTGCAGTCACTTTTCTTCTGGTGGTGGCGGCGGTCTTTATCGCTTCACGCACCATCCTGCTGGACAGCTATGTAAAACTGGATGAGGAGAGCGTACATGCCGATGTCCAGCGGCTAAACAGTGCTGTGGAGAATGAACTGTCTCAGATGAAAACTTCTAGCCGTGACTGGTCATCCTGGGATGATACCTACGAGTTCATCACCAACCGGGACGAGGATTATATTACAGCAAATCTTGTTGATGAGTCTTTCCTCAACTTCAGTCTCAATCTCATGGTATTCGTTAACTCCTCTGGCGAAGTCGTCTATAGTAAGGCTTATGACCTCCAAAATGAGGAGGAAGTAGCCATGCCAGATAGCTTCCAACAACACCTTTATCCAGCAGACACTGCTCTTTTACACCTCACTGACCCGTCAAGTACCGTAACGGGTATTCTTCTGCTCCCGGAAGGACCTATGCTCGTTAGTTCCAATCCGATTCTGACCAGTGCCGACCAGGGGCCCATCCGCGGCGCACTCATCTGGGGGCGCTATCTTGATGAAACAGTCATTGATGCTCTAGCTGCGCAGACGCTCTTGTCTTTGGACATAATCACCTTTGCCGATGGGGAGTCGCTAACCAACTTTCCGGAGATACAACAGCCGCTGCTTGAAGACACCATTTTCGTCAGTCCCTTGTCCAGTGAGTCCATCTCCGGCTATTCCATGATGCGCGATATATACGGTGAGCCAGCTTTGATCCTGAAAGTGGACGAGTCCCGGACAATCTACCAACAGGGTTTGACTACAGTGAACTATTTCCTTCTTTTAGTAGTTGCCGTAAGCCTGCTTTTCAGTGCCCTGACTTACATCCTGATTGATAAGTTGATACTCTCTCGTCTCTCCAGACTCAGTGCCATGGTTAGCGATGTCGGCAAGAAGAAAGGTTTCTCAGCACGGCTTAACCTACCGGGTAACGATGAGTTATCCGACCTAGCGGCTGTGATGAACAATACTTTTGGAGAACTGGCAACCTATCACCAGGCTTTAGCTGATTCGGAGCAGAAATATTCAACTCTGGTTGAAAGAAGCACCGATGGTATCATTGTCATCCAGGATGACTTGCTCAAGTTTGCCAATCAAAAGGCTGCCGAAATAACTGGTTTTTCAGTAGAGGAGGCAACGGGTAAGCCATTCCTTACCTTTATTTCCCCAGAATACAGGGCGCTGGCTGCCGATAGTTATAAAAGGAGAATGGCTGGAGAGGAAGCGCCTAGCCTGTATGAAATAGAAGTCTCAAGTAAAGGCGGCAGGAAGATAATGATGGAGGTGAATGCCAACGCTATTCAATACGAGGGGAAGCCAGCTGACCTAGTAATACTTCGTGATGTGACTGAGCGCAAGGAGAGAGAGGAGAGGCTGATGATGACTGACCGACTTGCTTCCATCGGCGAACTGGCGTCTGGCACTGCACACGAGCTTAATAACCCGCTAGCCAGTGTTATCGGCTTCTCCCAGTTGCTCATGAAGAGGGATGTCCCTGATGATATTAAGGAAGATTTAGGCCTTATCCACAGTGAGGCCCAGCGCTGCGCCAACATAGTGAAAAATCTCCTCACCTTTGCTCGAAAGCACACACCTATAAAGCAGCTTAGCAACGTCAATAACATTATAGAGGACGTGTTGTTATTACGTGCCTATGAGCATAAAGTGAACAATATTGAGGTTGAGAGACGGTTTGCTCCCAACCTGCCAGAAATCATGGTTGACTCTTTCCAGATGCAACAAGTCTTTCTTAACATCATCATTAACGCCGAATATTTCATGGCTCAGACACATAACAAGGGCCGACTGACTATTACTACCGAAGAACTCGACAATGTCATCAGGATTTCCTTCGCCGATGATGGACCAGGAATCGCAAAAGCAGACTTGAGCCGATTATTTGATCCTTTCTTTACCACCAAGCCGGTGGGTAAGGGAACCGGCCTTGGCCTGAGCATTTGCCATGGGATAGTAGCCGAGCATGGCGGCAGGATATATGTCAGGAGCCAGCTTGGTAAAGGAGCCACTTTCGTCGTCGAACTCCCAATTAAGGTCAGCGAGAAAGAGCACCCTATAAAAGGACACACACGACGGCGAAAACGCCCTCTTACTCATAAAGGTTAGTTGTCAAAAACTAGACAAAATGCTAGTATGAAGACAACTAACCAATCTGGTGGTTCAGGATAGCAACACTGAGACTATTAGATAGAATAGATAGCCCCACTGACCTAAAAGGGCTGGCAGAAGAAGAGCTGGCGCAACTGGCCGCCGAGATTCGACAGGAACTGGTGACCACGGTTAGTGCCAACGGAGGCCACCTCGCCTCCAACCTGGGAGCGGTGGAACTTACCATTGCCCTCCATCGTGTTTTCAACAGCCCGCACGATAAGATTATCTGGGACGTGGGGCACCAGAGCTACGTCCATAAGCTGCTCACCGGCCGCAGAGAGCAGTTTGGCACCATCCGCCAGTACGGCGGGTTGTCTGGTTTCACCGACCGTAACGAAAGCGAACATGACCCCTTTGGCGCCGGCCACGCCAGCACCTCGGTTTCGGCCGCTTTAGGTATGGCCATCGCCCGTGACCTTGCTGGTGACGACTACAATGTGGTGGCTGTTATCGGTGACGGGGCTATAACCGGGGGCATGGCCCTCGAGGCCCTGAACCAAGTAGGCCACCTGGGTTCCCGGGTCTGCGTGGTACTCAACGATAACGGGATGTCAATTTCACCCTCCGTTGGTTCTATCGCCAAGCTCCTGGGCCGAATCCGCTTTGACTATCGCTACCGCTGGGCAGAGGAGGAGAGCCGCAAGGTAATGTCGTTTTTCCCCTGGGGCCGAAAGCTTTGGCAGACAGGCCAGCGGCTCATAAGAGGCTTCCGGGGCTTGATTATACCCACCGTGCTTTGGGAAGAGCTTGGCTTCGCCTATATGGGGCCCATTGACGGGCACAATATCAAGGAGCTGGAAAAGGCTCTGGCTCGAGCTCGGGACTACCGCAACGAGCCGACCCTCCTCCATGTTATCACCACCAAGGGAAAGGGCTACCTTCCCGCTGAGGGCGACGCCGTCTACTTCCACGGCGTTTCGGCTAAAGGCGCCCCGGCTAGAGAAATACCCAGCTATAGCGAGGTCTTTGCCCAGACGGTGCTGCGACTGGTCAAGGAAAATCCGAAACTGGTGGCAATCACTCCCGCCATGCCCGAGGGGGACTGCCTGAGCATAGTCGAGGCAGAATTCCCTCAGCGTGTCTTTGACGTGGGCATCTGCGAGCAGCACGCCGTTACCTTTGCCGCGGGGCTGGCGACACAGGGCTTTAAGCCCATCGTAGCCATATACTCCACCTTCCTGCAGCGTGCCTTTGACCAGGTAATCCACGATGTCTGCCTTCAGGACCTGCCCGTTGTCTTTGCCATAGACCGCAGCGGTATTGTCGGTGATGACGGTAAGACTCACCAGGGGACATTTGATATTTCCTATCTAATGCTTATCCCCAATTTGATAATTGCCGCCCCCAAGGACGAGAACGAGCTCCAGCACCTGCTCTACACGGCGGTGAAAACCAACCACCCCATGGCCGTAAGATATCCCCGCGGCTCTGGACTGGGGGTGGACTTAGAGCCGAAGCTACGTGAACTCCCCATCGGCAAAGGCGAAATCCTAAGGGATGGCGAAGACGTGGCTATATTGGCTATCGGCACTATGGTAGCACCAGCGCTAGAGGCAGCCGATAAGCTAACTGAACAGAATATAGGAGCGACGGTGGTTAACGCCCGCTTCGCCAAGCCGCTGGACACTGAGCTTATCACAGACGTCGCTGGCCGTATCAAGCGGCTGGTCACTGTAGAAGAAAATACCATCAGCGGCGGCTTCGGCAACAGCGTTGTCGAGCTGCTGCAACAGTCCGGTATCAGCGATGTTCAAATAAAAAGCATCGGCATCCCTGATGAGTTTGTCGAGCAGGGCAGCCAAGCTGTCATGCGCGCCAAATACGGACTCGATGCCGAAGGAATAGTCAAGCAGGTTTTAGAACTGATTCCCAGCTATCAGTACCGGAGATAAGGCTTTGCTTATAAACAAAGGCCAGGCTTCAAAACATCAGGTGCCAGCTTAAACACCTGATGTTTGTTTTTGATCAAAGATAGGAAGAAGATGAATAAGCTGACCATCCGGGACATAGACGTGGCTGGCAAAAGGGTCCTGGTCAGGGCTGACTTTAACGTGCCCCTGGGCGGCAATAACGGCTTCATTACCGACGACAGCCGTATCCAGGCAACGCTGCCCACCATTAACTATCTTACCGAGCGGGGGGCCAAGGTTATCCTCTGCTCCCACCTAGGTCGTCCCAAGGGCAAGGTGGTGGAAAACCTGAGGCTGACGATAGTGGCCCAACGGTTGTCGCAAGTACTGGGCAAAAATATAAAAGTGGCTAACGACGATATCGGCCCCGAAGTCGATAGGGCAGTAGCGGCGCTGAAACCGGGCGACATTCTGCTCCTGGAGAATATCCGCTTCCACCCCCAGGAAGAGGCCAACGACGATGGCTTTGCCCAGAAACTAGCACACCTGGCTGATATCTATGTCAACGACGCCTTCGGCGCCTGTCATCGCTCTCACGCCTCCATAGTGGGTATTACTCACTACCTGCCGGCGGTGGCGGGGCTGCTCGTGGAGAAGGAAATCGAGGTGCTGGAGGGGCTTTTAGCTAACCCCAGCCATCCCTTCGCCGAGCTTGCTGGTGGCGCCAAGGTCAGTGATAAAATAAAGGCGTTGGAAAACACTATGGATAAGGTTGATTGCCTATTGATTGGCGGCAGTATGGCGGCAACCTTCTTAAAGGCCAAAGGATTTGAGGTCGGGCTATCACTGGTGGAAGACGACAAGCTTGACCTTGCCGCTAAACTGATGCAGCGAGCCGCCAAACGCGAATTACCCCTGATTCTACCCGTTGACGTGGTGGTCGCTGCTGAATTGAGTGCCGAAGCGGAGTATAATGTAATTGAAGTGGCGAAAATACCACCGCAGTGGAGGATTGTAGATATAGGACCTAAGACCATAGATAGCTTTTCACGGGAATTACGCCGCTGCCAGACAATCTTCTGGAACGGGCCTATGGGCGTCTACGAGATCCCCCAGTTCGCCCGAGGCACACAGGCTATGGCTAAACTATTAGCCAGCCTTAAGGCGACGACCATAATCGGGGGCGGCTCTACCGCCGAGATAGTAACCGAGCTGAAACTGGCCGACAAGATGACCTTCGTCTCCACCGGGGGCGGGGCTTCCCTCCGCTTCTTAGGCGGCGAAAAGCTGCCCGGTGTCGAGGCACTACTTAACAGGGAGGGCTAACTGTAATGGATAGTTTAGAGCTAATCAGGGGACTAGCCCGACCCTCCTCCTCCAAGATTGTATTCTTGGTCATTGACGGCCTGGGCGGGTTGCCACACCCCAGGACGGGCCAGACTGAGCTAGAGACAGCCAAGACCCCCAACCTGGACAAGTTAGCCGCCGAGGGTATATGCGGCCTGATTGACCCCATAAGCCCGGGCATAACTCCGGGCAGCACCCCTGGCCACCTGGCGCTGTTCGGCTACGACCCGGTTAAATTCAACATAGGGCGGGGGGTGGTTGAGGCGGTGGGCATTGATTTCGACCTTAAACCCGAGGACATAGCCGCCAGGGGCAACTTCTGCACCGTAGATAAAGACGGGCTAATCACCGACCGCAGGGCAGGGCGCATCTCCACCGAGAAGTGCGCTGAGCTTTGCCAGATGCTCAGCGGATTGAAGATAAACGGGGTCAAATTATCCGTCTTGCCCCTCAGGGAACATCGCTTTGTCGTCGTTTTTCAGGGAAAGGGTTTATCTCCCGATGTCAGCGATTCCGACCCTCAGCAGACGGGCGTAACGCCAAAAGCGATTGTTGCTCTGAACTCAAAGGCTGAACTGATGACGGAAGTAGCTAATAAGTTCGTTGAGCAGGCCAAGGCTATACTGTCCAAGCACCATCCCGCCAATATGCTGCTACTGCGCGGTTTTTCCCAGCGCCCTAATCTCCCCACCATACCCGAAATCTATAAATTAAAGCCAGCGGCTATCGCCGCTTACCCTATGTACCGCGGACTGGCCAAGCTGCTGGATATGCAGGTCTTGGAGACCAGCGCGGATATTAGCGATGAAATGGCCACGCTAAAAAAGAACTTTAGTGCCCATGATTTCTTTTTCCTGCACGTAAAGAGGACCGATTCTGCGGGTGAGGACGGTGACTTCGAGGGCAAGGTCAAGCTCATCGAAGAGGCGGATAAGTCAATTCCCATGTTGACCGGGCTTAAGCCCGATGTTACCGTGGTCACGGGCGACCACTCAACGCCAGCCACACTCAAGGCTCACAGCTGGCACTCGCTGCCGATTGTCCTTCATTCAAATTGGTGCCGCCCCGACAGGGTAGGTGAGTTCTCTGAGTCAGCCTGTATTTACGGAGGGCTGGGGCGGTTCCCCGCCACCCAGATTATGCCTTTAGCCATGGCTCACGCCCTAAAACTGGCTAAATTTGGCGCTTAAGGAAGTGAAATGCCGATTACCCAGCAGCAAATACAGGTAGCCCAATCCCTACAATTCCAAGCTGCTCATGACATGAATCAGCACGTCCGTTTGATAGCTGGGCCTGGAACTGGCAAATCTCGATGTATTGAAGAGAGAGTAGACTATCTTTTTTCACAAGATGTTATTCCAAGCGAAATTTTTGTTATCTCGTTTACCCGAGCATCGGCACGTGACCTTAAGAATAGAATCGCTCGTTACTGCGAACGTAAAGGCAATGGTCATTTGGTAAATGGGGTTAACGTGTCTACAATGCATTCCTTAGCCCTTCGTATTTTAAGACGCGCTAATCTATTAAGAGCTTTCCCCGCAAACCCAATGATACTAGATCAATGGGAACAAGAAAATATCTTCGATGCTGAGTTTAGCGGAACTGCTGATGTCACTAGAGGAAGGGCAAAGACTATCCGCTTGGCTTATGACGCACAATGGCAAACCCTGCAAGCCCTTAGGCTATATTCGACAACTGCACCTATTACAGCACAGGAACAACAAGCATTTACAAGCTTCTACTCTACAACGAAAACAGCCTATTCTTGCATTCTCCCCGGTGAGGTAGTGCGCTCATGCGTAGACCAAATGCGTATGGGCACTGTTCAGCCAACGGCATTATTGGGAATAGGGCATCTAATCGTTGACGAATTCCAAGACCTAAATTCGTGTGACCAAGAGTTTGTCCAGCGCATCTCTGAGTCTGGGGCGAATCTGTTTGTAGCTGGTGACGATGACCAAAGCGTTTATTCTTTCCGCCATGCTGCTCCCACCGGCATTCAGCAGTTCACTAACACATATCCTTCCGCCACACACCACGAACTTAGCTACTGTTTTCGATGCACTCCCAGAATTCTTGAACCAGCTATTAATCTCATCTCACTGAATCCGGAACGTTTACCCAAAAACCTACAGTCTCTTTATACTAACTCTCAGCCGCCGGTCTCTGGCAGCTTTTGTGTATGGAGATTTAATACTGGGATTGAAGAGGCCAGAGCAATAGCCCAATCATCTCAAGGTCTCATTGCTAATGGCATTGTTCCAAAAGATATAGTGATCCTGTTATGCAATACCAAAATTCAGCTCCATCTACTTGAGCAAGAATTCCAAACCATCGGCCTAGAGTTTGAGAGACCACGAGGTGATTGGATGTTAGAGTCTCCCATGGCTCGATTCGTCTTATCAATACTCAGGATCTTAAAAGAGCCTCAAGACTATGTAGCACACCGAACTCTTCTTGGCTTACACCGCGGGATTGGTCCTGGAACGTGTGCTGGAATCGTACGGGCAACTTCCGCAGCTAATCTTAATTTTCGCGAATTATTCTACGCAGCCTATCCCTCAAGAATATTTTCCCCTAGAGAAGAAAGGGGGATCCAACAAACAGCCGAAATTTGCCAACAAATTTCCAATTGGTCTTTCAATGATACTCTTTCTACTCGTGGTGCCGACATCGAGGGCATGCTTGCCACCATATTGAATGCAGCAGAAACCCAAGGAGGGCAATTAGCTGTTGCAGAATGGCAAACTCTGCTTTCAAGCCTTCCTGGTGAAATGAACCTAGAAGAATTGTTGAGTTATATATGGTCAGACATGGAAGTAGGGAGGATTCGAATCATAGAAGCGGTATTCGCCCGATTGAGCGCTCCATCCACATCTAGCCATCCCGATATCGGGCCGTCTGCGGCTGATCAGCGAGTCCGTATCCTAACAATGCACGGTGTTAAGGGTTTAGATGGCAAGGTGGTCTTTATTCCTGGCCTTGAACAAAACATTATACCTAGCGAGAGGGATTTACATTCTGCTGGTCTTGTCCATGAGAGGCGACGCCTTCTATACGTTTCAATAGCAAGGGCACGAGCAGCCTGTATACTGAGCATGGCTAAAACCCGCATAGGCCAACAAGCCTTTGCTTTAGCTGGCAGATTTTCTGTGGAGCAAACCCCTTCGCCCTTTTTGAATGATATCGGAATTCCTCTCCAAGACCGTAATGCAGGATTAGAGGCTGCCGAGATTGCAAATATCGTCTCTGATTGTCATAATCTGTGAAGGAGGTGCGTGATGCGCGTACCGATAATCGCTGGCAACTGGAAAATGCACACCACCGTGGAGGAAGCCATCGAGCTGGTTGTCAAAATGCGCTTTGAGCTCGACCGCATCGATAACGTAGAGAAGGTGATCTGCCCACCCTTCGTTTCCCTGGACGCCATCAAAACGCGACTTGAAGGGAGTACGGTAAAACTGGGAGCGCAGGACATCCACTACGAGGAAAAAGGGGCCTTTACTGGTGAGATCTCACCGCAGATGGTGGCTGACCTCTGTGAATATGTCATCGTCGGTCACTCCGAGCGCCGCCAGTACTTCAACGAGACCATAGAAATCGTGGATAAGAAGGTCAAAGCAGCCATGAAAGTGGGTTTGAAGCCAATCCTTTGTATCGGTGAAAGCCCGGAGGAAAACAAGGCGGGCAAGACGGAAGAGGTCTTGACCAAGCAGTTGAGTTCACCATCAGCCCGCCTATATCTCATCGGCGGCATAGTTATCGCCTATGAGCCCATCTGGGCTATCGGCACCGGGAAGCCCGCCAGCGGCGCACAGGCGAACAAGACCATTGGCTTTATCCGCCAGTACATTGCTGAAGAACAGGGCAAAAACATTGCCCAGGACGTGCGTATCCTCTACGGCGGCAGTGTCACCGCCGAGAATATCGCTGAGTTCGTCAAGCAGCCCGAGATTGACGGCGCCCTGGTCGGCGGCGCCAGCCTCAAGGCCGACGAATTCTTATCTATCGTAAGGCAGACTGCAGAGATTAAGGGGACAAAATGAAGCGCCTGCTCGGTATAGTCGGCTCTACTAGCGTCGGCAAGAGCTATATGGGCATTCAGCTGGCGCAGTCTCTGGGTGGGGAAATTGTAAACGCCGACAGCCGCCAGGTCTACCGATTCATGGATATCGGCACCGCCAAACCCACCCCACAGGAACGGGCTATGGTTCCCCACCACGTCATTGACGTCGTTAGCCCCGACGAGAATTTCAGCCTGGCTCAATACCAACAGCTGGCTGTCAGGGCCATCGAGGATATTCAGCAGCGCGATAAGCTGCCCATAGTGGTCGGTGGCAGTGGCCAATACGTCTGGTCGGTGCTGGAAGGCTGGGGAATACCACAGGTAGCCCCCAACCCCGAGCTAAGGCAGGAACTTGAGGAGAGGGCCGATAGGGGGGAGGGCGGAAAACTCCATGAGGAGCTCAGCGCCGTTGACCCTGAGGCAGCGGAGAGAATTGACCCCCGCAACGTGCGCCGCACCATAAGGGCGCTGGAGGTATTCAACGAGACCGAGACGCCCATCTCCCAACTCCAGCGCCGGGAAGCACCACCATCCGAAATCTTCGTTATCGGCCTAACCGCCGACAGAGAGGAGCTCTACCGCCGTATTGATTTAAGAGTGGACAGAATGATAGAGCTGGGCCTGGTCGACGAAGTCAAACGCTTAATGAGTCGGGGGTTTGACTTCAGTATGCCCGCTTTTTCGAGCATAGGCTACCGCCAGATCGTTCATTACCTGCAGGACGAGTTGACCCTGCCTGGCGCCATCCAGCAAATCAAGTTCGAGACCCACCGCTTCGCCCGCCAGCAATATACCTGGTTCCAGCTGGAAGACACCAGGATACACTGGTTCGATATCCAGAGGACCAGCGATACCCAGATTATGGCTCCCCTGAATCGCTTCCTGCGAGGCAGCCACCAATGAACTTCACCAAGCTTCAGGGCGCCGGCAACGACTTCATCTTGGTGGAGGCTGATAAAAAGCAGCTTAACTGGTCAAAGCTGGCGACAGCTATGTGCCATCGCCACTTTGGTATCGGTGCTGATGGCCTGCTCTTGCTCTCCTTAGATAGCGGCCTCGGGATGAGAATGTTCAATCCCGATGGCTCCGAGGCCGAGGCCTGCGGCAATGGCTTGAGGTGCCTGGCAAAATACGCCTTAGTCAAGGGCTTGATCGATACTAAAGCCGCCGAGATAGCCGTGGCCACGAAGGCAGGGGTAAGAAAAGCCAGGCTGCAAACTAGAGATAATATTCAGGTAGGCATGGGTGAACCTGAATTCGGCTCTGCAGAGATACCCGTGACGCTGGAGACCAAGCCAGCTGAGCCGATATTGGACTACCCAGTTACGGTAGAGAACAAAAAGCTGGCTTTGAGCTTCGTCTCCATGGGCAACCCCCACGCCGTCTTTTTTACAGAACAGCCTGTAGCCGAATTCCCACTGTCATTGATAGGCCCTAATCTAGAAAACCACCCCATCTTTCCCAATCGGACGAACTTTGAGGTGGCTCGGGTGGTCAGCAGAAATGAAATAGAGGCGCGGGTCTGGGAGAGAGGAGCCGGGGAAACGCTGGCCTGTGGTAGTGGTGCTTGCGCCATAGCCATTATAGCCAAACTACACAATTACACCGATAACAGGGTTGATATAAGACTACCGGGAGGAACCTTAGGTGTGGAGTGGGACGGAAGAGAAGAAGTTTCCTTAAGCGGTCCTGCCGAAATCGTATTTAGCGGAGAGTGGCCAGATGAGAATATCGAGACGGATTGAGAGTTTACCGCCTTATCTTTTTGCCGAAATAAGCCGTAAAATTGCCGAGAAAAAAGCCAAGGGCGAGGATATCGTCGACTTTGGCATCGGTGACCCTGATATCCCCACCCCAGCCCATGTAATCGAAGAGCTGTGCAAAGCGGCTAAAGACCCAGCCAACCACCGCTATCCCGAGACTGAGGGCTTGCCCGAGCTTCGGCAGGCGATAGCCAGCTGGTATAAGAAGCGCTTTGATGTCGAGCTCGACCCCGACAAAGAGGTTTTGCCCCTTATCGGCTCCAAGGAGGGAATCTTCCACATCGCCTTCTGCTTCATTGACTACCGCGATATCGCCCTGGTGCCCGACCCATCCTATCCCGTCTACGCTATAGGCACCGCAATGGCCAGCGGCTCGCCTTACTATCTGCCCCTCACTGAGGAGAATAACTTTCTGCCCGATTTAGACGCCGTGCCCGCCTATATCCTGAAGAAAGCCAAGCTGCTCTGGCTGAGCTACCCCAACAACCCCACCAGCGCTGTGGCCGACCTCGATTTCTTTAATAGAGCCGTTGAGTTCGCCAGACGCAACAATCTAGCCATCTGCCACGATGGGCCCTATTCCGAGGTTACCTTCGACGGCTACAAGCCGGACAGCTTCCTACAGGCCGAGGGGGCTAAAGAGGTGGGCATGGAGTTCCACTCCCTGTCCAAGACCTACAACATGACGGGCTGGCGGATAGGCATGGCGGTGGGCAATGCCGTTATGATTGACGCTCTGAAACGGCTTAAGACCAACATAGACTCGGGCGTGCCTCAAGCCATTCAGTACGCCGCCATCGAGGCTTTAAATGGCCCTCAGGACTGTATTCAGGAGCACAATGCTATCTACCAGCGACGCCGCGACCTGGTCATTGAGGTATTGAATAACATAGGGCTCAAGGCCCAGACGCCTAAGGCCAGCCTCTACATATGGGCCAGAGTGCCCAAGGGCTACAGCTCCATGGATTTCGCTACCGACCTGCTGGAGAGGGTAGGGGTGGTGGTCACCCCGGGCACGGGCTATGGCCAAAACGGCGAGGGCTACATACGGCTATCGTTAACCATTCCTGACGCGGCTCTGGTGAGGGGGCTTTCCAAGCTCTCCAACTGGCGCGACAGCCGCCGCAGGCTGAAGCCAGGGGTGGACTTTACATAATGTTACGGAGATTTGCCTATTAAGACCACGATTGTTACCCGTCCCGCGCCGGAGAGAGCCTTCCTGGTGGCTGTGGCTGGCAAGGCCGAGCGCTGGTCGGCGGAGGACTCGCTGGACGAGATGGCCCAGCTGGTGAGCACAGCCGGAGCCGTTGTGGTCGGTAAACTCATACAAAGGCTACCCAGAGCTGCCAAGACGCACTACATGGGCAAAGGCAAGCTGGAAGAGCTGATAGCGCTCAAGGACAGTCTGAAATACACCGTAGTCATCTTTGACGATGAGCTGACGCCACTACAGCAGCACAACCTGGAAGAGTCCCTCAAGGTAAAGATAATCGACCGTGTGGCCCTGATTCTGGATATCTTCTCGCGAAGGGCGCACACCCGCGAGGGGCAGCTTCAGGTCGAGTTGGCGCAACACCAGTATCTTTTGCCGCGCCTGGCTGGGCAATGGAGCCATCTGGAGAGGCTGGGTGGCGGCATCGGCACGCGCGGCCCCGGTGAGACACAGCTAGAGACGGATAGGCGCCTAATTCAGCGCAAGATACACCGCCTAAAAGGGCAGATTGACGACATCAGGAAGCACCGCCAGCTTTACCGCCAGCAGCGCCGCAAGAGCGGCATCCCCGTGGTGGCCCTGGTCGGCTACACCAACGCCGGCAAGAGCACTCTGCTCAATGCCCTCAGCCACGCCGATGTCTTTGTCGAGGACAAGCTCTTCGCCACATTGGACCCAACCACCCGCCGCCTGACTCTGCCGGACAAGAGCCAGATATTAATGACCGATACCGTGGGCTTCATCAGAAAACTGCCGCCGACCATCGTGACCGCTTTCAAGGCGACTTTAGAGGAATTGGACGAGGCCAGCATCTTGCTTCACATCGTTGACCTGGCCAGCCACAACGCCCCGGAGCAATGCCAGACAGTGGAGGACATCTTAGCCGACCTGAAGTTGAGTGATAAGCCGCGCATCACGGTGCTGAACAAGATCGACATGCTGTTGGACGACAGCCGGCGGTGGGACGAGAAGTCGGCCCTTGATTATCTTTCCGGCCAGACCGAGGCCGACGAGAACACGGTGCTCGTTTCGGCGGTCAAGGGCTGGGGATTAAAGAAGCTTTTGGAGCTTATCGGGCGTACTCTGAGCCGCACCATGCAGCCCGTCTAAACCCCTCCAAAAATGACGCGCTGAGAGCCAAATCTGAGCCCCTTAAACGATTGACGAGTAGTCTGATACCTGTAAGGGTGCAAAAGGGCTCTTTTCCTCTTCTTTTCGCCCCCTGCGCCTTCTGTAAAAACCACCCCCTTCATTATATAAGGAAGGGGGAGGTCTTTTCAGCGGTCCCGGAGTAGCTAGGGGGCTTGTTTACATAATATAGGCCGATTTTTGTGGTATAATGGGGGTATGAAAAGCTGGTTACGCAGGAACTGGTGGTGGCTAACCTTAATTGGAGTCGCCGTAATCGCCGCTGGCATACTTATCAGCATCTTCAGATCAAACCCATTTTGTGAATTCGTTGTAACGTTCTTTGATGACTGGTCGGTGGCACTCAGTGCCGGCGCAGCGGTTATACTTGCCTTCGCGGCTTTCCTGACAATTCAAGAAGCTAATGCAAGAGAGAAACGACGTATAGAAGAAGAACGACGTCAAAAGGAGAAAGATATTGACCGGAATTTCAGAAGCCAGTCAATAAACGGTATTATAGAGTGGGCGCTAGAGCTCACTAATCCTCGTTTTAAAATACCTTTAGTAGTTACTAAAAAGGAACCTTGGGTCCTGATACCTGAATTAGAACAGCTTGCCACTAGAAACATCTGGGTCAAAGACATTTCTAAATCGTTCGAGAAATCATTTCAAACTAATGTAGAGAAATCAACAGAAGACCTGAATGCATATATCTCTGCCTTAAATAAATGGCATTACGGAGACGGAGAAATTAAGTACGGAGAACTATCAAACGCACATTCCGCACTTGAAGACTCTATAAAAGATGTCCTTGAGGATGCGTTCAAGATCAAAGCGAGGGAAAAGCTATAATACTGGGGCGCACTATATATGTTATGTAGAGTCCATATTCAGAAAAGGTAAAAACCGCTTCCCTCTCCAATACCCCTGCCGACCTTAACTGAGTCGCCACTAGGCTTGCTTCTCAGTCACGATATCCCGCCACCTTAGCCGCGCCACAAAACATAACATATCCTTACCATACGTCACTAAAATGCATCACATAGTGGAAAAGGACTTGTAGCTTCTCTGAAGCACCCAACCTGTTCTCGTACTTAGTTGCGAGTCTGAATATCTTCCTGAAGCCCTGAGAGCCACGAGATTTTAATGTTTACTCTCCGGCCTATGGAATATTAACCTAAATGGCCTTTTGATGCGCTAGCCTGATATTAATACCGGGTGCCCTTGTAGCTACGCTCACCTGCTTAAAGTACCTAAACCAATGGCTATTTCATCGAAAAACGGCAAAAATTAAGGGGCTTTTAGCATTATGTTTAGTTACTTTGGCAAAGCCCCACGCCTGAAGTTTGTGCCTGACTTGACAATAAATAGCTAAAATGCCAGTCTGGCTGGTATGTTATGTCAACTTCCCTGCTGGGTGGAGAGAATAGGTGGTAGGTGTCGTGAATCCGGGAGGTGTGGTGGTGGGCTCGGTAGGATTCGAACCTACGACCAATCGGTTATGAGCCGACCGCTCTAACCACTGAGCTACGAGCCCGTGACTATCCCCTCCTAAAAGCCTGCCTTCTTGAGGTGCTTTTCCACCCTAGCCAGTAGCTCATCTGGGCTGACAGGCTTATCAATGTAGTCCTCTGTTTCCAGCTCATATCCCCGACTGACTGGTATCTGGGTTTCCCGGCCCTTGGTAGCGAAGGCGGTGAGCATCAGGGTGGGTATCTTGCTGAGTTGGGGGTCTTTCTTGAGTTGCTCGGCGGCGGTGAAGCCGTCCTTGACCGGCATTATCACGTCCAAGAGAATCAGGTCGGGTTTTTCCTCCCTGGCTTTGC
This sequence comes from Dehalococcoidales bacterium, assembly GCA_034419075.1. Lineage (GTDB taxonomy): Bacteria > Chloroflexota > Dehalococcoidia > Dehalococcoidales > BS750m-G39 > E44-bin88. The sequence continues at coordinate 151,556 of DAOULR010000007.1, read as the reverse complement.
GCAGCCCTTCATCCCCGTTGGAGGCAACAATTATCTGGTAAGGTTTAGTCTCCAGGACGGTTCTGGTCGCCTCTATGAAATCCTTGTCGTCGTCAACGAGGAGGATTTTAGCTCTCTTTTCCATCTGGTCACCCTTTCAGGACCTTTTCTTAATAAGTCGTTCTACCCTCTCCAGCAGTATGTCAGGGCTGAAGGGCTTCTCCACGTAGTCATCCACGTCCAGCTCCAGCCCGGTCTCCAGCTCGTAACGGCGGCGGCTGGCTTCCTCCCGCACCGAGGTCAGTATGAGGATGGGTATATCGCGGTATTTAGACCACCTCGGGTCCTGCAGCTCCTTGCATACCGCCCAGCCGTCCATCTTGGGCATCAACAGGTCCAGAATCATCAGGTCGGGCTTCTCTGCCTTGAGGTTGGCCAGACCTTCCACCCCATCGCGGGCAGTAACTACCTTATAGTCCTGAGATTCCAGGATCATGGCTACCGCATCTAGGATATCGGGGTCGTCGTCAACTACTAAAATCTTCTTCGCCATAGCTCTCCTTGCCATTATAATACAGGTCTGGGCAATAATCCAGCCTGCTCTACTATTTCAGGGACGATATCTTCCCAGCCCACCGCCATAATATGAACGCCATGAATGCCCGGAATTTCCTTAGCCTGCTCGATAATCTCCACGGCTATCTTCTTGCCCTCCGCCTTGGCGTCAGGAGCCTGTTCCATACGGGTCACTATCTCGTCGGGGACGGTCACTCCCGAAACATAGTCCCTCATGTAACGCGCCATACCCGCCGACTTTATGGGTATCACCCCTGCCATTATATGCGTCTGCTTATCCAGCCCCTTGTCAACGACCATCTCCATCCATTTGGTGAACTTGGCGACGTCATAGACCGCCTGGGTCTGAATAAACTCGGCGCCCGCTTTCACCTTCTTAGCCAGTCGGGCCACCCTGAATTCAAAGGGGTCGGCATAGGGGTTAGCCGCTGCCCCGATGAAAATAGGCACCTCGCCTGAGATATCCTCGCCGCAGAGGAACTTCTTCTCGTCCCGCATGGCTTTCAGGGCCTGAATCAGCTGTATGGAGTCGATGTCAAAGACATTCTTAGCCGTGGGGTGGTTGCCGAACATCTGGTGGTCGCCTGATAGGCAGAGTATATTACCGATGCCCAACGCTACCGCCCCCAGCACATCGCTCTGAATAGCAATACGGTTACGGTCGCGACAGACTATCTGCATCACCGGGTCAACGCCCTGCTGCTTCATAATCACGCAGCCCGCTAGGCTCGACATGCGCACGATAGCCGTCTGGTTGTCGGTCACATTGGCCGCGTCACAGCAGTTACGCAAAATCTCGGCTTTCTTCTGCATTACGGCGGCACTTGTTCCCTTGGGCGGGCCCGCCTCGGCCGTAACGGCAAACCGACCGCTCTCTAAGACCTTCTCCAGATTAGTTCCCGCTTTCATCACCTCACCTCCCTTTGCTTCTCTTCTTGGGCAGGGTAAAGCTAAACCGACTCCCCTTACCTGTCTCCGGGCAGGGGCTTTCCACCCAAATCCTGCCCCCGTGCGTCTCCACAATCCTCTTGGCTATGGACAAACCCAGCCCTGTCCCCTTTATCTCCACGTTACTGGCCCTAAAAAAGTCCTCACAGATGTGGGGCAGGTCCTCAGGAGGAATGCCGATGCCAGTGTCCATAACATCGACCTTAATCTCTTTATTGTCCTGACTCACCCTGACGGTTACAGAGCCCTCAGTAGTGTAGTTAATGGCGTTATTGAGCAGGTTGGTCATAACCTGCTGCAGCCTGGGTGCCGAACCGCGAATCCGAGGAAGAGACTTGGGCATTTCCAGCTCCAGCTTCAACTTCTTTTGCTCGGCCAGGCCGCGTATATCCCCGACCGCGGTTTCAATTACCTTCTTTATGGAGATATCTTTCATCTCCTGGACCATCTGCCCCGTTTCGATACGGGGAATATCGAGCAGGTCACTGATCAGGCTCAGCAGCTCTTTAATTCTCTGGCTGCTTCTCTCCAGCATGCCCCGCTGCTTTTCGGTAATCTCCCCGGCAAAGCCGCCAAGCATAACCCAGAAATAGCTCTGAATAGCTGTCAGAGGGGCTTTAAGGTCGTGCACCGTTACCCCCAGGAAACGGAGGAAGCGGTTCCGGGCCTCTTCCATCTCGGCTATCTCCTGAGAAGCCTTTTCCAGCTCCTTGGTCCTCTTGCCCAGGAGGCGCTGGCTTAGCTGCATCACCTCTCGTTGCCGCTTTCTCAACTCACCGACAACGGAGGTCGTCATATATGTGGCGGCGAAGAGGGCGCTACCCAGGACAACCAGTACCGCCAGCACGTAGCCCCCATCTTGATAAAGCCCCGGGTTGGCAAATCCGACTAGGTTTACATGAGGTATCACTCCAGCGTACTCCAGTCCCACCAGCAGCGAGACCATAACGATAACCGAGGTGGCCAGCAGGTAGACCGAGGTATAGTGGAGTATTATACTGGCGCCGATTATGTGCAGCACAAAGTAGAAGATAAAGGGGTTTTCAATGCCACCGGTAAAGTGAAGCAGCACGGCAAAGGCCGCCAGGTCAAGCAAGAGGTGGATGGTGCCGTATATCCTGGCTCGGTGGATGGCTAGGCTAGTCGGCGTCTTCCCTAGGCTTCGGGCTTGAAAGAGAAGCAGCAGGTTACACAGGGCGACAAAGGCACTTACCCCGTAGGCGGCTACGGTGGGAAATTCAATGTCGAACACCCTTGAGGCAAGGAGGGTAGCCGCCAGGATACCTAGTACGGTAATCCACCTTACAGTGATGAACACCCTAAGCCACATCTTGAAAGCGGCTTCCTCGGAGTGACGCTCGTGTTCACTGCCTTCAGCCAGAAACTCGCTGTCTTTATCGTAATCGTCAGTCATTGGTTTCATCCGTGAGGACGAATCGACGCGGGCCTCCTGAAGTGCTGGTGCTCCAGTCACGCACCGGCACAATATCCTCCATCTTATCCAGCTGCCCCAGCGCCTTGAGGCGGTCGTAAATCAGCTGCCAGGCACAGGGCGTATCGGGCGATATTTCACACTTGCCATCAACCGAGCCGCCGCAGGGGCCGTTGAGCAGGCTCTTGGCACATCTTACCAGCGGGCATATGCCTACCGTCGTGGCCAGAACGCAGTTCCCGCACTGCATACAGACCTCGATAAAATGCCCCGGTGTCTCCTCCTTGCCGACAAAGAGGGTATTAAGGGCTGGATAGACGGGCTTATCACTGTACATGGTAACGGTCTGGACACCGAAGGCACAGCTCATCACCAGTATGGCATCGGCCTGCTTTATGGCTTCGGCATTCTCGGCCAGGGCTTCCCGAGTAAGCTCATCGCAGGTGGTGGGGATAACCATCCACCCCGTAACCTTCTTGCCCTCTGCCTCCAGCTTCTCTTTCATTTCCAGCACCTCAGCCCTGCCCCCGGTATGGCATATGGTAGCACAGGTGCCGCAGCCGATAATATACACCTTTTTAGCCTTACTCAGACTCGGTAGAATCTCTTCCAACGGTTTTTGCTTGGTCACTGTTATCATAGCTACCCCTATTTCTGACGAATGTGGTTGTCGTAATCGCCTCTAAAATGCTCCAGGCTATCCACTACTGGTATCGGAGCTGCCTGCCCCAACCCGCACATTGAGCAGAGCATCATGGTTTCAGACAGCTCCTTAAGAACTCTGATGTCTTTCTCCACCCCTTCTCCCCTACCCAGCTTCTCCATAGTCTCGGCCATGACCTCGGTGCCCTCACGGCAGGGAGTACACTTGCCGCAGGACTCCTCGGCCAGAAACTCCATGGTCTTTTCCACGATATCGACAATATCTCGGCTTTCATCGAAGACGGTGATAGCACCCGCCCCCAGAACGCTCTCAAACGACAAGGGGGCATCTATCATGGCGTAGGGTATGATTCTCCCCGTGGCGCCGCCTATCTGCACCGCCTTGACCTTATCAGCCTTAGCCAAGCCCTCAACCAGCTCTCGGAGTGGACTGCCCAACTCCAGCTCGTAGACACCGGGCTTAGTCACATCCCCACTCACCGAGAAGACTTTAGTCCCCTTACTCTTCTCCGTTCCCATATTGCCGAACCAGTCGGCCCCGTTGAGTATGATACGGGGTATATTGGTCAGTGTTTCCACGTTGTTGATAATGGTCGGCTTGCCCCAGAGGCCGCTCGTCGGCGGGAAAGGCGGCCGGTAGCGCACCTCGCCCCTTTTACCTTCTATTGAATCCATCAGCGCTGATTCCTCACCGCAGACGTAGGCGCCAGCGCCCTCTCGGACTTCAATATCGAGATGCTTTAAAAAGCCCTTCTTTTTGGCCTGAGCGATGGCATTCTGGACTAAATCGAGCAGGAAGTGGTATTCAGCACGGAGATAGATGAAGGCTTTCTTAGCCCCGGTGGCGTAGCCAGCGATGGCTACACCCTCGATAAGACTGAAGGGGTCGTTCTCCAGGATGTACCTGTCCTTGAAGGTGCCCACCTCCCCCTCGTCAGCGTTGCAGATGACGTACTTCTCAGCACCTTTAGCCTTGCTGGCAAACTCCCACTTCAAGCCGCAGGGAAAGCCAGCCCCTCCCCTGCCCCGCAGTCCTGACGCTTTAACCTCATCTATCACCTTCTGGCTGTTCATAGCCGTGAGGGCCTTCTCAAGCGCTCTGAAGCCATCTCTAGCCAGATAGCTGGCTATATCCTTGGGGTCGATAACCCCACAGTTCTGTAATACTACCCTTTTCTCCATTATTTATACGTCTCTAGTATTCTGGCTATCTTTTTCGGCGTTAAATCGCCGTGGACGTCACTGTTTACCATCATGGCTGGCGCCTTATCGCAGGCGCCGATGCAGTTGGTCAGCTCAAAGGAGAAACGGCCGTCGGAGGTGGTCTCACCAGGCTGAATACCAAGCTCTTTACGTATGCTGTCAATGACGGTCTGAGCATTCTTGAGCAGGCAGGGTAGGCTCTTGCAGATACGGATGACGTTACGACCCTTTCGCCTGGTGGAGAGGAAAGAGTAAAAGCTGGCTACCCCATAGACTTCCCCTATGGGAAGCTCCAGAGATTCGGACAGCTCGGTGATAGTATCGCGGGAGATATGCGCCGATTCAGCCTGGGCTGTCTCCAGCAGCACCAGCAGTTTTCCCCGTTCTCCGTTTCGGCTGGGCTTCTTCAACTCCCCCACCCTCCTAAAACCAGAGACTTAGCTATTTAACAACCAGGGGCTTCCCCTTCTTCTCGGCTCTCGTCTTTTTCGGCTGGCTCAACGCCCCTGTCGGGCAGTAAGGGATACAAACGCCGCAATCACGGCAAGCCTCTTTATCTATGGGCTGGTCGAAATCGACAATAATCTTGGAACCAAAGCCCCGATAGGCAACAGCGAAAACGTCCTGCTTGGCAATCTCGGTACAGGCACGGACACAGCGGCGGCACATGATGCACTTGGTCAGGTCACGGGTAATATAGGGGCTGATATCTTCCAGTGGGTAATAGTGCTTCTTAACCTGGAATCGGGGCAAGCCCACGTCAAGCTCAGCGGCGATTTTGCGCAGCTCGCACATATTGGCTTTATCGCACATATAGCAAGAGCCAGTGTGGCTGGCTAGCAAAAGCTCGACGATGACTCGGCGACTCTCCAGGACCTTGGGGGAATGGGTTTGGATGACCATGCTGTCGGCGATGGGTGTGTGGCAGGAACCGACCAGCGTCCGTGAGCCTTCCACCTCGACTACGCAGATACGACAGGCGCCGAGAGGGGATAAATCGGCGTGGTGACAGAGCGTGGGGATATCGACGCCGTTTTCCTGCGCTAGCTCAAGAATGGTCTGCCCCGGGCGACCACTCACCTGATTCCCGTTTAACGTTACCCGTAGCTTGTCCATAAGCTACCACCTTGGACTACGCCTTTTCTACTCTCACGGCACAGACCTTATACTCGGGTATCTTGGCTACCGGGTCGAGGGCGGGATTGGTCAACCTGTTAGCCGGGCTTTCGGCGAAGTGGAAGGTCATGAAGACCACGCCCGGCGATGAAACCTCGGTTAGTTTGGCTTTAGCCACCACCTCACCCCGCCGCGAGGCGACCTTTACCCTGTCGCCGTCAGCGATGCCCAGCTTGGCGGCGTCGGCGGGGTTCATCTCCACTTCCCCTTCCTTCTTCAGGACGTTCAGCCCGTCCACCTTGCGCGTCATGGTGCCGGTGTGGAAGTGATAGAGGCTGCGCCCGGTGGTCAGTACCAGCGGGTATCTCTTATCAGGCAGCTCCATCGGCGGCTTATAGGCCAGCGGGATGAACCGCCCCTTGCCGCGGGTAAACTGCTGAGTATGCAGTATGGGCATACCCGGGTGTTCGGAGGTGGGACAGGGCCATTGCAAACCGCCCTTTTCCAGGCGTTTATAGCTCATTCCCCCGTAGCTGGGGGTAACGGCGGCAATCTCATCCATAATCTGGGAGGCATCCTTAAATTCAAAGCCCTTAGACCCCATCTTCTTAGCGACCCGGCAGACAATATCCCAGTCGGCGCCACTCTCTCCTATCGGCTCCACTGCCTTTCTTACCCTCTGTACACGACGCTCGGTATTGGTGAAGGTACCCTCCTTCTCAGCAAAACTGACACCGGGCAGGACGACGTCGGCCAGCCTGACCGTCTCGGTGAGGAATATATCCTGCGCCACCAGGAAATCCAGCTTATTTAGCGCCTCTTCGGCATGGGTGATATCGGGCTCGCTGAGCAGCGGGTTTTCCCCGATAAGATAGATCGCCTTTATCTCGCCCCTGGCGGCGGCCAGGACAATCTCGGTGACGGGCATCCCCGCCGACGGCGAAAGTGAGCCGCCCCAGGCCTTCTCGAATTTATCCTTGACCTTGGCATCGGTCACTGCCTGATAGCCAGGGTAGACGTTGGGCAATGCCCCCATGTCGCAGGCACCCTGGACGTTGTTCTGCCCCCTCAAGGGGTTCACCCCCGTTGCTGGCTTGCCGACATTACCGGTGAGCATGGCCAGGTTGGCGGTGGCGATAACGTTATCCGTGCCGTGGGAGTGCTGGGTAATGCCCATGGCGTAGAGGAGAGCCGAGGGCCTTTGGGTGGCGTATATCCGCGCCGCCTCCGCTATTTTATCCTTGGGCACGCCCGTAATCTTCTCTACGGAGCTAAGGTCGAAATCTTTAAGCGATGCTTTAAAGGCATCGAAGTTTTCGCACCTTTTGTCGATGAAGTCCTTATCGAGCAGCTTTTCGTCAACTATAACCCGCATCATGCCCATCATCAGGGCAACATCGCTGCCCGGGTTGTGCTGCAGCCAGAGGTGAGACCAGCGCACCAGGTCTATCTCGCGCGGGTTAGCCACAATCAGCTTGCCGCCGTTATCCACTGCCCGCTTTATCTCCAGGGCGATGATGGGGTGAGCCTCAGTGGTGTTGGTACCAATGGCGAAGATACAGCCGGCATCACGGAACTCACCGAAGGAGTTGGTCATGGCCCCGCTGCCGAAGCTCTGCACCAGTCCCGCCACGCTGGGGGCATGACAGAGCCGCGCGCAGTGGTCGACATTATTGGTCTTGAGAACGGCGCGGGCGAACTTCTGGGCAATGTAGTTGTCCTCGTTGGTGCACTTGGCCGAGGAAACCACCGCCATCTCGTCGGGTTTATATTTGCTCAGCTTGCTGGCGATCAGCTCTAAAGCCTCACCCCAGCCTGCCTCAACGAATTTCCCGTTCTTCTTGATGAGTGGAGAGGTCAACCTGTCCTTATGATGAATGAAGTCGAAGCCGAAGCGCCCCTTAACGCACAGGAAACCGTTATTAACCGTGCCCTCGCGCTTTCCCCGCACGCTCATTACCTTCCCGTCCTTAACGCCCAGATACAGACCACAGCCGACCCCGCAGTAGGTGCAGGTGGTAGCCACCTCTTTATCGGGAAGCTCGGTTACCTTGGGCATAAGCGCCCCCACCGGGCAGTGGACGACGCACTCCCCGCAGGAGACGCAGTTGGAATCTATTATCGGCCTGTCGCCGAAGGTGGCCACCTTGCTGCCGAAGCCGCGGTTGATTATAGCCACCGCCCCCACCCCCAGCACCTCGTCGCAGACCCGCACGCACTTACCGCAGAGGACGCACTTGTCCAGGTCGCGGTAGAAGAAGGGGTTGCTGGTGTCGACGGGATAGGTCCGCTCGGTATGTCTGAAGGGCAGCTCGGTAATGCCCAGGTAGTCAACGATATCCTGTAGCTCGCAGTTCCTGTTCTTGGCGCAGGTTACACAGCGCTCGGTCACAGCCACGTTGCGTAGGCAGATGTCGAAGGGCCCACAGCGCTCTCGCCGATGGCAAATCAGGCATTCGCTGGGATGGTCGGATAATAGCAACTCGACGACGGTGCGGCGTACCTCGTTTAAGGCGTCGGTGTTGGTCTTAACCACCATGCCCTCGGTGGCGGGTGTAGTACAGGAGGTGGGAAAGCCACGCATCTTCTCAATCTCGACAATACAGAGGCGGCAACCACCGTAGGGCTTAAGGTCGAGATCAGCGCAGAGGGTGGGAATGTAGATGCCTGCCTCTTGAGCAGCTTCGAGCACGGTCATCCCCGCCTCAGCCTTGACCTCCTGGCCATCGATAGTTAGCCCGATTTCCGCCATACTACTCTTCTCTCTCCTCAAGGTCGCATCTCAGGCAACGCCCGGCTTCTTTGATAGCCATCTTCGAGTTCAGCGTCATTTCTACGTCCTCAAAGTTCTTAATCCGTTCTTTAGCCGGAGGCGTTGGTATCTCTACCCTCATCTCCTCTTCCGCCTCCTCCAGCGGCTTCATCGCCTCCTCAGGCGGGGCCAATGCCTCTTCGATATCCCCCTCCCCACCCAGGTATTTATCGATTGATGTCGCCGCCAGACGGCCGTGGGCAATGGCTTCGATGACCGAGGCTGGTCCCTTAACCACATCGCCGCCGGCAAAAACGCCTTCTTTATCCGTAGCTAAGGTATCTGGGGCAACCTTAATGGTATTACCCCTCCCCAGCGACAGCTCAAAGCGGGCGGGAACCTCAGGCCGCTGGCCGATAGCGGCGATAATAGTGTCAAAGCTCATGGTGAACTGACCACCCTCGATTGGCTCGGGGCGGGGCCGTCCGCTGGCATCAATATCACCCAGTTGCATGGCGTTGCACTCCAGCTCCAACCTGCCGTTCTTCTTAGTTATGCTCAGAGGCGCCGCCAGGAAGCGTATCTTAACGCCTTCTTCGATAGCCCCCTCGATTTCCTCAGACGCGGCCGGCATTTCTCCTTGAGTGCGGCGGTAGACGATGGTCACCTCTTTAGCGCCCAGGCGCAGGGCGGTGCGTGCCGAGTCTATACCCGCATTACCGCCGCCGATAACGGCTACGCTCTCCCCCACCGCCACCTTCTTGCCCAGACTCACTTCACGCAGGAAACTAACGCAGTCCTTTACTCCCGGGCTGTCCTCGCCCTTGACCCCTATCTTGAGGCCTTCGTGGGCGCCGATAGCCAGGAGGACAGCATCATAGCCTTTTTCGAACAGCTCGTCGGTGGATTCGACTCTGGTATTTGTCTTTATGTCAACTCCAACCGCCTCTATCTCGTCGATGTCCCGTTTAAGAACTTCCTTGGGCAGGCGATAGTCGGGAATAGCCACCCGCATCATACCCCCTACCTCAGGCAGGGCTTCGAAGACGGTTACCTTATGCCCCAGCTTAGCCAGGTAGAAGGCGGCGGTAAGCCCCGCGGGACCCGAGCCGACGACGGCGACTCGTTTGCCGGTTTCGGGAGCTATCCTTGAGTTCCGCTTCCACATTCCCGTATCGTTGCCAACAGCGAAGCGCTTGAGCACGCGTATGCCGATAGCCTCGTCGAGCAGACCCCGACGGCACTTGGCCTCGCAGGGATGGATACAAACGTAGCCGCAGACCGAAGGGAAGGGAATCTTCTCTCTGATTACAGCCACCGCTTCGCTCGGCTTGCCCTTGGCAATAAAACGGATATAGCGGGGCGCATCCACGCCTGCGGGACAGGTATGAGTACAAGGAGCCGTAACCAACCCCTCACAGACCGCCGCTCGGCAGTGGTGGTTCTTTATATGCTCTTCATATTCCTCACGGAAATAACGGATGGTGGTCAGCACCGGGTTGGGGGCGGTGCCGCCCAGAGCACAGAGTGAGCCGACTTTGATCTGTTCGCTTAAACTCAAAAGCAGGTCAATGTCCTCCAGCTTGCCTCGTCCGTGGGTGATATCGTTTAAGATATCCAGCATCTGCTTTGTCCCCAAACGGCAGGGAATACACTTGCCGCAGGACTCGTCCTGAGTAAAGGATAGGAAATAGCGGGCGACGTCGACTATACAGGTGTCCTCGTCCATGACCACCATGCCCCCCGACCCCATGATAGAGCCGGCTTCAGCCAGTGTCTCGTAGTCAACGGGCTTGTTCAGCATGCTGGCGGGCAGGCAGCCGCCCGAAGGCCCCCCTGTCTGCACCGCCTTAAAGCGTTTGCCGTCGGGAATGCCGCCGCCGATTTCGTAGATAATCTTTTGCAGCGGGAAGCCCATGGGCACCTCGACTAAGCCGCTGTTGGCAATCTTGCCCGTCAGGGCGAAAACGACGGTGCCCTTACTCTTCTCTGTGCCGATTTGTGAGTACCAGTCAGCGCCCCTGGCGATAATAACCGGTATTGTCGCCAACGATTTAACGTTATTTATATTGCTCGGCTTGCCCCATAAGCCCGACTGGGCAGGAAATGGCGGGCGCGGGCGGGGCATGCCCCGCTTGCCTTCTATGGAGGCCATCAGCGCCGTCTCCTCGCCGCAGACAAAAGCACCAGCGCCCTCTTTGACGTGGAGGTGAAAGCTGAATTTAGAGCCGAGTATTTTATCGCCCAGAAATCCCTTATCCTCGGCCTGTTTGATAGCCAGTCGTACCCTTTTGACCGCCAGCGGGTATTCGGCCCTGATGTAGATGTAGCCCTCTGAAGCACCGATAGCGTAGGCAGCGATGGTCATCCCCTCGATAACGGTGTGGGGGTCACCCTCCATGGTGCTCCTGTCCATAAAAGCGCCAGGGTCGCCCTCATCAGCGTTGCAAATCATATACTTCTGGTCACTCTTGGCCTTGTAGCAAAACTCCCACTTCTGACCGGTGGAAAAGCCGGCCCCTCCCCTCCCCCGCAAACCAGAGCACTTTACCTCTTCGATAACCTGCTCCGGTGTCATTTCCTTTAATACCTTGCGTAGCGAGTCGTAGCCTCCCGTCTCTATGTAGTCTTCGATTCTCTCCGGGTTGATGTGTCCACAGTTACGCAGTATGAGACGCGTTTGCTGGCTGTAGAAGGTAATATCCTTATAACAGGGTACGGCTTCATCAGTAATTGGGTCGTGGTAGAACAGGCGCTCCACCGGTTTTCCGTCGCGAAGGTGGGACTGAGCAATCTCGGGCACATCGTCAACGGTGACCTTGGTGTAGAAGATGCCCTCAGGCTCGACGACGGCGATGGGCCCCTGCTGGCAAAAGCCGTGGCAACCGGTAAAGTCCACGGCCACGTCCTTCAGCTTCAGCCTGGCTACCTCTTTCTCCAGCGCCTCCCTGATTTCAAAGGCCTTGCCCGAAACACACCCCGTCCCGTGACAGACCAGAATGGTACGCTTGTCGTCCGCCTGACTAGCTGGCTTTTTAGCCACCAAGGACCTCCGCAACTTTCTTAGTCGTCATCTGTCCATGGGTCTCGTTATCCACTCTCATCGTCGGCGCCAGGGCGCAGGCGCCGATACAGGCTACCGTTTCCAGGCTGTATTCCATGTCCTCGGTAGTCTCTCCAGGCTTGATGCCCAGCCGCCGTTCAATCTCGCGCAGGACGCGCGCCCCGCCCCGCACGTGGCAGGCTGTCCCTCGACAGACTACTATCTTCCTGCGCCCGGTGGGGGTCAGCTTGAACTGGGCGTAGAAGGTGCTCACTCCGAAAACAGTGCTCTCGGGCAACTTTAAGTATTTGGCAAACCTCTGCATCGCCTCGGCGGGCAGATAGCCAAACTTCCCCTGGGCTTCCTGGAGTATAGGGATAAGGTTGCCGCTATCCTGGCTGTAATTAGACGTTATCTTCTCCGCCTCTTTAGCAAAATCGACGGCTACGGGCACGTTTTAGCTCCCTTCTTTCAAAGCTCTAACCAGCTTCCAAGCGATTCTCTCGCAGAGCACGTTTATATCCTCGATAGTCAGGTAATCGGAGACGGTAGCATCAAAGAGGATGCTGCCGTCAGGGGGAAACTCCTCGTCACCCTTCCAGAGGGCGAAGGTTATGGGAACCTTCTTAAAGGCATTTATGGTCACGGCCGCATCGCCGACAGCGGCTTTGATGCCGCCCAGCCCTTTAGCCGCTTCGAGCAGCTTCTCGGGTTTTTGCCCAAAGTTATCGACGAGGGGCTTTATCGCCCGTTTGTGGAAGGTGCGGAAATAGACGACACCATCGGGTAATTCCTTGTAGGCGACGGATTTATTGGCCGGCGGCGTGCCCTTGGCCTGAGTCAGATAGTGCAGCAGCAGTACCTTGTCCTTCAGGGGCACCTCTTCCTCACTGTCGGCCAGGGAAATATCGACTTCGGGCAGACGAATCTGATAGCGGCGGTTCAGATAGTCAAGGCTGATTACAGGGTGGGAATCAATGATTTTGTATTCGGCACCGCTGTCACGGCAAAGTCGCTCGATATCGCCCGTCTCGGCCAGCTTCTGGCTAGCGATTTCATGGGCGAGCTTATAGCCGTATTCATAATTCTTTTGACCGGGCACCGAAAGCAAACTATTATTCATACCCATCAGACTAAACTATATTCCCGCCGCCTCCAGAACCAAGGGCACCTTCTTCTCCCAGCCGATAGCCATGATATGCACCCCCTGGCACATATCTTTAAGCTCTTTGACTAAATCAGCGGCTATTTCTACGCCCATCTGGGTCTTGTCTTCAGCGGCGGTCATTTTTTCGATGAGCTCGTCGGGCACAAAAACGCCGGAAACATTCTTATTCATAAAGCGGGCCATACCTGCTGACTTTAAGGGTATTATGCCCGCCAGAATGGGAACGCCGAACTTACCCGCCCGCTTCATAAACTTGGCGAAGGCACTGGGGTCGTATATCGCCTGTGTCTGGAAAAAGCGGGCGCCGGCCTCGATTTTTTTCTCCATTTTTATCAGCTGCAGCTCGCGGGCAGCTTCGGTATCAGCACCGGGATTCACCACCGCCCCGGGGAAAAAACTGGGCTTGCCCTTAAGCTCGTTACCCTGCATGTCGTAACCCTCGCTCAGTTTCTTCATCACCCAGAGCAGGTGCACCGAGTCCAGGTCATAGACGGGCTTGGCTTCGGGATGGTCGCCGAGCACAGGCAAATCGCCGGTGATAGAGAGGACGTTTTCGATACCCAGCACCGCCGCGCTCAAAAGGTCAGACTGCAAAGCCAGCCGGTTCCTATCGCGGCAGGTTACCTGTAATACGGGCTCAAGCCCCTTCATCTTTAACAGGTGGCAGACCGCCAGCGAGCCCAATCGCATCACCGAGCTCTGCTGGTCGGTAACATTAGCCGCATCTACTTTGCCCTTAAGTACTTCGACCGCCTCCATCAGCTCGGTGGTATCCGTCCCTTTTAGGGGTCCTACTTCGGCGGTGACAACGAATTTCCCCTTCTCAAACAATGGCTGCAGGCTCATCTAGCTCTTCCCTTCTAACGGCGAAAATGAATACGTCCTATTATACACGAATACGCCCCTGCGATGCAGGGGTTCATGTTATACCTCAAGCCAGGAATGGGAATAAAGGGCCTCTCCAGTAATCACCCTGACCGTCTTGGCGTACTTGGCGGTTTCCTTATCTATAGTGGAGAGGTCTACCTTCTCGCCGTCCATTACCCTGTGCACCAGTTCGACGATTTCCGGTCTATGGCCACGGGCGATAGCTATCAGCTCAGTGTCGAAGGCATCAACAATGGCCGAATAAAGCCCGTGCCTCATCAGCATTATCATACAGGTTCGGTTCAGGTAGGGCCTTAATTCAGTAGGCGTGCCGTTGGAGATATTGGAAAGCCCGACGGTCGATTTACAGTCAGGGGCGATATCCTTGAGCATGGCCATAAACTCGAAGCAGGCCTTGAGCTGGTTTATCTCCACCGAAACCGGGGTCAGTATAGGGTCTATCCAGATATTCCCGTTGGCGATACCGGCCTCGTTGGCTTTATAGATAAGGTCAACAGCGAGCATAGCCCGCTCGTTAGCATCGCGGGGCATCCCCTCCACCCCCCAGAGCAGCCCAATCATATCGGCGTTATACTGGCTAACCAGGGGCAACTCTTTCTCCAGCCGGTCGGGCTGAAGTGAGATGGAATTAATCAGCGCCTTGTGCTTGGCCACCTTAAGACCCGCTTCCATAGCCACCGGGTTGGTGGTGTCCAGTGACAGTGGCTTATCGGTGACCGCCTGCGCCGTCTCGACCACCCACTGCATCATTTCATCCCCCGCCTTGCGGGCGGGCCCGATGTTGAGGTCGATGTAGTCGACGCCAGCCTTCGTCTCGGCCTTAGCCATCTCCTGTATGGGCCCCGCGTTTCTTTCTTTCATTGCCGGGCCCAGCGTCTGGGACATTATGTTCAGATTTTCGCCGATGAGGATCATTCTTTAACCTCCTGAGGCACTCATCACGGTTCTTATGGCTGCCACGATTTAAGGTAGGCGGGGATGTTAGAGCCCTCGCGGGGACCCACCTGAATCTCCCAACCCGCTAGTTCCTCCTCTAACCCACCGCTCTCGGCAGCGGCGTATCCGGGAATTATCAGCTTGTGGTGCTTTACCATATCGGCAATACCGCACTTCTTGACGAAGGGAGCGATGGCGTCGGCGACGAACTTACCCGCCGCCCAGGCCGTCATCACCGAGAGCCCCTCGGTGTCCTTGACCAGCAGGTAGCTGGGAATCTTGCTCGTCTCCACCTCTCCAGAGACGATGAAATAGGTAAGGGAGAAGTTGGAGGTGATGAGCACCGGTGAGCTGTCGGTGGGCTTACCGATTTCGTAGATGCCCTCTTTGGTCGCCAGCGGCCGCTGCGGGTCGGTATAGATGTTCAATCTCTCTACAAGTAGTGGGAAGAGGCTCTCTCCCTGGAAATCGGAGAGGACGATAATGCCACCGTATTTAGCCACGAACATGGCGGCGATTACCGCCTCCTTCATCGGGTTATCGGTCATCTCGGCGGGAAAAACGATAGTGGGGAAGCCTAACGGACGGAATTTCTTGGCTAATGCCGCGCCTCGGATGATTATCTGATCCTGGAAGGCCTGCTTCAAGCCCCGTGCTCCCGAATCGATAACCAGCTCTTTTATGCCAGCCTCGGTCAGCTTGGTGGTCAGCTCGGCCAGCTTCTCCACGTTTTCGGCTTTGGCCGCCAGCGGGCAGGAGTTCTCCTTGGCTAAAGCCGCCATCTTGTCCTGATTGGCTTCGGTGGCGGCGTAGAGCAAGGGTTTGCGGTCGGCACAGGCGCTAAGGCCCGCTGCTATAACCTCAGGATTATCGCTCATTAGTATGATGCCGCCGGTGGTTTTCTCCTTTACCTTGGCCGCCACCGCCTTAAAGCGGGCGGCGTCAGTCCCCGCCTTTACCGCTACCAGGTCGGGGCGGAGGGTAAGCCCGATGCGCTCATACTGGAGGTCGTTGAAGCGCTGTAATTTAGCGTCAATATTGGCGTCGTCCTTATCGACGCTGACGAGAATGGCTATTCCTGGTGGGTTCTCGAAGCGCTTTTCGTGGCGGAACATCACCGTTTCACCGCCGACTTTGAGAACCCGGTCGCCCACGCCGATAGTAACCGGTATGATGGGTGGAGCCGAAGCTTCCGTCAGCTTGGATTTTGACTCCTCGGAGACATGGGGGCAGAGGGAAAGCTCCGCCTTGCCCGCCGCCAGTTTCATGGCGAAGGCAAGACAGGTCGGCTCCCCGCAGTCTTTACAGTTGGTCTTGGGCAAAAGCTTGAATATCTCTATTCCGGTAAGCGCCATAGCACACTCTCCTTTCCCAGCCTGTTATCGTATCTAGCCCAGTATCGGGTCCATATTCAGGGCGGGGTGACCCTTTTCCTGCAGGAAGGGGAGAATCTCTTCCTCGGTCACACCCACCGTCTCATCGGCAATCATGTCGGGCAGGTCAGGGATGCCGATTTCCTCGGCCCTGGCTTTAAGCCTGTCGCCGATTTCTTCTTTCAGCGATTTGGGCATCCAGACGATGCGCTGGATACCGCCGTCGCCGTTGATGAACTTCCTCTGGCAGGTATTGTACTTGCCGTGCCCGACGAACCCCGGCGTGCTCAAGCCGCCGCCGATGGTGCCCGCCAGCGTGGTGAACTTCATGCCGCAGGGGGTCTCACCGGTGTACTCGCGGTTGACCGTCATTACCCCGTTGCACATGGGCAGGACGGCAGCGATACACTCGCAGCAGCCGCAGGTAGTCATCGGGTCGTTGACGATGCTGTAGAAGTTATAGTGGTCTATCTTACCCCGGGAGGCTTTGAGCACGAAGTCGTTTACCCCCTTCCACTGCCCCATCTTTTGGTCGATGATCTCCCCCTTCTCTACGGGCTGGTTGGGGCCGGTGGGGTTAATCTCGTAGGAGGCCTTGCAGTCCATCCAGTTATAGGAGCCGCAAAGCCCCGTCCTCTCCGGGCTGATGACGCAGACATGGCTCGGGGCGAAGGACTGGCAGAGGGTGCAGGAGTAGTAGGTATCGGTGGTCTCGTCGGTCATGCCCTCGATGCGGGCGTCGCGCTTGCCGTAGACCGCCCTCGCCTGCTCCTCCACCTCTTTTACTTTAGCTTCCTCGGTATAGATCTTCACCTGTATCTTATCGAAGATACGCCCGAAGTCCTGGTGCAACTTGGCGTGGAGGATGTCGCCGATATGGTGCAGCTTAAAGCCCTTTTCCACCGCCTGCTTGGCGACTCTTATCCAGGCGATATCGCGCTGTCCGATATGCATCACCCCCTGGGCGTAGTTGATGAGGTGGTGAATCTGGCGCTCCAGAATAGGCTCAAAGTCCTCCTGCATTTCCCTACCCGCCACCTCTACAGCTATAGCCATGGGCAAACGGGAACCGGGCTCAATATCGGTTATCTCCGGCCCAATCACCTCGACCTTGCCGTCCTCTACCTCTTCCATGCGCTTGGTGGTCACCCACTCCACCATCGGCGTCCTTCCGCCGCCGCACTCCAGGTAGATATCTTCGCCACGCACCCTCTCCCCCTCAAAGGCGGGCCCGTAGGCCACAGGAACAGGGACCTCAGCCACGGCCACCTTCAAACCCCTCACCTCCACCGCCTTGGCCACCAGCTGGTCGTGGGGAATGTTGGAAACGACATGCTCGTAGGTGCAGATACCCGTGGGTAAAACCTCGGGGATGGGGGTATCGGCGATGGTAGGAAATCCCCAGTTAATGGCGCCGGCGGCATTGGCGTACCATTCATCGGTGACATAGCCCAGGGGCAAGACGAAGGCGAAGATTCGGTCTTTATTGTAAATGAGTATCTTGCGGTATTCACCGGGCCCAATGCCACCGAAGGACATGGCCGCCCTAGTGGCGAAGCCCATGGCGAAGACAGCGGCGCTGATATCGGGGCCGAAGGAAACCAGTCGGGTCGGCCAGCCAATCTGCACCCCCTGCTCCACTAGTTGTTCGGAAAACTTCTTACCGTTATACTCGGAAGCCATAAACACGTAGAGGTTCTTCTGCTGCAACTCCTGGGCGATGTTGGCCGCAATCTCGTTGGTGGGAGCCGCGCCGACAATGGCGGCGAAACCAGGAGCGGTGCCGTCAACGAATTCAACGCCTCGCTTCCTCAGGATAATGTCGTCGGCGGCGCCTAGCCAGATGTTGCCGTCGACGGGGTCTTCCGTCTTGGTGTAAAAATCGGGTGTTTCCAGGTATCTTATGGCCTCTATCAATTCCTCAGCAAAAAGGGTAGCCATGCCGGCATCAAGGGCTGGTGCCAGGTAGGGCAAGGGGTGCTCCTCCCGCACCGGTGGCGGCAGCAGGGTTTTGCACTGTTTGAGCACGGCCTCCATGTCGCCCAGCTTTTCCACCTTAGTCCCCAGGATACCGTAGATTATAGGCAGATAGTAGGCGGTGTTGGGGAAGCCCACTGGTTCCTTGGCTCCCCACTTATCCATAGCCTCCTTCCATTTCGTATCCGCCCGTTCCACAATCTTGTGAGCCCCTCTGATGGCGGCTGATGCTATTATCTTAGACATTCTCTAAAGCCCTCCCTTATCTTATGTGGTGGCTAAACCGATTCCAGCTCCCTTCTCATCTCCATATCGTAGAGCACGCGCTCTCGGGCCTGGTCAATACCCAGGGCCTTACGCTTCTTATCGATGTGGGCAATCATCATCTGGGCGGCCTTAATCGGGTCGGGCTCAAAAGCCCACATGCCACCGTACTTTTCCTCCATATCCTTGAAGAGGAAGTCGGTAACCTCTTGACTGCCCAGTGTGGGCCAGGCAGCGCCGAATACGGTGAAGACACCGGAGGCGACGAAGTACTGTCCGATGGAGATAGCCTTTTCGCTCATCCACTCCGGAGCTGCCCCGGCGGCGGGCAGGTCGCTGATGTCGTCGCCCAAGCCCCCGTCCTTGACCATGGCGGTAGCGGCTATCAGAATACGGGCATTATCGACGCAGGAACCGAGGTGGAGCACCGGCGGGATACCAACCGCCTCACACACCTCAGCCAGCCCCTTGCCGGCATATTTAGCCGCTGCCTCAGGCACCATCAACCCGGCCTTGGCACAGGCCATAGCGCTACAGCCTGTCTGTAAAACCAGGACGTCGTTCTTAATGAGCTCCTTGACCATGGTGACGTGAGCATAGTCGTGGGTAACCCTTGCGTTGTTGCAGCCCACGACACCGGCCACACCCCTTATCCTCCCGTTGATGATGTTATCGTTAAGGGGGCGGTAGGAAGCACGGAAGAGCCCGCCCAGCAGATAATTAATAGTCTCGTGGCTGAAACCGGCGATAAGGTCGCTCCTAATATCGGGAATGCGGACGTTCTTACCCCGGTTAGGGAAGTTATCGATAGCCGTCTTCACGATAGCCTTGGCCGATTCGATGGCGTCACGCTCGTCAAACTCGTGGAAGGTGGCACCGGTAATCTTGGCCCTGGGGTCGGTGGTAATTATTTTGGTGTGGAAGCACTGGGCCACGTCAGCGATGCCCTGCATGATACATTGGACATCGACCACCATCGCCTCCAGGGCGCCGGTAACTATGGCTAGCTCCTGCTGCAAGAAATTACCGGCAATAGGCACTCCGTGGCGCATCAAGACCTCGTTGGCGGTGCAGCACATACCAGCCAAGTTTATCCCCTTGGCCCCCTTGGACTCGGCGTATTTAATCATCTCCGGGTCCTGGGTCACCACCGCCAGCATCTCGGCCAGCTGCGGCTCATGCCCGTGGATAATCAGGTTCACCTTGTCCTCTTTGAGCACACCGAGGTTTATCTGACTGAGTACCGGTGAGGGGGTGCCGAAGAGTATATCCTGGAGCTCGGTGGCAATCATACTGCCACCCCACCCATCAGCCAGGGCTGTGCGGGCTGCCTGGTGAAGCAAATTATGGTAGTCCTGGTCAACGCCCATATGAGTGCGGTGCATGGCCTCGACAACCTCACGGTCAACACCACGGGGGGCAACCCCCAGCTTACGCCAAAGCTCCTGTCGTTTCAGCGGCGCTCTTTTCAGGAAGAGGAGTTCCCCCTCCTGCCGCCCGAACTCTTTCATGGCGATTTCGCCAATATCAACGGCAATTTCGGCATTGCTGCGCTCGCCGATCTCGACGCCCAGGTCAAGGGCTATCTGGAGTAGCTTCTGCTCGTCTTTAATCTGAAAGCCCTTGGCTTCACCCTTGGCCGTCAGCAGGAAAGCCTCGGTTACCTTACGGCCATGGTCGCTGTGCGCCGCCGCCCCGGCGGCCGTCTTACGCAGGAAATTACGGGCGGCGATTGTCTCCGGGGTAGCCCCACAGACACCGACTCGCTTCCTTTTCTCTTCCGGGGTTTCCTCCTTACCCTTGGGCAAGGGCACCCGACACGGCCCCATAGAGCACATAGAACAACAGCTGCCCACGGAACCTATCGGGCAGGGCTTCATGGCTTCGGCGCGGTCAAAAACGGTTCGCGCCTGGTCAGCGGCTGCCTTCTCTATCATCTCGTTGGTTGCCGGGTCAATGCTCTTGGTCTCTTTTTCTTCTGTCATTCTTCTAATCCCCCCTTAACTTACGTCTATTTATCTAACTAGCTGCGGTCAATTCGGTTATCATCTCCCGCACCAGCTTTATAGCTTCGGGATGCCTCATCACCATCACATCTCCGCCCGCCAGCAGCAGCACCATAGCCGACATAGCCTCGAGCAGTATACCCCGCTTCTTGGCGTCTCCCAGCTTAGGGTCCTCGGCAGTGGGGATATGCACCTCTTTGGTCTTCCACGCTTCCTTGGATATGTTACAGATAAGCGGGAACTGCAGCTTTTCGTCCTGCTGCGTCAGTCCCGCCATTCTCATTCTCTCCATAACCGAGTAGCAGTACTCAATGCCGTAGCCGATACAGCTTACCGTCGGGTCCATGATAATAAGGTCGTCAGGAACGCCCAGATTACCCAGCAGTATATTGAGCTGCTTGGCTAAGTTGATATCTATCGGCGTCGAGGAAATCACGGTATGGTGGTAGCCGATAGCAGCGGCGCCAATTTTCTTGTGGTCGCCCTCCTCAACCGGCCCCAAAATCAGGTCTTTGCCCTGACAGGCCTCGGCCACCTGCCTTAAAACCTCGGTATCTTTATCGTGGTTAGCCGTCCCCCAGACAATGAGGGGAACGCTGATAGCATCGGCGACCTTCTTGACCACGGCCGTGGCTTCTTCGGGGCTGCGGTCTTGCCCGTTGGGATCAGTGCTGATGAGCTGCAGACATATCATCTCCGCCCCATAATCGTCGATGCACTTCTTGGCCCAGGCCACCGGGTCGTCGGTCACTCCCCCAAATGGCTCCAGGGCGGCGGGCGCCCAGCCTTCGGGGGACATATCCCAGACCTCCATGGCTATTCTGGGCGAGCGCGGCATCTCTCCCTCGAAGAGATAAAACGGGTAGCAGCTTTCCCCGCCGACGGTTACCGCCTTATCGCCGCTGCCCAACTTCACTTCCTTTATCTTGCCGCTATAGGCTGTCTTGGGGACTTCAAAAGCCATTGTATCCCTCCTTAAATCAAGCTGGATTCTTGCGCTTCTCGCTGCCGAACCACTCGTCGCTGTAGAAGTAGCGCTCACCGTTCCTCAGGTATTTAAGCTTTTCTTCACGGCTGTCTAGCTTTTGGCGCCACTTCCCTACATCTTCCCCCTCCGGTTTACCTTCCTCAAAGGTAGCTCCCAGCAACTCCACCTCGTCCCGTCCCGGTGCTTTGGTCTTTTTAATCTTGTATTCCATCCAACACCTCCTAAGTTAAGCCCGCGGCTACTTTAGCCGCCCTGACCGTATTCATCATGAGCATGGTTATCGTCATCGGCCCCACCCCACCCGGCACCGGGGTGATAGCCGCCGCCTTCTCTTTCACTGTCTCAAAATCAACGTCGCCGGCCAGGATTCTCTTGCCCTCGGGTGTCTTACCGATTTCGTTTACACCCACGTCGATGACGACGACGCCCTCCTTGACCATGTCGGCGGTGACGTATTTGGGCCTGCCCGCAGCGACGATTAATATGTCGGCACGCTTGGTATGGAAGGGGATATCCCTAGTCCTGGTGTGGCAGATGGTCACCGTGGCGTTAGCCCCCGGTGCTTTTTGCAGCAAGATGTTGGCGATGGGCTTGCCCACAATGTTGCTCCGCCCCACCACCACCACCTCGGCACCCTCAATCTGGGTACCGGAACGGATTAAAAGCTGTTGAATGCCGGCGGGCGTGCAGGGCATATAGTCGGGCTCGCCAATCATCAGCTTGCCTACGTTCACCGGGTGGAAGCCGTCGACGTCCTTCTTGGGGTCGATAGCGTAGAGGACTTCCCCCTCGTTGAGATGCTTGGGCAGAGGCAGCTGCACCAAAATGCCGTTAATCTTGGGGTCTTTGTTTAGCTTGTCGATCAGTTTCAAAAGTTCTTGTTGCGTGGTCTTCTCGGGCAGATCGTACCTCTCCGAGTAGATGCCCAGCTCCTTCGAGGTTTTCTCTTTAGCGCCGACATAGACCTGTGAGGCCGGATCGGCGCCGACCAGCACCGTGACCAGCCCGGGCACGACGTTATGCTTCGCCTTGAGCTCGGCAATTTCCTTCTTTAGCTCTTCGCGAATCTCCGCCGCCACCTCGGCGCCTTTGATAAGTTTTGCCGTCATTTTGCCTCCTTTACACCGAGAAGATTGGTCATTAAATCGCCGATTGCCTTAACCGCCCGAGAACTATCGGGCAATTCCAGCAGCGGCTTCATCTTAATATCATAGTCAACCAGTTCTTTATCAATGGGAATGGTGGCAGCGGGCTCAATCCCCAGCCTTTTCAGCTCCTCGGATACCATAGGGTCAAGCCCGTCGGGAACCTGGTTGATAATCACCGACTGTCGCTTGACCACTAATTCAAGCTCGTCCACCAGCTCAATGATGCGGGCTATGGTACGCACCCCCTTCACGGTATGGTCGGAGACGAGGAGTAATTCGTCAACGTCCTGCGTCGTCCGCCGCGAAAGGTGTTCCATCCCCGCCTCGTTATCCATAACCATATAGGGATAGTTAGTCGAAAGGGTGTCAGCGAACTTCCTCAGGATAACATTGGGATAGCAGTAGCAGTCAGGCCCCTCCCCCCTACCCATAGTAATGAGGTCGAGCCCCTTGGTCTCGACGATAGTCTCGTTCAGCTTGAAGTCCAGATAGGCTTCCTTGGTCATACCGGGGGGAATGTTTATCTTCTCGTCGTTAAAAGAAGCAATAATGGAGCCTATTGTTTGTTTTATGTCAAGCCCTAAACTCTCCCCCAGGTTAGCGTTGGGGTCAGCATCGACAGCCAGAATCGGCCCCATTCCCTTCTTCATCAGGTAGCGTATAACCAGGCTGGCCAGCGACGTCTTGCCGCTGCCGCCCTTACCAGCTACAGCGATACTAAAAGCCAAACGGTTGTCCTCCGTTCTAGAATAGTCCGGTGACCTTACCCGTGTTTACGTCGATGTCTACTTTTCTAAAGGCCGGGCTGGAGCTCGTCCCCGGCATCAGGCTGATAGTCCCCGCCATCGGGCAGAGGAACTTGGCTCCGGAGTAGATGAGCACGTCGCGGATAGGCAATGTCCAGCCCTTGGGCACACCCTTAAGCGTCGGGTCGTGGGTCAGGGAGAGGTGGGTCTTGACCATCATGGTGGTGTACTCGTCGTATTTGGGGTCGGACTCGAAAGCCTTAGCTTTTTTCTCAGCATCCGGAGTCCAGGAAACACCATCGGCACCGTATACCTCTTTGGCAATGATATTCACCCTGTCCCGTAGCTTCATCTCGTTGGGATAGAGGAACTTGAACTCGTTCTCTTCCTCGCAGGCTTCCTTAACGGCGTCAGCCAGCTCCAGGGCGCCGTCACCGCCGTCGGCCCAGTGCGTGGATACGGCGCAGCGTGCCCCCGCCGCCTCAGCCGCCTTCTTAACCAGGGCAATCTCAGCCTTGGTGTCGGTATGGAAAGCATTAATGCATACCACCGGGTTTATACCCGACTTGCGGATAACCCCGATAAGGTGCTGCATATTGGGCAGACCCTTCTCCACCAGCCCGACATTTTCCTTAGTGTATTCATCGGGCAGCGGAATGCCGGCCACCACCTTGGGGCCGCCGCCATGCATCTTGAGAGCCCTGATAGTGGTCGTTAGGACCGAAACGTGGGGTTTGAGACCACTGTAGCGGCATTTCACGTTCCAGAACTTCTCAAAGCCGATATCGGCGGCAAATCCGCTCTCGGTAATGTGATAATCGAACATCTTTAAGCCAATGCGGTCGGCGATAATCGAAGACTGCCCGACAGCTATATTGGCAAAGGGCCCGGCATGCACCATGCAGGGCTGGTATTCTACGGTGCAGAGGAGAGTGGGATTAACGGTGTTGCGCATCCAAGCGGTCATAGCGCCGCCCACTTGCAGGTCGCCCGTGGTAATGGGATTGCCCTTCTTATCGAAAGCGACGGTAATCTGGTCCATCCTCTCCCGCAGGTCGGCCAAATCCCGCACGATGGAGAGCATAGCCATCAGCTCGCTGCTCACGGCGATGCCGAACTTGGACTCCATGGTAAAGCCGTCCATGCGCCCGCCCAGTCCGATGACGATGTTGCGCAGGCTCTGGGCGCAAAAGTCCATAATCCAGCCCATCTCTACCCGCGTGGGGTCGACGTTGAGCCGTTTCATACCGGTCAGCCTGGCCAACTGCTCGTCGTCGTAGTTGCGCTCGTGCTGCATGCGGGCGGTAAGCGCCACCATAGCCAGGTTGTGGGCGTTCATGATGTCGTTGATATCACCGGTAAGCCCCATGGAAAACTCGGTCATGGGGATAAGCAGGGCGTTGCCGCCCCCCGCCGCCGTGCCCTTGATGTTCATGGTGGGGCCGCCCGAAGGCTGCCGCAGACAGCCGCCGACATTTAGTCCCCGCTTGCCCATGCCTTCCATAAGACCGCAGGAGGTGGTGCTCTTTCCCTCCCCCAGCGGCGTGGGTGTGATGGCCGTCACCTCGATGTACTTGCCGTCCTTCTTAGCCTTCAGACGGTCAATAATCTTCATGAAGTCGAGTCGGCACAGTCTACCGTAGGGAATAATCTCGTCCTTTTCTAGGTTTAGCTTTTCCCGCCACTGGTCGGGGGTAGGCATGTTCTCCTCAGCCGCCTCCGAAATCTGCCAGTCCTTCATTTTTACTGCGTCGTAGGCCACGGGAACCTCCTCATTTATTATTTAAGCTATTTAGTTTTCGCTGGCGCCTTAACGGCGGACAGCAGGGCTTTATAGATATTCCTGACCTCGCCAGCCACCTTGGGGCTAGCATCGAGTATGGAAAGATTGGCCAGGTCGGCGTCGACCAGGGCCTGGTCATAGGGGATAAAACCGAGGAACTCAAACCCGGGCAGGCTGGAGATGATGAACTCCTTCTCAGGTTGGCTGCGGACTTTGTTAGCCACCACGGCGATATTGTTCAAGCCGATTTCCTTGGCCAGGCTGGCGATTCTCTGGGCGGATTCGATGCTGCGCCGTCCCGGCTCGACGACGATGATGAGTATATCCACCGCCCCAGCTGTGGCCCGGCCCAGGTGCTCGACGCCTGCCTCCATATCCATGATAACGACTTCATCTCGTCTCAGTAGCAGGTGTGAAATAAGTGCCTTCAAGAGAGCGTTTTCGGGGCAGTAGCAACCGGTGCCCCCCTTCTTTACCCGCCCCATCACCATCAATCTTATGCCGTTATGTTTTAGGGAATACTTATCGGGCAAATCGTCTACTTTGGGGTTAAGTTTAAACAGGCTCGACGACTTACCCACAGGTGCGCCCGTGCGTTCCTCGATGAGCTCGCTCATCTCGGATATAGGGACTATCTTCTCAGCATGGGGAAAACCGAGGGTGGCCGCCAGATTGGCATCAGGGTCGGCATCTATGGCTAAAACACCGTAGCTGGCCTCGGCGAAAGTTCGGGAAAGGAGAGAGGCTAACATAGTCTTCCCCACTCCGCCCTTACCGCTTATAGCAATCTTCATAAAAACCTTGTTTTTACCACAATAAAGCTGAGACTTTAAGGGGAAAGTGCTCAGCTCCGACTGCTAGTGTTATCGGGTATACCCAAGGTTTAGTTTAGCCGACTGCGAGATATAAGTCAAGCAAAATCCCGCCTGAAACGTGTGATTCGACTTAGGTTAATCCACCTGTAACCGAGGAGCGCCGATGCGTTTAACTGGTCGGTCAAACGCGGTCTTATATCGGGCCGCTCTCCTGCTCTTTTATCAGCCTCTCCCCATAGTCCTGCAGGACTTTAGCACGCTCAGGCGGCACCTTTTTCGATTCCAGGTAGGCTTTAAGTGCCTGGGCGGGGGTAATCTCCTCGGCTGTTCCCCCCTCCCCCAACCTCGTCGAGCGCGCCTTACGCCTGATTTCCTTGGCGATGGTGAGGTAGTGTGCTTCTTTCATAGCGCCCCTGATGTCGCCGTCCCGTAGCTGACCTTCCAGCTCGGCGGGCAGGCTGACCTGTAGCCGCACGATAGCGTCTTTGATAGTGTTTTGCTGTTCAGCAATCGCTTTAAGCACGCTGGCTGTCGGCTCGATATCGTCGGGTTCAATCTCAACACTCACCGTGACGAATCGTCGTCCCTCCAAAGGGTGAAAATCAAAGCTCGTCCGCCTCCGGCCCTTCTCGCCGTTAGGCTCAATATCCACCAGATAAAAGCCCTTTTCGTCCTCTGCCTCGCCGAAATCCAGTCTCGCCAGGCTGCCGGCATAGACCACGGGCGGGTTTTTGCTTAATACCTGGTGTTTATGGAGATGTCCCAAAGCGATATAGTCGAAGACGGGATTATCAATATTACTCACCGTCAAGGCGTGCTCCTGCCCGATGGTCATCGAGCTCTCCGAGCCTACTGTGGCACCGACCACCCAGACGTGCGCCGCCAGCACGGCGGGCAGTTCGGGGTCGAGCTCTTTAGCTTTATCAGCGATAATCCGGGTCATAGCTTCCTTCAACCGCTGGTCTATCTGCTCAAAGTTAAGGTTCTTGGTATCCTCTTTGGTCAACAGGTCGCTACGCCTCAGCCAGGGTAGCGAGACGACCTGGATTATGCCGCTGGCCGTCGGGATACGCTGGACTTCGGGGCGGTTGGAGACATAGACGTTCTTTACCGTAAGGGTGTCGAAAATCTCGGTGGAGGTAGCCTTGCCGATAGCGTTGGGCAGGTCGTGGTTGCCGATTAGGAGGAAAATGGGGATGCCGGCAGTGGAAAGGCGATAGATTCTTTTAGCAAACTCACGCTGCTGAGTCTGGGTGGGCTCGCGGCTCTTGTAAGCGTCGCCGCAGAAGAGAACCAGGTCTACCTTATTATCAATGGCATAATCGACGAGCTGGTCGAGCGCTTTTAGGAAGTCCTCAAGACGTGTCGAAAGTCCCGTTTCCGGATTTAAGCGCCCGTATGTCTCGACACCGATGTGCAGGTCGGCAAAATGGAGGATTTTCATTGTCTTACCAGATTGAAGAATCTATCATTCGGTATTCTGTATCCATCCCTCGGGAGGGATAGGACCATTGTATAGGAACCAACGTAGCCTCAACCGATTTTCTCTTAGCTCGCCTATAGTATAGACTATTTCCCATTCAGAAAGGTCTGGGGAGTCACTGCTGGTGGCAAGGTAGGTATTTAGGCCAGTGCTTAGTTTAAGTATATAGCCGTAAGAGGATCCTCGGAAGTCCACTACTTCAGAATCTGGGGTAACCGCGTAGACTGTAATAGGGGAATAGTCTAGATGCTCAATAGGCCCCAGAGGATTGGGAAGAGGTATGGCCTGGGCTATTTCCACTATCTCGTAATAGTCCTCTACTACGGCGAAGTCATGGTATATATCTTCGAGCCTGTTACTTCTAGGTTGATAGTAGAGCATAACTGTTATTACCGAAACTATACTGACAACTATGCCCAGAATACCAATCCCTAGAGAGACTTTCCACACCCAGCTTGGTGTCTTACCGGTCTTCTTGGCCACCTTACCCTCACCCCTCTTTCCATATCTTCCCCCCCTCGGGCAAAACGAAGAGGTCTTCCCCATCCAGCTTAGCCTGCAACGTCGTTTTCAGGCTTTCGATGGGCACTCGTATCTGCCTCAGGCTGTCGCGCTCGCGGATGGTGACCTGCTTGTCCTCCAGCGACTCGAAGTCGATGGTGACGCAAAACGGCGTGCCGATTTCGTCCTGGCGGCGGTAGCGCCGTCCGATTGACTGGGCTTCGTCGAAGGCGGTCATCCAGCACTTACGCAGCTCATCGTAAATCTCTTTAGACAGTGGCGCCAGCGTCTCCTTGCGGCTCAAAGGGAGCACCGCCACCTTGACGGGGGCGATGGAGGGGTGGAGGTGAAGCAGCACACGAGGCTCGTCGTCGGCGACGTCCTCATCGTAGGCGTCACAGAGTATAGCTAAAGCCGTGCGGTCAACACCCGCCGAAGGCTCAATGATATAGGGGACAATGTGCTCCTTGGTTTCCTCGTCATAGTAGCTTAAGGTTTTGCCGCTGAACTTGGCGTGCTGCACCAGGTCAAAATCGCCACGGTTGGCGATGCCCTCCAATTCCGCCCAACCCATCGGGTAAAGATAGTTGATGTCAGAGCACTCCCGTGCGTAGTGCGCCAGCTCCTCTTTGGTGTGCGGTCGCAGTTTCAGGTTCTCCTTTTTTATGCCCAGGCTTACGTACCAGTTGAGGCGTTCCTCGACCCAGTAGTCGAACCATTGCTTGTCCGTATCCGGCCTGACGAAGAATTCTATCTCCATCTGCTCGAACTCGCGGCAGCGGAAGATAAAGTTACCCGTGGTGACCTCGTTGCGGAAGGCTTTGCCTATCTGGGCGATGCCGAAGGGTAATCTTTTTCGGGTGGTATTGAGCACGTTCTCGAAGTTGACAAACATGCCCTGCGCCGTCTCCGGGCGCAGGTAGACCACGCTGGCATCGTCCTCGACGGGCCCGATGAAGGTCTTGAACATCAGGTTGAAGAGCTTGGGCTCGGTCAGCTCACCGCCGCAGTCAGGGCACTTATCACCCTTTAATTCATCGCTTCGCCAGCGCAGGTGGCAACTTTTGCACTCCACTAGCGGATCGGAAAAGCCCTCGACATGTCCGCTGGCCTCCCAGGTCTGGGGGTGCATCAGTATGCTGGCGTCCAGCCCTACCATGTCGTCACGCTGCTGCACAACCGTCCGCCACCACGCCTGCTTTATGTTACGCTTTAGCTCCACCCCCAGCGGCCCGTAGTCCCAGCAACTGGAAAGCCCACCGTAGATTTCGCTACTGGGGAAGATAAAGCCGCGTCGACGGCAGAGGGAAACCAGCTTCTCCATCTCAACTTTTGACTTGGCCTCGGTCACAAAAACGCTCCTTACTGGTTACGCCGCGCAGTTCGTTCTCGCCTTATCGCCCGGGTAAAGACCACGCCGATAACGATAGCCCCCACCACCATAACAACCAGAACCAATATCCACAAGGACGGCAGGCGAATCTGGTATGCATTGTAAACAAAAATATCGGCTATTGCAAAGCCGAAAACAATCTGGGGCAAAGCTACCATGTTACCCATAATGGCGATGATGGTGCGGGGGTTGGTCTTTGTCCCCTCCGCAGGCCAGGAGCGGGCCACTAGGCGGGCCGTCACCCAGGCGAGGGCTACCGCCACCAGCGCCAGCAAAAACTGGGGCAGCAATGCCAGAACCATGGTCATCGGGGGGCTGAGCCAGCTGTCAGGCGTGCCGTTATCAAAGTGGACGGCGACCTCGGCGGGCAGCAGGTGATAGAAATATACAGACAAGCCTATTAGCAGTAGAAGAACAGCCAGCGGGAGGACAACATAGCTCCAGTGGAAGGAAAATCCTTCTTTGGTAGTTATATTCTTACCCTCTAGTAGACTAGAGATAGGGGGCTAACACCCTCATCGGTGATACGATGTTGCCCGAAAGCGCCAGCTCTTTGGCAGGAATGCCCAGAGCCACCCCGATTAACTGGGTGACAAAGAGCACGGGAATGTTGTATTTTGTCTTGAACTGGCTGTTGACCGCGCTCTGGTAGGCGTCAAGGTTAATCTGGCACAGCGGGCAGGGGGTAATCAGGCATTCCGCCCCGTGCTCGGTGGCGTTCCTCAGCAGCTTATTAACCAGCCCCAGAGCCACCTCCTGCTCGGGCATAACCAGCGAGCTGCCGCAGCAGCGCGCCTTCATCTCCCAGTCAACGGCGTCGGCGCCCAGGGCCGTGATTATCTCGTCCAGCGAGTGGGGAGATTCGGGGTTGTCGAAGCCATCAGGGCGCACCAGCTGACAGCCGTAGTAGGCGCCTACTTTTAAGCCCTTGAGGGGCTTGGTCACTTTGGCGGCGATTCCATCGGGGGTGATATCGGTATAGAGCACCTCGGCCAGGTGGCGCACCTTGATGCTGCCGTTGTATTTCATCTTGCCTGCCGCCAGTGCCTTATCCACCTTCGCCTTGAAGTCGGGCAGCCTTTTAAGGTGGTTATTGGTCTCGTGCAGGATAACAAAGCAGTTGGAGCACGGCGTCACCAGGTCGAAGCCCCGTTTCTCGGCCAGCGCCAGGTTGCGGCTGGCCAGAGCCGCCGCCTCCAGCTTATCCACCGACCAGAATGGAGTGGAGCCGCAGCAATTCCAGTCTTCGAGCTCAGCCAGCTCCATATCCAGCTTCTTGGCTACCGGTTCCACCGAGATACCCAGAGGGGAGGCCGTCGCCTCCGCCGAACAACCAGGGTAGTAACTATAGTACTTCATTTGGCACCTCCCAGTTCCCTGGCTTTACTCAAGATGGCTTTGAGTCCGCTCATTCCCTTGATTCGGCTTGGGCTTAGCGGTAACCGCTTATGGAAAAACAAGCCCATCCCCACCGGTGCCAGCTTGAGAGCGGCAAAGGGGTTGGTCTTTAAGAACAGCTTAATCATCATGCCCAGCTCATAGACCCGCCCGTTGCTACGGGCGGAATCGACGAAGCAGCGGTACATAATCGGCGTGTTGCTCTGCCGTGTGCTCTTACCGCTGCGGAGGGCGATAATCTCCAGCGCGTGCATAATGTCGGCGGGTTTGATATCCCGCGGGCAGCGCACCGTGCAGGAATAGCAGGAAACACAGAACCACATGGAGTTGCTGGAGAGCAGTTCGTCCCTTAAGCCCGCTCTCACCATGGCAATTACTCGCCGCGGCGGGTAATCCCACTGGTTGGCGGTGGGACAGGAGCCAGTACACACCCCGCACTGAATACAGGAATTAATCTCCTCGCCGCCAGGGATAGAGCAGACCTCTTTAATGAAGTTCGCGACGTCGGCAGGAGGGGATTTGACTGTTGTATCAGCCATTTAGACGCCTCCTTTTCTCTATGTCCTAAGGCTGGTTTATACCAGTGCCCCTTCTATCTCAGCCAATAGTTCTTCGGCGGTAAAGTGCTTGCCCTTAATAGCGCCGCTGGGACAGGCGGCGACACAGACGCCGCAGCCCTTACACAGCGTTTCGTTGATGTGGCTCACCTTTTTTTCCTCATCGAAGGAGATGGCATTAAAGGCACAGAGGTCAGAACAGGTCTTACAACCGGAGCAAAGCTCCTCGTTGACCTCAGCGGTAGCCGCCTCGATTTCTATGGAGCCGGCGCTGATCATAGCCAGCGCTCTGGCCGCCGCCGCCGAAGCCTGCGCCACGCTGTTGGGAATGTCTTTCGGCGCCTGGCAACAACCGACGACGAAGATGCCATCGCTCATGGTGGCTACCGGGTCCAGCTTGGGGTGCTTCTCCAGGAAGAAGCCATCGGCACTGCGGCTGATGGATAACAGGTGGGCGACCTTGTCGGCGTCCTCCCTCGGCTGCAGGGCCGTGCTCAAGACCACCATGTCCACCGGAACGCGGCGCTGACGCCCGATAAGGGTGTCCTCGCCGACGACAATGAGCTTGCCTTCCTCTTCCGGGGTCTCGGCGATATCGGTTACCTCGCCGGGGCGCCCGCGGATGAACATCGTCCCTTCTTCCAGGACACGATTGTAAAACTCCTCAAAGGCCTTACCCACGCACCTTAGGTCGATGTAGAACTCAACAACCTGAGCACCGGGTACATGCTCCCTTATCAAATGGCTCAGCTTCATGGAGTACATGCAGCACACCTGAGAGCAATACACGTGGTAGTTCTCGTCTCGGCTGCCCACGCAGTGGATAATGCCCACCGTCTTGGGGTGAGAGCCATCCTTGAGCATCACCTCGCCCGCCGTCGGCCCCGAGGCGTTAATCATCCTCTCGAACTCAAGGGCGGTGAGCACGTTATCCAGCCGCCCGTAGCCGTACTGGTAGAGCGGGGTCGGGTCGAAGGCATCGTAGCCAGTGGCGACGATGATATTGCCCACCTCCACCTCTATCGTCTCATCTTCCATCTCCTGGTTAATGGCTCCAACCTGACAGGCGGTGACGCACGCCATACACTCCGAGCAAACGCCGCAGTTCAGGCAGCGCTTGGCTTCCTCAACAGCTGCCTTTTCGTCGAAGCCCAACTCAACCTCGGCAAAGCCATCACGCTTGCTGACATCCAGCGTAGGCATATCCTGCCTCAGTTTGGCCTTCACGCCCTCTTTAGGTATGTCTTTTACCCTCTCCTTCGGCTCAGGGCGGCCCTCTTTGAGGTCAACCCCCCTCAGCTGTCGGTCTATGGAGATAGCCGCTTCCTTGCCTGCGGCCACGGAGGCGATGACGTCGGAGGGACCCGAAACCACGTCCCCGCCGGCGAAAACGCCTTCGATATTGGTCTGCAGGGTGGTGGGGTCAACGACCACAGTATTCCACCCGGTGTACTCCAGCTCCTTGGGCAGCGCTGCTTTGTCAACGCCCTGCCCCACGGCCATAATCACGTTATCCACATCCATATCGAATTCAGAGCCCTTAATCGGCACCGGGCGTCTGCGGCCGCTCTCATCGGGCTCACCCAGTTCCATCTTGATGCACTTGATACCAGCCACTTTATCGCCCTTGGCGATAACCTCAACCGGTGCCGCCAGTATGTGTAGCTTAATACCTTCCCGTTCGGCTTCATCAACCTCGCTGCTTTCGGCAGGCATCTCCGCCCGCGAGCGCCGATAGACGATGTTAACTTCTTGGGCGCCCAGTCGCTTGGCCACCCTGGCGGCGTCGATAGCGGCATTACCACCGCCGATGACGGCCACCTTATCGCCGAGACTGACCTTGGTGCCCGAGTTAACCTTGTTCAGGAAGTCGAGGGCGTGCAGCACGCCCTGGGCATCTTCGTTGGGAATGCCCATCTTCTGGCTGACCCAGGCGCCCGCCGCCAAGAATATCGCCTGATAGCCCTGGTTAAAGAGGTCCTCGAACTTCTTTACCGGGCTGTTGGTCTTTATCTCTACCCCCAGTTCCTCCAGGTAGCTGATTTCGTTATCCAGCACCTTGTTGGGCAGGCGGTATTCGGGGATGCCATAGCGCAACAGCCCACCCGCCTTGGGGGCGGCTTCAAAAACGGTAACCGGGTAGCCTTCCCTTATCAGGTCGTAGGCGCAGGCTAAGCCCGCCGGACCCGAACCGATAACGGCAACCTTATCTTCTTTAGTTCTCTCTACAGGGGTGGCTTTCTCCCGCCCCACGTTAAGCTCGTAGTCAGCCATAAAGCGCTTCAACGAGCGGATGGAAACCGGCTCGTCAACCTTGCCCCGCTCGCAGTCCTTTTCACAGGGGTGGGTGCAGACGCGGCCACAAACGCCGGCAAAGGGCATCGTCCGCCGCAGTACTTCCAGCGCTTCCTTGAACTTGCCCTGAGAAATCATGGCCACATAGCCCTGGGCATTAACGCCCGCCGGGCAGGCGACCCTACAGGGCGGCAAGCCCCGCTTATCTATGGTAAAGGCATTGGGCACAGCCTGGGGGAAGGGGCGGTAAATCGCTTTCCGATTACCCAAGCCCAGGTCAAACTCATTAGGCACCGTAACCGGGCAAACATCGGAGCACTCGCTGCAGCCGGTGCACTTGTCCACGTCAACATAGCGGGCCTTCTTGGTTATCTTGGCCTTGAAGTTGCCCACATAGCCCTCGACATTGGTCACCTCGCTGTAGGACATCAGTTCGATATAGGGGTGGGCCCCCACCAAGCTCATCTTGGGGGTAAGAATACAGGCGGAACAGTCCAGGGTAGGAAAGGTCTTGTCCAGCTGTATCATGTGTCCGCCGACGCTCGGCTCCTTCTCCACCAGATAGACTTTGTGCTTGGAATCGGCAATCTCCAGGGCTGCCTGGATGCCGGCCACCCCACCCCCGACCACCAGGGTATTGGGATTAACCGGGACCTCTTTCGTTTCCAGCGGCTCCTGGTAGTAAACGCGCCTGACGGCGGCGCTCACCAGCGCCTTGGCTTTCTCGGTAGCCGCCTCCTTGTCCTCGGTTATCCAGGAACAGTGCTCCCGGATGTTGGCCATCTCGAAGAGGTAGGGGTTTAGGCCCGACTCTTGGCAGACCCGGCGGTAGGTCCGTTCGTGTAGCGTCGGCGAACAGGATGCCACCACGACACGGTTTATCCCCAACTCCTTGATGTCCTGTCGGATAAGGTCCTGCCCCGGGTCTGAGCACATATAGATATATTCCCGGGCAACGGTTACCGCTGGTAGGGTCTTGGCGAACTCGGCAACCGCTTTCACATCCACTGTCCCCCCAATGTTAGTCCCGCAATGACAGATATAAACTCCGATTTTGGGCTCCACTTTGCCCTCCTTTACCTTTTCTCCATTCGGTGGGAAGAATGAAAAAATGTACTAGGCACTAGACAAACCAAGCTATCTTACCATATGAGAAAATTATGGTCAAGAAATTAGGGGCATTTTTCAAGGGAAAACCCTTGATGACAACTACTTCTCGTTGGATAGCTCGTCCAGCTTATCCACTACCCCTTTCTGCCCCATGGCCAGCGTCAGGTCGCTGCGCGTCTTTTCCAGAACCCCCCGCACCATGTCGGTGGTATGGCGCAGCCCTCCAGTGATGGCGTCGGGGAAGTCCATGGTCACCAGTGTGTTGTAGATATCATCCATAGCCGTCAGCAGTTCCTCCCCATTGGAGAGGTCGCCCCGCCGCATGTTATCCAGAAGGTAGCGCCGCAGCTCGCCGACGGCCTCGCCCATCCCTTTAAGATAAGAAACGGCATCAACAGCCAGCTCTTCGGGCGTGGGCAAAGGTTTCCCCGTCACCAGAGCCAGAGTAATAGTACCCTCGGCATATTCTTTTTGGGCGTCGCGGACAAAACCGGCATAGCCCAGTTCGCTATAGTCCGAACAGGCGCTCTCGGCCTCGTTTAAGAGCTTACGCGCCCCTTTTAGCAGTTCTTTAGCCTTGTCGAACTCCTGGCGGTGGACGGCGCGTATGGCCTGGCTGCAGTGCCGAATAGCTTCACGGCAGCGCGGCAATACCTTCTCCCGGGCGGCGTCTTTTGCCGCCAACTCGTCCCTGATTTTATCGGCGATTGGCTCCAGGTTATCGGTCAGTCCGCTCATTTTCCGGCCTCAAAGCTGGTTATTAGGCTGCGGGCGGCTTCGGCGATGTCCTTAGCCCCCAGTATAGCACTAATCACGGCCACAGCGTCGGCACCATTGGCCGCCACCTCGCTGGCATTGTCCTTATTGATGCCTCCAATAGCCACCAGGGGCAGGCTCACCGTCCCCCTCACCTGCTTCAGCCTGCCCACACCCACCACTATAGACTTTTCCTTAGAGGTCGTCGGGTACATCGAGCCTACGGCGATATAGTCGGCGCCGTCGGCCTCGGCGCTTTTGGCCTGTTCGACGGCGTTCACCGAGCAACCTAGTATCATGTCTATCGGAAGCAGACGTTTGACTACAGATATAGGCAAATCCTCCTGCCCCAGATGCAGGCCGTCAGCGCTGCAAGCTAAGGCGATATCGAGGTGGTCATTGACGACAAAGAGCACGCCCTTTTCGGTGCAGAGTTTTTGCAGCTTTTGAGCGATAGGCAGTAGTTGCGCCTTGGGAGTGAACTTATCGCGCAGCTGGATGACATTAGTCCCACCCCTAATCAGCTCCTCAGCGACCTTGATATGAGGGCGTTTGCCCAAAAACTGGCTGTCGATAATGGCATAGAGCCCGACTATCTTAGCGCTTTTATCCTGCCTGAGCAGCCTAGAGAGAAGCTCCTGCTCTATCGTATAGAGGGCGAAGCGGGCTTTTTTGAACTTGTCCGCGTCAAGTTGAGGAATGGTGCCGGGAACCTTGGCCATCTCCTCCAGGATTCTCAACGCTTCCTGGACTCTGCGGGCGTTAGCTACCACCATAGTCGGCAGTTCCCTCTGCTTATCCCCCTCGACTTCGATGTCGAAGCCAACGTCGCTTGTCGAATCGCGCGACTGGACAAGCTGCTGGTTAAAGGCCAAATCTCCCCTCAGGATTCCGTGGCGGATAGTCTTTAGCTGCTGCGTCATCGTTGCGTCGTTGAGCATCATCCGCGCTATTTCCTCGAGCAGGTGCAGCCCCTCGCCGGCGCGGTTGAGATTAGCGTCAATAATGCGTTGTCTCTGGTTCGGCATCTCGAAAGCCCTCAGGCAGATTCTAGCACAGGCAAATCAAAGATAAAAGCTTCAGTCCTCGCCCACGGCGTTTTCAATAAGCTCTATCCGCGAGGGCTTGTTCTTCCGGTCAAGCTCTATGGCCACGACATCGATGCGCCACAGCTGGGGAAGGTTATCGTGCTCCTGCTGATAGCGGGCGGCTACCGTCCGTAATCTTTCCCGCTTATCGGCGGTGATTGATTCCTCGGGTATGCCGAATTCCAGGCTCCGCCTCGCCTTCACCTCGACAAAGACGAGATAGTCTTTATGCTCGGCGACGATATCGATTTCGCCCTCGGAACAGCGGTAGTTCGTCTCACGGATGCGGTAGCCCCGCTCCTTGAGATAGTCTTTGGCCAGCTTTTCGCCCAGTATGCCCGTATCTCGGCGCTTCATTAGCCTTTACAGCGGCACGTATTTCTTCGGCTCAAGGCCGGTGGCAAAGCTCCAGACATAGGCCTGGCCCTTGAGTCGTAAGACCCCCACGACCTCGTCGCCCCATTCGGCGATGCGCTCTTTCAGGAAGGGGCGTAGGGCAACTATCTCATCCCTCAACTTCTTGTCAGCCACCGGTTCCACGGCGCCGCTGACCCTTATCTGGATGCCATCCTTGGCGTTATAGAAGCAAAGCTCCACGTTGGGGTTGGCCATTATTTGTTTATAAACATCCTTGAAGGTGCTGATTTCAAGTATGATGCCATCTTCGTCGGCTTTGACCATGCCTATGGCGCGCACGTGGGGCTTATCCCCCTCCACTGTAGCCATGAAGCAATCTCGGTTGGCGTTCAGGAAAGCCAGTATCTCACTCTTGTCCATAAAAATCCTCCTTTATAATTTCAGCTTCGCTGAATAGTCCCTGTGTTATCTCTCTAACCGGACGAAAGCTACGGCGGTGGATGGGGCAAGCGCCCAGCCGCAAAAGGCAGGCAACGTGCTGTCGGGTGCCGTAGCCCTTGTGCTGGGCCATTCCGTAGCCGGGATAGAGCCTATCTAATTCTACCATTACCCAGTCGCGGGCCACCTTGGCGATAATTGAAGCACAGGCGATGGAAAAGCACAGGTTATCGCCGTGGGTAATGCCCTTCTGGGGCAGTTTTAGCCCGGGCAGGCGCAGGTGGTCGATAAGCAGCGACTCCGGAGAAGGTAAAAGCCCCTCTATGGCCTGCTTCATGGCGAAACGGGTGGCGCTTATAACGCCCTGGCTATCGACCATGGAGTGCGGCGCCATCCCCACCCCCACCGCCACGGCCACCTCGTAGATATGATGGAAGAGCCGCTCGCGTTTAGCGGGACTGATTAGCTTGCTGTCCTTAACTCCATCGAGCCGAGCCACTTCTAAATTATTGGGCAGGATGACAGCGGCGGCCACCACCGGCCCTGCCAGCGCCCCCCGCCCCGCCTCATCCACACCAGCGATGAGGCGGTAGCCCTGCGCCACCAGCTGCTCTTCTTCAATAAAAGACGGCATCAATTATACCCCCACCTAATACTTCATCGCCCTGGTAGAAGACTATTGATTGCCCCGGTGCTATTGCTGACTGGGGCTCAATGAAGCGGATTTCGACTCCGTCGTCCGTGGGATAGAGCTCGGCGGCGGCCTCGGGTGCCTTATAGCGGATCTTAGTCGTTATCTCAATCGGTTCTTTAGGAGATCGCCCTGAAATCCAGCTAGTTTGGCGGGCAACCAGCACATTATGTAAAGACTGTTCCCTGCTCCCAACCACGATTTTGTTGCTTTCAGCGTCCATTTCGAGCACGTAGAGCGGTTCATTTGAACTAAGTCCCAGGCCCTGCCTCTGACCTATAGTATAGAGGGCCAGACCATCGTGTTTACCCAAAATCTTACCATTTATGTCAACTATTTCCCCTGCTTCCGGGGGCACTTTTCCGGCAATAAAGGCCCTATAATCGTCATCAGGGATAAAGCAAACGTCCTGGCTGTCGTGATGTCCACTGGCGGGTAGTTTCATCTCTTTAGCTATGGTTTTGACCCTTTCCTTAGTCAATTCTCCCAACGGGAGAATAAGACGACACAGTTGCTCTTGTCCCAAAGTGTACAGAAAATAGCTTTGGTCTTTGGTTATGTCAACTGCTTTTAGCAGTCTGTAGCCCTCCGGACTGGCTTCAACACGGGCGTAATGCCCAGTGGCGAAGTGGTCCGTCCCTGTCTCCAGCGCTCTTTTCAGCATGATGCCAAACTTTATATACTGGTTGCAGGCCACACAGGGATTTGGCGTCCGTCCCCTGCCGTATTCCTGACAGAAATAGTCGATGACCAGTTCCTTGAATTCCCTCTCCAGGCCAAGTTTATATAAAGGTATCTCTAAGAGGCTGCAAGTTTGTTCCAAGACCTCCAGATTACTAAACATAATGTCAGTTCCCAGCCCCATATGGATGCCGCTGACCTCGTATCCGTCTCGTTTCAACAGCGCTGCCGCTACCGATGAATCCACTCCCCCACTCATAGCCACGACAACCCGCTTCTTGGCCACTATTTAGCCCCCCTCGGTCAGAAAAGTCCAAACGTCCTCGTTGAACTGGCGGCGCTTGCTGAAGATAACATTGTGCCCGAACCCCTCATAGAGAACCAGCCTGGCGTTGGGTATCCTCTCCGCCGTCTCAGCAATGGGATAGAAATAGTCTTCGTCTCCACCGATAACCAGCGTGGGCACCCTGATGTCGGGCAGCCTTCTCCAGAAGTCATGCTTATCCTCGGCTTCGATTTCCACCAGCCCGTCCGAGGGGTCTGGGGGCGCGCCCCTGCTCCCAAAAAGCCATATCAGGCACTTAAACAGGTATTTCTTAAAGCCCCTAGGATAAATTACGGTCATCATGGTAGAGTAGGCTGCACGCCACTTGCCCTGGCGCGCCAGCTCACCCATACGCCTCTGCAATTCGGCGCCTTGTTCCGTCAATTGATAGCCAGTCAGGGCCAGCACCAAACGATGAATAAGCTCGGGGTGGTCAACGGCAAAGTACTGGGCGATGGCCCCACCTGTTGATAGCCCCATGATGTCGACAGGCGCGCCTATCTCTTCCTTTATCATAACAGCGTAGTCATTGGACATATCCCGCAGCGAATAGCCCTCGGGCAGCTCCGGTTTGCGGCTCACCATGTAGACAGTGAAGTCCCTGGCCAAGCTCTTGAAGTTACCAATCATCATTCGGAGACTAAATCCCGACGGCGGCCTGTGCTCGAAGTCAAGCCCCCCGAAGACAACCAGTTTGCGCGAGCTGTTGCCGATACGCACGTAGGGTAGCCCGTTCTGGGAGTACCCCGTTTCTACGTTTTTAGCCATCGAGCACCTCTGGTATCGCTATCATGAATAGTCAGCGGGACAATATGGTGGTTCTTAAGCTCTGGAAAGCATCTGGCTCACCCTCTGCCAGATAATCTCGGCTATTTTGGCCTTGGACTGGCTGGCGTCCACCACCAGCCATCGCTGCGGTTCATCTTTGGCTAACTTGAGGTAGCCCTCCCTCACCTTTTGGTGAAAAGCCATGGCTTCCTGCTCAAAACGGTCACGTTTATCCTTTCCCTTACGGGCAAAACAGGTCTCGACCGGTGCGTCCAGAAGCACGGTCAGGTCAGGCGTCAGCCCCCCGGTCGCCGCCTTATTTACCGTCTTGACCATGGTCAAGTCCAATCCCCGCCCGTAGCCCTGGTAGACGGTGGTGGAATCGTCAAAGCGGTCGCTAATGACCACTTTGCCGCTCTTCAGGGCTGGTTTTATGACCTCGGTTACCAGTTGAGCACGTGAGGCGTTAAACAGCATTAGCTCGGTCAACGGTGATATATCGGTGTTTTGCGCCCACTTCAGCCAGCGCCCTATTCTCTTACCGAAGGGTGTACCGCCAGGCTCATGCGTCAGCAATACAGGAATGTTCAGCTTTGAAAGCCTGCGGTAGAGCGCCCTAGCCTGGACGCTCTTGCCACCCCCCTCCCCTCCCTCAAAGGTTATGAAGAGAGACATTTACTCCTTCTCTTCCCCATACTGCGGGTCGAGCTTGGCCGCCTGCTCATAGGCTACCTTTGCCGCGTCAGGCTGACCGAGTTGTTCCAGGACGACCCCCTTATTGTACCAGGCATCGGCATCTATCGGGTTCAGCTCAATGGTCTTATTAAAGGCTTCCAGCGCCTCTTCGTATCTCTTCAGAACCGCTAGGGCGCTGCCACGGTTAAAACTGGCCGCTGCATCCTGTGGCCTGAGC
Organism: Dehalococcoidales bacterium; assembly: GCA_034419075.1. GTDB lineage: Bacteria > Chloroflexota > Dehalococcoidia > Dehalococcoidales > BS750m-G39 > E44-bin88. Next base: position 110,998 of record DAOULR010000007.1, on the reverse strand, counting down.
TCAACGGCCTTGTTGAAGGCGTCCAGCGCCTCCTCGTACCTTTCCATCTCTCTAAGCAGCAGTCCCTTGTCATACCAGGCGGCGAAATGGCGCGAGCTCACGGCAATAGCGGTATCATAGACATCCAGCGCTTCCTCATACTTGCCCAGCTGCTTAAGCGTATCCCCCTTGCCACACCAAGCGCTGGCGTCCTGTGGGTTTATCCCGCTGGCGTTGATGAAAGCGTCCAGCGCTTTTTTGTATTCGCCCATCCCACTCAGAGCAACCCCTTTGTTATACCAGGCACCTTCAAACTGCGGGTCTGCCTTGATGGCCTTATCATAAGCAACCAGCGCTTTTTCGTAGCTGCCATGTCTAGTCAGCTCGATGCCCCTCCGGTTCCACTCCTCCGCCGTCCTGCCGTCTACCATCGATTCAGTCTTCAACCCTTATAAATCCTCACTCTTCGGTTAGGGTCTTTGCCCGTACTCTGTGAAGATAGATGACTGCGCTGGGCGAGCAGGTGCTGCAGACGCCGTATATAGGCGCTCTGCGGGCTTAATTCTATCGACCCCTCTCCACCCCTCACCTTGCCTACGGCTTCCTCAGCCTCGCTGAGAGCGGTTTTAAGCCGGTTTTGCTTTTCGGTGCCAGCTCTGGGATAGACAGTATCCAATAGCTGCCTTATCTGGGCCGGTGTGTTGCTCTTGAGGACGTAGATGGGCAACCTCAGGGCTTCGGCGTCGCTGACTTTCTGCGGTTTGCGGCGGTAGTAGGCTTTGGAGGTGACGAAAAGGGTGGCTTCCTTTAAGCTATCCACGACCTCGGGATGAAGCTGCATATCCCTGGCTACCTGCTCTATCCGCCCCCGGTTCACCCCAAAGAGGTAGAGCTTAGGCATGGTCTTGCCGCTTACCTGTGGTTTGATGGAAATGGGCCTTTCCCGGGCCGCCGGCTCCTCTTTTTTAGTCTTGACTTCGCCCGATTCGTCGAGCCAGCGTACCTCGGCGGTTATGGGGTTGCCCCGCAGCAGAGCGTCCACCGCTTCGCCGACATCGGGGTGAATAGCTACTTTATCCCATTCCTGAATCTCGACGACGATATCGAAGGTCGGCGCCGACGTCCTCTCCAGTATGGACTTCTGCGTACCCCTTCTCTTGGCCTCCTCGTCGCCCAGCGTCACCGACTGGATGCCGCCGATTAGGTCAGCAAGGGTGGGGTTCATCATCAGGTTCTCCAGGGTATTACCGTGGGCAGTGCCTACGAGCTGTACACCGCGCTCGGCGATGGTCCGCGCCGCCTGGGCCTCAAGCTCGGTGCCGATTTCATCAATGACGATTACCTCGGGCATATGGTTCTCCACGGCTTCTATCATGACAGCGTGCTGCATAGTGGGCGTGGTCACCTGCATCCTGCGGGCGTGGCCGATGGCGGGGTGGGGAATATCGCCGTCGCCGGCAATCTCGTTGGAGGTATCAACGATGATAACCCGCTTTTTCATGTCGTCGGCAAGCACCCTGGCCACCTCGCGCAGCATTGTCGTCTTACCAACACCGGGACGACCTAAAAGAAGTACGCTCTTACCCGATTGGATAAGGTCTTCGATAATCTTTATCGTGCCGAAGACGGCTCTACCCACGCGGCAGGTGAGCCCGATGATACGCCCCTTGCGGTTACGTATAGCCGAGATACGGTGCAACGTGCGCTCGATGCCGGCGCGGTTGTCGTCGCCGAAGCTGCTGACGCGCGAGGCTACGTAGTCGATATCCTCCTCGTCGACCTCTTTGGAGCCGAGGACAACCTCACGCTTTAAGAAACGGGCTTCGGGCATACGCCCCAGGTCGAGGACAACCTCCAGAAGCTCGCTGCTGTCCTTCTGTCGGCGCAGTGACTGGCGGATGTGTGACGGCAGGATGTCGACCAACTCCTTCAGGTCGTCGGTGATTACCTTCTCCAAGGTGCCTCCTTATTTGCTTCCGGCCACAATCTCCAGAAAATACCGGTGGAACCTCAGGTCGTCGGTCAGTTCGGGGTGAAAAGCGGTCACGAGCAGATTGCCCTGCCGGGCAGCGACAATGGTGCCGTCGGGCAATCGGGACAGTATCTCGACGTTACCGTTCGCCTTTTCGATTAGCGGGGCGCGGATAAAAACGGCGGGGAAGGGCTTTTCCCCCAGTACGGGAATAGAGAGCTCGGTTTCGAAGCTATCCACCTGCCGCCCAAAGGCATTGCGCTTGACGATGATGTCCATCAACCCCAGTGGCTCAACATCCCGGTCGGAATTTGGGGCAGATAAGACTATCATACCGGCGCAGGTGCCGAATATGGGAAAGCCCTGGCGGGCCAGCCTTTTCACCTCTTCGGTGAGCTTGGAGCTGTGCATCAGCTTGGTGATAGTGGTGCTTTCGCCGCCGGGAATAACAAGCCCGTCCAGGCCATCAAGTTGCGGAGCCAGGCGGACGGGCAAAGCCTCTACCTTCAGTCGACGTAGTGCTGCGATATGCTCAATAAAGGCTCCCTGCGAAGCAAGGACGCCGATCCTCATACTACCACCCTCGTTGTGCCAGCAGTTCTTCGGCGGGAATCTGCTTTATATCCAGTCCGGCCATGGCCTCTCCCAGGTTTTTGGAGACCTCGGCGATTATTTTAGGGTCCTGATAGTGGGTGGTGGCTTCGACGATAGCCTTGGCCCTGACCGCGGGGTCGCTGGACTTGAAGATGCCAGAGCCGACGAAAACACCGTCGGCGCCCAGCTGCATCATCAGAGCAGCATCGGCGGGTGTGGCCACCCCACCCGCGGCAAAGTTGACCACGGGCAGCTTGCCTATCTTGTGCACTTCAACGACCAGCTCGAAGGGGGCTTGCAGTTCTTTAGCCGCCGCCATCAACTCATCTTCAGGCGTGTTTACCAGCTTGCGGATGCCGTCCGTTACCGCCCGCATATGCCGCACTGCCTCGACGATATTGCCGCTGCCGGCCTCGCCCTTGGTGCGAATCATAGCCGCCCCCTCCCCGATTCTCCTCAAAGCCTCGCCTAAATCGCGGCAGCCACAGACGAAAGGCACCTTAAAGTCGTGCTTCCAGACGTGATGGCTCTCGTCGGCGGGAGTTAATACCTCGGATTCGTCGATATAGTCCACCCCCAAAGCCTCCAGCGCCTGGGCCTCGACAAAGTGCCCGATACGGCACTTGGCCATCACCGGTATTGAGACAGCCTTCATTATATTCTCGATGACAGTTGGGTCGGCCATACGGGCCACGCCTCCGGCGGCGCGGATGTCAGCAGGCACTCTCTCTAGCGCCATAACGGCGCAGGCGCCCGCCTCCTGGGCAATACGGGCGTGCTCAGGCGTAACCACGTCCATAATAACCCCTCCCTTGAGCATCTGGGCCAGGCCCGTCTTGACCTTCCAGGTTCCGGTTTCCATACTCTTATCCTTATTGCCGCTTCGGCTTTTCATAGCCGTATTTTACTCTTGTTTAAAATAGTTATCAACTTAATGGCCTCTTCCCCGGGACACCGGGGCGGCGGGGATATTTCTCGGGCGTCGGCGCTATTTTATCGATTATTATCAGGTAGCGCTCGTCGGCGAATTCTTCAAGCTCGATTCTTTTTGGCCCACGCAGCTTGCCACCCAGAAGTTCAGTAGCTTTCCCAGCAAGGCCGACCTCTTCGTCAACATTCCCCTTCTTCTGGGCGATAAAGCTGCCGCCGATAGCGCAAAATGGTATGGTTAATTCTACCAGCGTGGGCAGCGGTGCCACCGCCCGCGAGAGCACAAGGTCGAATTTCTCTCGATACCGAGGCACATGAGCAATCTCCTCCGCCCGCCCGACGATGATTTCGACGTCTTTTAATCCCAGCGTCTGCGTAATATGATGCAAAAAGGACACCTTTTTAGCCGTAGCCTCAAGTAGAACCAGTTTTATATCGGGAAAGGCGATTTTGAGCGGTATCCCAGGTATGCCCGCCCCCGTGCCGACATCGATAACGCTATCGTTTTTGGTCGGTTTGTAGACTAAGCTCACCGTGAGAGAATCGAGGAAGTGCTTTAGCTGCACCTCTTCGCAATCGGTGATAGCCGTCAGGTTTACCTGCTCGTTCCACTCCACCAGCTCGTTATAGTAAACATCGAACAGCTCGAGCTGAGCAGTTGTAAGCTCCAGCCCTAACCTTTTTGCACCTGCCGCAAGCTTTTGCATACCAGGATTATACCACCAATAATCCTTTGCATTTCCCCCCTCCTTATGCTATATTTTATCTATAGAGAAAAATTTAATAATTCCGCTAGGGGTGCTATAAAAGGCTGAGAGGCGGTTAGCGCCAACCCTTGGAACCTGATCTCGGTAATACGAGCGGAGGGAAGCAAATGAAAGAAACCAAGGGTTTAGTTTAACCGCCAAAAACCCTTGGTTTTATTGTTTTTGAGGAGGAGGCAAGCTATGACACAACTGGAAATGGCCAGAGAAGGCAAGATTACCCCGCAGATGGCTCTGGTGGCTGAGCAGGAAGGGGTGGAGGTGGAGGTCATTAGGCAGAGAGTAGCTGAGGGCACCATCGTCATTCCAGCCAACATCGGTCACCAAAACCTCGTCCCCTGCGGCATCGGGCAGGGGCTCAAGACTAAAGTCAACGCCAATATCGGCACCTCCTCTGACTTCGGCGATATGGATACCGAACTGGAAAAGCTCAAGGTAGCCGCCGAAAGCGGCGCCGATACCGTCATGGACCTCTCCACTGGAGGCGACATATCAGCCATTCGACGGGCTATCATTGCCGCCAGCAGCCTGCCCATAGGCACGGTGCCCGTCTATCAGGCCGGTATTGAAGCCATCGCCCGTCACGGCGCTATCGTCAAGATGACCGCCGAGGACATCTTCGCAGCCATTGAAGAGCATGCCCGTGACGGCGTTGACTTTATCACCGTGCACTGCGGCGTCACCCGCGCCGCTATTGACCGCCTGCGCCAGCAGGGAAGAGTGGCTGATGTAGTATCCAGAGGCGGCGCCTTCCACATCGGCTGGATGCTGCACAACGACCGCGAAAACCCCCTCTACGAGAACTACGACCGCCTGCTGGATATAGCCAGAGAATACGATGTAACCTTGAGTTTAGGTGACGGCATGCGCCCCGGCTGCCTGGCTGACGCCACCGACCAGGCGCAGATTGCAGAGTTGTTAGCTATCGGCGAGCTGGTAACCATGGCCCGTCAGGCTGGCATCCAGGCGATGGTCGAAGGCCCTGGGCACCTGCCCCTGAACCATATTGAAGCCAACGTCAAGCTGGAAAAGGCTATATGCCAGGGTGCGCCCTTCTATGTTTTGGGACCGCTGGTCACCGATATTGCCGCTGGCTACGACCATATCACCGGGGCTATCGGCGGGGCTCTGGCCGCCGCTGCTGGCGCTGACTTCCTCTGCTACGTAACCCCCGCCGAGCATTTATCCATCCCCGACCCTGATGATGTCAGGCAGGGAGTTATTGCCTCACGCATCGCTGCCCACGCCGCTGATATCGTTAAAGGCGTTAAGGGCGCCGCCGAGCGAGATAAGGAGATGGCAGTAGCCAGAAAGAAGCTGGACTGGGAAGAGCAGGCACGCCTTTCTTTATACCCCGAGCTGGCTCGCCGCGTGCACAGCAAGCACGCTTCCAGCGGTTCGGCCTGCAGCATGTGCGGGCAGTTCTGTGCCATGGAACTAGTGGCAAAGTATCTGAACGTCACGGCAACCAAGTGCTAGATTCAGCCTAAAAAGGCCTTTGTAATGGAGGGAATATGGAAATCGACGAAATAACCGTATCCAAGGCGATAACCGAAAGCTTTATGAAGGACTTTCTGGAAGCGATGGAGGCAGACGTGGCCATAGCCGGGGCTGGGCCGTCTGGCATGACCGCCGCCTACTACCTAGCCAGAGAAGGGGTAAAAACGGTTATCTTTGAGAGGCAGCTCCGGGTGGGGGGTGGTATGCCGGGTGGGGGTATGATGTTTAACCGGATAGTAGTTCAGGAGGCAGGGAAAAGGCTATTAGACGAGTTCGGCGTGGGGACCAGCCAGTACCAGAAAGGCTACTATATCGCCGATTCCCTGGAGGCCATCTACACTATCTGCTCTAAAACGATAAAGGCCGGGGTGAAGATATTTAACCTGGTCAGCGTCGAGGACGTGGTGATAAGGGAGAAGGATAGGGTGGCTGGACTGGTGTTGAACTGGAGCGCCACGGAAATAGCGGGGTTGCATGTTGACCCGCTGGCGGTAAGATCAAGGGTGGTAATAGACGCTACCGGACACGCCAGTGAAATCTGCGGCCTAGTGGCCAAGAAGATCGGGCCTAAACTGGCCACCAAGACCGGCGGGGTTATCGGGGAAAAGCCGATGTGGGCCGAGAGGGGGGAGAAGGAGATAATGGAGAACACTAAAGAGGTGTATCCCGGCCTGCTGGTCACCGGCATGGCGGCTAACGCTGTGTTTGGCTCGCCGAGGATGGGGGCCATCTTCGGCGGCATGCTCCTCTCCGGGAAAAGAGCCGCCGAGCTCGCCTTGGAAATAGTACAAAGGTCAGCAAAATGACGACCAGCCAAAATCCGAGCTTGGGTGAAGCCGCCATCAGTTTTCTGGCCACCCTTCCCCCCAAGGAAGGCGAAGCCGGCCAGCAGGCGATATACCAATTCGTGCGCTGGTACGGCTGGGAACGCCCCTTCGCCAAGCTCACCCCCCGCGAGGTGGCCGACTACGCCGCCCAGCTGTCGTCGCTGCACACCAGCTATTTGAGCACTATTGAGACGGTGCGAGCCTTCTTGAGCTACGCCCGCAAGCAGGGCTGGAACAAGGCCAATCTGGCGGCTCAAATCAAGCCCAAGAAGGCAAAAGCACCCCTCTCCACCACCTCTAAAGGCAAGCTGCCGGCGCCTACATCTCTGACCCAGCAGGGCCACGATGAGCTCAAGGCTGAGATAGCCGAGCTTAAAGTTCGGCGCACCAAGGTCATCGAAGATATGCGACGGGCAGCGGCGGATAAGGACTTTCGCGAAAACGCGCCCCTGGACGCCGCCAAAGAGGAGCGGGGTTACCTGGAGGGGCGGATTATGGAGCTGGAGGCAATCCTGAAATCAGCCACTATCATTGACGAAAAGCAAGCGCCCACCCCCAAGGCAAGCATGGGGAACAGCATTGTCCTCTGCGACGAAGCCTCTGGCGAGGAGCTGCGCTATACTATCGTCAGCCCCCGCGAGGTCGACCCCACCAAGGGCAGGATATCCAGTAATTCCCCCATAGGCAAAGCCGTTCTAGGGTGCAGCCAGGGCGATATTGTGGAAATAACGGCGCCGGCAGGCAAGCTCCGCTTCCGTCTGGTGCAGGTTGAGCGCTAAAATCCTGAAAAGACAAACCCTGGTCAAAGGGTAGCCATAAATCGGCTAATGAGGTATATTTAGGAAGATGGACGGCATGCCTAAAGCGGGGCGAATCTTGGGGATCAACATACGCCTGCACTATACCTGGGTGCTGGCTTTTGCCCTGATAACCGCCATCATGGTGACCCAGTTTCCCGAGGCGCTTCCCCTCTGGCAAAGGGTGGTCTTGGGCCTGGTCACCAGCCTGATTTTCCTGATAGCGGTAAGTATCCGCTCCTTCATCATCAGCCTGGTCGCTATCAAAAGGGGTATTACCGTAAAACGCATCACGCTGTTCGTCTTCGGTGGAGGAGCTGAGATAAGCCAAGAGGCTACCCATCCCATTTTGGAGCTGCTGATAGCGGTCACGGGGCTCTTATCCACCCTGCTACTCTGCGGTGTCTTTTACGGGGTTTACGCCATACTCTTCAACACCAGCAGTACGGTGGCCTATGTAGTCATCCAATGGATATCTTACATCTTTTTCATGCTCTTTCTCTTCCATTTGATTCCCGGTTTTCCCCTGGACGGAGGCATAATGCTGCGAGCTCTAATCTGGAAGCTTAGCGGTAATTACGACCGTGCCACCCGTATCACCAGCCTCATCGGCTGGACTATCGGCTTGCTCACCATCGCCGGCGGAATTCTGCTGCTGATTACGGAACAGCAATGGTTCAACGGGCTGACGCTGATAGGCGCTGGCTGGGTTCTGCAGTCCGCCGCCGGCCAGAGCCGCCGTCGGGCCATATTGCGCCAAGCCCTGCAACCGGTTAAAGCCGAGGATATCATGACCCGCGAGTGCCCCCTCATCAGCACCCAGGCTACCGTCAGCCAGCTCATCCGTGATTATACACTGGCTACCGGACAGCGCTACTGCCTAATCGTCGACGGCGACAAACTGGAGGGCGCGGTAACCCTAGAAAACGTAAAGCGGGTGAGGAAAAAACATCGGGGCGCTCACCTGGATAAAATCATGACCCCCACCAGCGAGCTCAAGCTCGCCCACCCCCAGCAATCGGCCGCCAGCGTGCTCGGTCAGATGGACGAACAGTGGGTCGACTACATGCCCGTCGTGGAAGATGGTAGAATAATCGGTATCGTATCGCGGGAAAGCCTGGAACGCCTGGCACAGGCCCGAAACGAGCTGGGGGTCTAAGCAGCGTTTTAGCTAATACGGGAAACCGAGAGGCAGCTCCTCAATGATTTGCCGCTCTCTGACTTCTTTAGCGTAGACCCGCCACTCCGCCCGGAACCATCGGAAGGGGCTCTCCGCCTGTGACATTACCTGCAGCCGGACGTCGCGCGGGTCATCGGTCAGCCACGAAACGTTCTTGATACCGGTCAGTGGTGTGCCGGTGAATATTTCGACTTCGTAACGGTCGCGTTCGATCCCTTCAGGCAATAACCCCAGCCGATAGATCTCCCAGTCCACCTTAACGCGATTTCTGGGGGCAGCCCAGCTCCGTACGTAGAGACGGCAATCTTTAGAGTCATAGGGAATGAACCATTTCGCTTCGCCAAGGCCGGTAAAAAAGATGAAGGGGTTCACCGCGTTGACCTGGAAGTTGCTGCGCGTACTCCCTTCCGGGCACTCCCCAAGCACATCCTGCCACTGCTGCCACCAGAAAAAGGACTCATTAAAATGCTCCAATCGCCCACTATCCACCAGAACACTGCCCACGGTGTCCTCCCAGTAATCCGTCCCCGGCAGCCAGTTAGCCTTGTGCTCGAAGATACCGCTGCGGACAAAGACCGAGCACTCTATGGTGCCACCAAAGATATAGTCGAGTATTTGCCCCGCCATGAAACCGGCCACCGCCTCCGATTCCTCAAAATCGCCGTGCCCATGCTGCCCGTAGTAGATCACATCAGCATCATCGGAATACTGAGCAGAAATCGGTATTGTGCTGTCATCCATATTTCTGGGCCAGGCGTCAACGCCGCCGAAATCAAACTGTGTGCTGGAAGGTGCCACCTCGCTGGAAATAAAGGCCAGCCAGTGTTTATTCTCCACCACCCAGCTCCCGTCCTCAGAGCTATCATAGTTGGATATCGAATCGCAAATCCCCTGGTCCGCCCCCAGCCAGCGGGCACGGCAGTAATCACTCACAGAAGCGCCACCGGTTATGTAATAGTCGTCCAGCGGCTTAATCGGGGTATTTATCGTCACCACCATGGCCACCCTTTGCCTTATACCGCCCACATTGTTAGCCACGGCATAAAGGGCCGCCTTACCGCCGGCGCTATGACCAATGAGAATTATGTTCTGCTTGTCGTGGAAATGTCGGCCGATGCTGTCGGCGATGTTATTGGCCCAGGTTCTCATATCAACATCACTGGGATAACTCCGATTCATGATGTCCACCTGGATGTCGATGTCGGGATTGGCTTCTTCGTAAGCCAGGATATAAGGCTCTATCTGCTCCAGGATGGTGTCGGATAGAAGCTGCATGGAACTAGCGTTACCCCCCGCCCCGTGCAGGAAAACGAAATTCAGCTGCCGTATTTGGGTCTCCTCTTCCTGGGCCTGTGCCGGGCTGGAAACGCCGAGCAGGACGACCACCCCGATAACTATCAGCCAGCCCAACCTTTTTATAATAGCGGTAAACATCGCAGCCGAACCTCAAACCAAAGTTATCACTTGCTTGCGTTAGTGTCAATATTATTATGACTTTGCCCCGATGATAACTTTTGGTATAATCGGGAAGCTACGGAGAGGTGTCCGAGTGGTTTATGGTGCCGCTCTCGAAAAGCGGTCTCCGGTTATTCCGGAGCGTGGGTTCGAATCCCACCCTCTCCGCCAAGCACAAGGAGAGGTGCTGGAGTGGCCTATCAGGCACGCCTGGAGAGCGTGTGTAGCCGTAAGGTTACCGTGGGTTCGAATCCCACCCTCTCCGCCACCTTTTAGTTACAAATAACCAACTAGAAAGAAAGTAACATCAAAAAACCGAAATATCTCTCACTGTTGTCAGGGATTTTACCCCTTTTTGTCCTGGCCCATTTCTTCCATCATTTCACTGTGGCCATTTTTCAGCCCCTCACCCCCTTCATCCGCGATGAATTCTCGCTCAACTACGAGCAGGTAGGCTGGATAATATCCGCCAGCAACATCGCCTACGGCGTCAGCCATCTGCCCGCGGGCTGGCTCTCCGACCACCTCGGCCCCCGCCTGATGATTATGATAGGCATCTCCGGGGTCGCCTTCTTCGCCATACTGGCCGGCCTGGCCCCCAGCTACATGTTATTGATTCTTTTCATGGTTCTGCTCGGGATAATGGGCGGAGGCTATCACCCCGCTGCCACCCCCTACATCGCGGCGTCGGTGGACAGGAAATACCGAGGCAGCGCGCTGGGTATACACCAGATAGGCGGCACGGCCAGCTTCTTCCTGACGCCGCTTATTGCCGCCGCTATTTTCCAGTTCCTCAGCTGGCGGGGCACTATAATCAGCATGGCCATCCCCGCCCTCATCATCGGCATCGTGTTGTTCTTACTCCTGGGCAGGCGCGGCTACGCTAAAAAAACCGACCACACTACCGCCGACATCCAGCCCGAAAGCAGCCAGACCAGGGGCAGCGTGCGGCGGCTCATCCCCTATATCACGCTGGGCATGATGCTCCAGGTGCTCATATTCGGGGCGATATCCTATATCGCCCTCTTCGCTGTGGATAATTTTGGCGCCAGCGAGGACACAGGTGCTTTCCTCTTCGCCTTCTTCCACTTCTCCGGACTCTGGGCAGGCCCCGTCGGCGGCTATCTTTCCGACCGTATCGGCACAACACCGGTGATAGTGATAGCCAGTCTTATCGCCGGCCCCGCCCTCTATCTCTTGGGCACAGCCTCGCTGAGCTGGAGTGTCTGGCTGATATTGCTCGTCCTCGGAATGTGCATGTATATCGTCATGCCCGTCACCGAATCTCATATCATCACCCACTCCCCACCCCGCCGCCGCGCCACCGTGCTCGGCACCTACTATTTCCTCAGTCGGGGCGGTATCGGGGTATCTGCGCCGCTACTGGGCATCCTGGCTGACCACCACGGCTTCGCCACCACCTTCTCCGTTGCCGGGGGGATACTGTTGGGGGTGTCCGTCATCTGTGCGCTGCTAATCTGGCGTAACCGGGGCTGATATTTCCGCCGTCAATAGAACCCAACCCTCATTGCCACTGGTTTACCCCTGTGCTAGAATTGCCTTGAAATGACCAACGAGGACATCAAATATTGGGTCGGTTTCAGCCTGATACCACGCATCGGTCGGGTCAAGCTCTCCAAACTGGAAAGCCACTTCGGCAATTTGGAAGAGGCCTGGCGGGCTTCCCACGACGAGTTGAGCCGTTCCGGACTGGACAGGGGCTCGGTGAAAACCGTCATCGACTGGCGTCCCAAGATCTCCCTAGAAGAAGAAGTGGAAAAGTTGGAACGCCTCAGCATAAAGGCTTTCACATTCCATGACGAGAACTATCCCGCCCGCCTCAAGCAGATTTACGACTATCCTCCCATACTTTATGTCAAGGGCACCCTGCTTCCCCAGGACGAATGGTGCCTGGCGGTGGTGGGCACCCGCAAGGCTACCGTCTACGGGCGGCAGGCCGCCGAAGAGATAGCCGCCGACCTGGCGCGCAACAAAATCACCATCGTCAGCGGCCTAGCCAGAGGCATTGATTCCATAGCCCACCGCAGCGCCCTGGGGGCGGGCGGCCGAACGATTGCCGTCTTCGGCTGCGGGCTGGATGTTGTTTACCCCAGTGAGAACGCCTCGCTGGCACAGACTATCGCCGAAAACGGCGCGCTGATAAGCGAGTTCCCGCTTGGCGCCGAGCCCAGGCGAGAGAACTTCCCCCTGCGCAACCGCATCATGAGCGGGCTGAGCCTGGGGGTGCTCGTGGTTGAGGCCGGCGATACCAGCGGCGCCATGATTACCGCCCGCTTGGCGCTGGAGCAGAATAGAGAGGTCTTTGCCGTCCCGGGCAGCATTCTCTCCCCCACCAGCCGCGGTACCAACAACCTCATTCAGGAAGGCGCCAAGCTCATCCGCGACTATACCGATATCCTGGAGGAGCTGAACCTGAGGGCGGTAGCCCACCAGATAGAGCTTAAAGAGGTTATCCCCGCCTCCGACACCGAATCGCTCTTGCTCAAGCAATTGAGCGCCGAGCCCACCCACATTGACGAGGTCTGCCGCGGCAGCGGCCTGCCTATCGCCACCGTGAGCAGCACACTGGCCATGATGGAGCTTAAGGGTATGGTGAGGCAGGTAGGCACCATGAACTATATCCTCTCCCGCGAAATCCGCGAGGTGTACAGGGTAAAAGTGGATTAGGTTATGTCAAGAAAACTGGTCATAGTTGAGTCGCCAGCCAAGGCAAGGACGCTGAGCAAGCTCTTGGGCTCTAGCTACAGCCTCAAGGCCTCTATGGGGCACGTGCGCGACCTGCCCCGAAGCCAGCTGGGGGTAGACCTTGAGGAAGGTTTTACCCCCAAATACGTCGTCCCCAGGGCCAAGACCAAGGTTGTCAACGAGCTTAAAAAGGCGGCTAAGACCGCCTCTGCCATATATCTGGCCACCGACCCCGACCGCGAGGGGGAGGCCATCTCCTGGCACCTGCAGGAGGTCACCCGGACCAACCGCAAGCCATACCGCCGCGTCGTCTTCCATGAGATAACCAAGGAAGCCATTAAGCGCGCCTTTGAGCACCCCCACGCCATCAACATGCAGTTGGTCAACGCCCAGCAGGCGCGCCGCATACTGGACAGGCTGGTTGGCTATAAAATCAGCCCCCTGCTCTGGCAAAAGGTCAGAAGAGGTTTATCGGCAGGCCGGGTGCAATCGGTGGCGGTGAAGATTATAGTTGACCGCGAACGCGAAATCGAGCGCTTCGTCCCCGTGGAGTACTGGACGATTGAGGCCGAACTGGCCAAGGCTACTGAGAAAGCTACTTTTAGAGCCTTACTCATCGGTCTGGCCGACGGCACCAAGCTGGAGATTAAGACCGAAGAGGAAGCCACCAAACTCGGCGAAAAGCTGGGAAAAGCCAGCTACAAGGTGGCCAAGCTAACCACCAAGAAAGCCACCCGCCAGCCCGCCCCACCCTTCATCACCAGCACCCTGCAGCAGGAAGCCTGGCGCAAGTTGCATTTTAGCGCCAAGCTGACCATGAGCGTCGCCCAGGAGCTATATGAAGGCCTGCCCATCGGCAAAGAGGGCACGGTGGGTCTTATCACCTACATGCGCACTGACTCGACAAGGGTCGCCCGCTCAGCCATTGCCGAGACGCGGGAGTTCATCGCCCAGAAATACGGCGATAACTATCTTCCCGCCCACGCCCGCGCCTTCACCCGCGCCGTCAAGGGGGCGCAGGAAGCCCACGAAGCCATCCGCCCCACCCGAATCCACCGCGAGCCGGAGATGCTTAAGGCCTATCTGAGCAATGCCCAGTTCAAGATTTATCAGCTAATCTGGAAGCGAATGGTTGCCAGCCAGATGGCAGCGGCTACATTTGACAATACTACGGTTGATATTCAGGCCCGCCACGCCCTCTCCAACACCAGCTATCTCCTGCGGGCCACCAGCTCGGTTAACACATTCCCCGGTTTTATGGTGCTTTATATCGAGAGCAAGGATGAAGCTGAGGAAAAGGAAGGCCCCACCCTACCCCCACTAGCCAAGGGCGACAAACTAAAGCTGATTGGGCTCTCCCCCGAGCAACACTTCACCAAGCCGCCGCCACGATTTACCGAGGCCACGCTGATTAAGATGCTGGAGCAGTGGGGCATCGGTAGGCCCAGCACCTACGCACCCATTCTCTCTACTATCCAGGACAGGGAGTACGTAACCAAGGCCGAAGGGCGTTTTCAGCCCACCGAGCTCGGCTTTGTCGTCAACGACCTGCTGGCCAAGCACTTCCCTGGCATCGTTGATATTAACTTCACCGCCTATATGGAGGATGAACTAGACAAGGTGGCCAATGAGGACAAAAACTGGGTGGCCGTCATCGAGGAGTTCTATAACCCCTTTGAGAAGAGCCTGGAAACCGCCGCCGAGAAGATGGAAAAGGTAACGGTGGAGGAAGCCACCGACGAGGTCTGCCCCAAGTGCGGCAAGCCCATGGTGGTTAAGTTCGGGCGCTTCGGTAAATTCCTCGCCTGCAGCGGCTACCCCGAATGCAAATTCACCAAGTCCTTCCAGATAAAGGTCGGCGTCAAATGCCCCCAGTGCGGCGGAGACATTGTGCAGAAGAAGAGCAAGAAAAAGCGCATCTTCTACGGCTGCAGCAACTACCCCGAATGCACCTTCGCCATTAATCTTAAACCTTTGCCCCAGCCCTGCCCCCAGTGCGGTGGGCTGCTCACTGTGTATAGAGGCAATATGGCCAAGTGCACCAAGTGCGCCTTCAGGGGCAAGGTGACCGAGGCAGCCGAAGGCGAGGTTGGTGAAACCGAAGCCCCCGTCAAACCGACAACCAGAGCTAAGAAAACGGCTAAAAAGACTACTAAGAAGCCAAAGGCGAGGAAAAAGAAGACCGAGAGCTAAATATACGAAGGAGGCCAGCTATGACTATTAAAAGAATAATGGTCTCAAACTTCAAAAGTTTCGATGAGATAAACTTGGATCTTAGCAATTTCAGCGTTCTGATTGGCGCGAATGCTTCTGGGAAATCTAATTTTATTCAGGTCTTCAGATTCCTGCGGGACCTAGCAGATTTTGGATTAGAAAGTGCTATATTAATGCAATCGGGTACTGAATATTTCAGGAATTTGAATATCGGGTCTTCTAAAAATTTCTCAATAGAAATTACTTGTGGTATACACGAGCCATATGTAGTAGCAGAACGAGAATTAGAGGTCGAGGGATATGAGGCCACCTACGGATTTACATTGAAATTTTTAGGCGTAAGGAGGTTTGAAGTTGTTGAAGAAAAGTTGCTACAAAAATGCAACTTTTACAGAAGACCAGAGAAAGGAAAGGGCCGGAGGGAAAAGCTAGGGGAAGGGAAAATCGTAAGTAACCGCAAGGGCACCGAAGTAAAGATTTCTTTTAGGCCACCGAAAGGGGTGAAGATAGACCAGAAGGACATATTACAAGTATATGTAACACGCCAACTCATTACTTCAGCAAAAATGACACCTAAAGCTCTATTTAGTGAGAACCCATATCTCTTCACTGTTGGGCGTAGTCTCAAAAATAACATGAGCAACATTTCAACATACGATTTTGACCCAAGGTTATCCAAAAAGGCTCAGGCAATAACTGGGAAAGCCGAATTACAAGAGGACGGCAGCAATATAGCTATAGTGCTCAAAAACATTATGAGAAGTGGAAACAAGAGAAGAAGGCTTTTTAATCTGCTGCGGGATACCCTACCTTTCATAGCTGACTTGGGGATAAAAACCTTTGTAGACAAATCCTTGTTGTTCACACTACGAGAATCGTACTCAGGAAAACGCTTCTTACCCGCCTCCTTGCTTTCTGATGGGACAATAAATGTAGCTGCTTTGACTATCGCACTATATTTTGAGGAAAAACCATTGGTTATAATTGAAGAACCGGAAAGGAATGTGCACCCTTACCTTATCTCCAAAATAGTAAATATGATGCAAGAGGCATCAAAAAGAACACAAGTCATTTGCACTACCCACAATCCTGAAATTATAAAGCATGTAGATTTAAAAGATATTTTGCTCGTTTCTCGCGCCAAAGATGGGTTCTCGTGCATCTCAAGACCAGTTGAAAAAGAGGAAATAAAACTCTTCCTGAAAAAAGAGATGGGAATTGAAGAGCTTTACATACGCAATCTACTGGAGATGTAATCTAAATGTATAAAAGATTGTATATTCTGATTGAAGGTCCAGACGACGGCAATTTTTTCAATGGTGTAGTAAAACCGTTATTTGAAAGTAAGTACGATTGGGTAGACATAGTTCCACAAGCTCAAAACCCACCCAAAATCACTAGAAAATTCATTGATTGTATTAACTCAATGTCATCCGCTAATCTCGTGGCTGATTATATACTTGTAACAGATATTAATGATGCACCATGCATAACTTTCAGAAAACAAAAAAAACGTAACAAACTGCGTAATATAGATGACAATAAAATAATGGTGATAATTAAGGAAATAGAGGGTTGGTACTTAGCAGGCTTAGATGACGCATCTTGTAAGAAATGCAGAATCCCTGCTCACCATACTACAGACGATATTACCAAAGAGCAATTTAATGCCTTAATTCCAAAGAAGTTCGGAGGATCTAGGATAGACTTTCTGCAAGAAATCCTCAAATATTTCCAAGAGGAAATAGCAAAGTATAAGAATAATTCATTCAAATACTTTACAGAGAAACACGTTTACAGTTAATGCTATGAAGGAAATCTTTAACCGATACATCAACCACCTCCAGGCTGAGCGAAACGCCTCCGCCTATACAGTACGCAATTACAAAGCCGACCTGCTCGACTTCTTCTCCTTCCTCAAAGACAAGAAGGTCGATGCACTAGACAAGGTAGACCGCCACGTCCTGCGCGACTACCTGGCTCACCTGGTAGGAAGAGGCATCGTCAAAGCCAGCATCGCCCGCAAGCTATCAGCCATCCGTTCCTTCTACCGCTACCTGGTGCGGGAAAAGATAATCGAAGCCAACCCTATCAAGACCGTCTCCTCACCTAAGCTAGACAAGCGCCTGCCCTCGTTTTTAACCCTGGATGAGGTCACACGCCTGCTGGAAGCCCCCGACCTCTCCACCCCCCAGGGGCTCCGCGACCGCGCCCTGTTGGAATTACTTTATGCCTCGGGCTTAAGGGTAAGCGAGCTGGTCAGCCTGGAGCTGGGGCAAATTAATCTCGAAACCAACGAAATCCGCGTCTGGGGCAAGGGTTCCAAGGAAAGGATTGTCCTGATGGGTTTACCCGCCGCCGAGGCGCTACGTAACTACCTTGAGAAAGGCAGACCTGAACTCATTGGAGAAAAGAAAAGCAACGCCATTTTCTTAAACCGTTACGGCCAGCGCTTCCCGGAAAGGGCTGTGCAGAAGCTGCTGGAAAAATACACCAGCCAGGCCGGATTAAAAAAACGAGTGCACCCCCACATGCTGCGTCACACCTTCGCTACCCACCTCCTCGACGGCGGTGCCGACCTCAGGGTCGTCCAGGAGCTTTTGGGCCACGCCCGCCTATCATCAACCCAGATTTACACTCACGTCACCAAGAAGCAGGCCAGAAAAGTCTATCTGGCAGCGCACCCCCTGGCCAAAGAGAAAGGTGATGAAACTGAAGATAAAGAATAGAATAAAACGTCTGGTTGATGAACTAGGCGAGAAAGACGTTGAAGGAATTCTTATCTCCCAGCCCGAAAACCGCCGCTACCTCTCCGGTTTCAACGGCTCGGCGGGCTTTCTGTTTATTACCGCCAAGGACAGCGTGTTAGCCACCGACTCCCGCTATACCGTCCAGGCCAAGAGTCAGGCGCCCGACTACAAGCTTTTCACTATAAGCGGCGATATGGGCCAGTGGTTCCCTAAATTGATAGGCGAATTGGGTATAAAGCGGCTGGGCTTTGAGGCCGAGCATGTTGCCCTCGCCCAGCACCAGCGTTTATGTGATATACTGAATAAAGACAAATCAGAGCTTAAGCTCATCCCCGTCGACGGCGTGGTGGAATCGTTGCGGGCGTTCAAAGAGCCCGAGGAAATCGAGCTTATAACCCAAGCCGCCAGTATTGCCGACGCCGCTATGAACCATATTCGTAAAAAGTTCCGTGTCGGCATGACGGAACTGGAAGCCGCCTGGGAGATAGAAAAATTCATGCGGGAGCAAGGCAGCCAGCCGCTTCCCTTTGAGATTATCGTCGGGTCGGGGCCTAATGCTGCCCTGCCCCACGCCCTGCCCACGGAGAGGACTATTGAGGAAGCCGAGCCGATAGTGGTTGATATCGGCGCCAGGGTGGAGGGCTACGGCAGCGACCTGAGCCGCACCTTCTGCCTGGGCGCTGCCGACAATAGCTTTAAAAAGGTATACGATACCGTACTCGGTGCTCATAACGCAGCCATAGCTATAATCAAGGAAGGCATGAGCGGCGCCGAAGCCGACCAGATAGCCCGGACGGTCATCGAGGAGAGTGGCTACGGCCCGAACTTCGGCCACGGGCTGGGACACGGTGTGGGCCTAGCCCCCCATGAGCTGCCCCGACTGGGGCCGAACTCGACGGACAGGCTGGTCGACAATATGGTCTTTACCGTCGAGCCCGGCATTTATATTGAGGGCTGGGGCGGGGTCAGAATCGAGGACATGGTGGTCATGGAGGAGGGAAAACTAAGGCAAATCTCTCAGGCTGAGAGCTAGAAACAGCGGAGTTAAAGCTATGATTGACAGTGGTGAACTGAAAAAGGGGCTTACCATCGAGCTAGAAGACAAGCTCTACCAGGTTATGTCCTACCAGCACATAAAGATAGGGCGCGGCGGCGCCCTGGTCAAAATGAAGATGCGTGATATCCGTGGCGGTCATACCATAGAGCGCACCTTCCCGGCCAGCGAAAAGTTCAAGCGGGCGCGGCTGGACTCCCGTGCCATGCAATACCTCTATAACGACGGTGACGCCTACTACTTCATGGACGAAAAGACCTTCGAGCAGATACCAATATCCTCCGAGCAGCTCGGCGACGCCCTCGACTACCTGAAGGAGAATACCTCAGTAGAGGTAACCAGCTACCAGGGCAAGCTCATCGGCGTGGAACTGCCCATCACCGTCGAGCTCGAGGTGACAGAGACGGGCCCTGGCTTCAAGGGTGATACCGCCACCGCGGGCAACAAGCCAGCCAAACTGGAGACGGGCATCACCATCCAGGTGCCCCTATTTATTAACAACGGCGATGTGATTAAGGTCGACACCCGTACCGGCCAATACCTGGAAAGGGCTGGCTAAATTGCTCAAAGCCGACCTGCACATACACAGCGAATACTCCATGGACTGCAATATGCCCCTGGAAAAGATAATCGAGCGCTGCCAGGAGGTCGGGGTGAACTGCATCGCCCTCTGCGACCACGGCACCGCCGAGGGCGCCTTAAAACTGCGGGAAATGGCGCCGCCCTTTAAGGTAATCGTCGCCGAGGAGGTCCTGACCCCCTACGGCGAAATTATGGGGCTATTTTTAGAGGAGACCATACCCAGCGGGCTCTCGGCGGAGGAAACGATAGACCGCATCAGGGCTCAGAATGGGCTGGTTTGCATCCCCCACCCATTTGATTCCTTCCGCCACTCGGCGCTGGGCAGCCAAGCCGTAGAGGCCATCGCCGATAGGGTTGATATCTGCGAGGTCTTGAATGCCCGCGGTATCCTGAAAAGGGACTCAATAAAAGCCGAGATCTTCGCCGCCAAGCACGGCCTCGTCCGCAGCGCCGGCTCCGACGCCCATACCCCTGGGGAAATCGGCATCGCTTACGTGGAAATGCCCGACTTCAAGGGCCGTGACGACTTCCTAGAAGCCCTCGAAAAAGGCAAAATCTTGGGGCACTATTCCAGCCCACTTATCCACTTCGCCAGCCTCTGGAACAGAATCAAGAGTAAACTCTCCGGTAAATAAGGTAGGGCGGGGAGAGAAATGTATAGAGGTTACACCTCTGTAGGGTGGGTATTGGGTGGGAAAAATAACTTGGGGGTGGGGCTTGAAAAACAACTACCGACTGGGCTGGTTTTCCACCGGGCGGGATAAAGCCGCCCGCGACCTGCTCACCGTGGCGCAGCGCAGTATCGCCTTGGGCGAAATCAAGGCCGAGATAGCCTTTGTCTTCTGCAATCGCCAGCGCGGCGAAGCTAAAGAGAGCGACCTGTTCCTTAAACTGGTCGAAAGCTACGGCCTGCCCCTCGTTAGCTTTTCCTCTAAAGACTTTGAAACGACCCAGCCCAGACTATCACCAGAATGGCGCCTCGCCTACGACCGCGAGGTGATGAAACGATTAAAGGGCTTCGACGCTGACCTCAGCGTGCTGGCTGGTTATATGCTCATCGTCGGCCCTGAGATGTGCCAGAAATACAACATGATTAACCTCCACCCCGCCGCCCCCGGCGGCCCCAAGGGCACCTGGCAGGAGGTAATCTGGCAGCTCATTGAAAGCCAGGCTGATAAGACGGGCGTGATGATGCATCTGGTGACGCCTGAGCTGGACGAAGGCCCTCCCGTGACATTCTGCACCTTTTCAATAAGGGGCAAGTTTTTCGATAGACACTGGCAGGAAATCGAGGGGCAATCCGTCGCCGAAATCAAGCAAACGCAGGGTGAAAACAACAAACTATTTAAAGCCATCCGCCGCCATGGCCTGGCCCGCGAGTTCCCCCTGATAATAGCCACCATCAAGGCCTTCAGCCAGGGTAAGGTTAAAATAGACAAAAACAAAGTCGTGAATGCTGACGGCAGGCCGATAAAAGGGTATAATCTGACCGAAGAGATAGATAAACTGTTGAGGTAGCAAACCGATGGCGAAATTCATCTGCTTTGACCTGGAGGGCCCCCTATCCCCCCAAGATAATGCCTACGACCTGATGAAACTCTTCCCCAATGGTGATAAAATCTTCGAGGTCATCAGCCGCTACGACGACCTGCTCACCCTGGAAGAAAGGCCCGACTACGAGCCCGGTGATACTTTGGCCCTCATCGTGCCCTTTTTAATCCTGCACAATATCACTGAGGACAACATCGCCACCCTGGCCGCCGAAGCCAGCCTGACCGGGGGCGCCGCCAAGCTCGTCTCCTGGCTCGAGTCCAGTAGCTGGAAGGTCTTCTGCATCAGCACCACCTACGAGCAGTACGCCATGCGCATTACCCATAAGCTCGATATCTATGCCCACCGCGTCGCCTGCACTCCATTTCCCCTCGACAAGTTCCGCTCGAACCTGACCAAAGAGGAAAAACAGCTCCTTGAGCAGGCGGAGGAAGACATACTAGCCATGCACCCCCCTGCCGATGACGAGCGCATCGAGCAGAATCTGGACAAGTTCTTCTGGGAGAAACTGCCAAAAACCGACCTCGGCACCGCCATAAAAGAGGTCAAGCCCATTGGAGGTCGGCGTAAAGTGGACGCCCTCAACAGGTTCGCCGAAAAAAACGACCAGCCCCTGGACAAGTGGGTGGTCATCGGCGACAGCATAACCGATTTTAGAATGCTCCAGGCGGTGGAGGAAGCGGGCGGGTTGGCTATCGCCTTCAACGCCAACCAGTACGCCCTGCCCCACGCCACCATGGGCCTGGCCTCCACCTCCATCTTTGACCTCAAGGAGATCATGGAGGCTTGGCAGAAGGAAGGCCGCCCTTGGGTGGAGAGGGTGGTAAAATACAAGGAGAAATACGGCACTAAAGGCGACACCAACAACTTCCACTGGCTTTCGGGCCGAAAAGACATAAAGGACGTTATTGAGATTCACAAGCGAATAAGGAAGCTGGTCAGGGAGGAAGCGGGGAAACTGGGTTGAGCTTTTAATGGGGGTGGAGGCAACCTTCTAAAGAGGAATATATAAGGGGTACCACCCTTATAGGGTGGGTATCGGGTGGGAAGAAAGACGCACGTTGGTAAAGAAATGAGCAAAATCCAAATAATCGGCGTGGGGGCGCTCAACACCGACCGTATCTATAAGGTCGAGCGCATCCTTGAAGACGGCGAAATAGCAGTGGACTGGGCCAAATCCTTCCCCGGTGGCTCTGCCGCCAACACCATTTACGGTCTGGCCAAACTGGGCGTAAGCACCGGTTTCTGCGGCGCTGTTGGCGATGACGAAGCGGGCAAAGTGCTGCTCGATGATTTTCGGGGGGTGGGAGTTGATACCAGCCGAGTAGTGGTAAAACCCAAGGTCAGAACTGGCTCGGCATTGTGCCTCAGCGACCGCGGCGGACGGCGTTCCATCTACGTTCAGTCCGGTGCCAACAGCCAGTTAGACCTGAACGACTTGGACTTCGGCTACCTAAACCAGGCGGAAATCGTCCACCTCACCTCATTCGCCGACGACAGCCAGTTCCAGCTCTCTCTGGGGCTGATTGTCAGGCTCGACGATTCGGTCAAGCTCAGCTTCTCGCCGGGCGCCATCTACTCCCTCAAAGGGATAGACACCCTCACGCCCTTTTTGAGCCGCACCCACCTACTCTCCCTCAATCATAGAGAGCTCCAGCAGATGACCGGTAAGGGCGTGGAGAGTGGCGCCCAACAGTGCCTGCAAGCGGGCTGCCGTATCGTGGTGGTGACGCTGGGCAAGGGCAGAAAGATAGGCAAGACCGATGCCATCAGCTATGTCAGGGACGCCGATAACGAGTATATCATCGAGCCGCCCAGCCACGACACGGCCGCCGAGGTGGATACCACTGGTGCTGGCGACGCCTTCTCCGCCGGCTTTCTCTACGGGATGGTCAAGGGCAAAGGACTGGCGGAATGCGGGCGTCTGGGTGATTTCGTGGCTAAGCTCTGTATTAGCCGCACGGGAGCCAGGCACGGCCTACCCACTGAGGAAGAACTGGCTCTACGCTACGGCAAGCTATAAAGCCTATTTCTCCTTGGGCTTGGTCAGGATTTCGTCAACGATGCCGTACTCGACGGCCTGCTGTGGATTCAGGTAAAAGTCGCGGTCGGTATCATGGGTCACCTTGTCCAGCGGCTGTCCCGTGTGCTTGACGATGATATCTTTTATCAGGTCCTGCTGCCGCGCAATCTCCCGCGCCGCGATGACGATATCGGAAGCCTGCCCCTGCGCTCCCCCCACCGCCTGGTGCATGTGTATCGTGGAGTTGGGCAGGGCGTAGCGCTTGCCCTTGGCCCCGGCGCAAAGCAGCAACGTGCCCATGCTGGCCGCCAGCCCCACGCAGATGGTGGAGACATCGGGCTTTATCAGCTGCATGGTGTCGTAGATGGCCAGCCCCGAAGAGATGATGCCCCCTGGGCAGTGGATATAGAGGCTGATGTCCTTATCGGGGTCTTCCCGTTCCAGATAGAGCAGCTGGGCGATAATGACGTTGGCTACCTGGTCGTTGATGGGCATGCCCAGCATAACGATACGCTCCCTGAGCAGAAGCGAGTATATATCAAAGGCGCGTTCCCCCCTGGCGCCGCTTTCAATTACCATGGGAATAACATTGGATGGTTGGCTGTTCATTATCTTATCCTCCCGCTAGCTTAAAGTTAAGAGCAAAGGTTAAGTTAATTATAACTCATTCTCCGATTTTTCTCACCCTACTTTTCTTACCCGACATGGTATGGTCTTAAAGGCGGGATAGCCTGAGATGGGGTCGCAGGGCTGGCTGTCGGTGAGGAGATTGGCATTGGCTTCCCTCCAGCCGTGCTGCAGGCTGAGCACTCTGGGCAGGATATCAGGGGTAACCTTGGCTTTGAGGGTGATACTCCCCTTGGCCGACTCCACGGCGACTGTTTCGCCGTTCATGATGCTCAGCTCGGCGGCATCGGCGTAGTTAATCTCCACCAGCGGCTCGGGCACAAGCTTTTTGAGCCTCTTGATGTCGCGGTACTGGGAATGGGTATAGGCCACCGTCCGTGTGCCACTAATCAGGGTAAAGGGATAATCGTCAGACGGCTCCGTTATCGGAGTAAAGGTAGGCAGGGGGTCGTAGCCGTAGGCAGCCAGCGTCGGCGAGAAGATTTCCAGCTTGCCCGAGGGCGTATCGAAGCCCCTCTCCTCATATTTACGCCTGTACTCATAGTCCCCGTAGGATACCCCGCCGGGGCTCTGCTCCAGCTGCTCCAGCGTTATCCCCGAAGGCTTGAACAGGTAAGCCAGCAATTCGTCAGCGTCCCGCCAGGGGAAGTAATCGGCGTAGCCCATTTTCTTGCCCAACTCCGACCACAATTGCCAGTCCTCCTTGCACTCATCCGGGGGCTCTATCGCCTTCTGCCCCATAATCAGCAGCGGTATTCCTTTAGTGGCGTAGTCCATGACCGCCTTTTTCTCCAGAAAAGCGGCGGTGGGCAGGAAAATATCGGCCATCTCGGCGGTCTCGTTGAGGAAAAGGTCAGATACCACCAGCAGGTCGAGCTTAGCCAACGCCTCTTTCACCTCGCCGCTATCGGGCCAGGTCAGGGCGGGGTTGCTGCCCTGGATAATGAGGGCTTTAACGGGATAGGGCTTATTCGTCAGGATAGCCTCGGGCACGGGCATGGCGCTGGTCTCGCCGATGAACTTATTAAATATGGGGTAGGGTGCGCCGATAACCTCGTCAACATTCACCCTCCCCCTCACCCTGAGGCTGGTCTGAGGTAGAGGAAAATCGTAGGTATTGCCCCCAGCTATATCTATATTGCCGGTGAAGGCGATGAGAATGGCGATGGCGCGGCTGTTCTGCACACCGTTGACGCAGTGGTCCAGCGACACCCCTTGAGTAATAGTGGCTGGTTTGGTGGTGGCATATATCTTGGCGAACTGCTTGATTTTAGCCGCGGGAACACCCGTAATCCCAGCCACCACCTCCGGGCTGTAGTTTTTGACGTGCTCTCTGAGCTTATCGAAGCCGGATGTCCAGTTTTCGACGAAATCTTTATCGTACCAGCCCTCAGCAATGATGACGTTCATTAAAGCCAGAGCCAAGGCGCAGTCAGTGCCCGGCCTTATCTGTATGTGAAGGTCAGCTTTCTTGGCCAGCGAGGTCGCCCTGGGGTCGACCACAATTAGATTCGCTCCCCGCTTATGGGCGGCGAGGACGTCGAACTCCTCGCCTATCTTGGACTGCTCCGGGTTACGTCCCCAGACGACGATGCACTTCGTCTTCTTATAGCTCGGTGCCAGGGGGAACATACGACGGGCTATAGACAACCCGTGCCCTATCCCCTTAGCGGCGAAGCAGAGAGAAGCCCCCGAGGTATAGTTGGGTGTCCCGAAGAGGCTGCAAAACCTGACGGCTAAGCGCGGAACCTCGGTGCCCACCAGCGGCTCACCCAGGTGCACCACTAATGATTTAGCCCCGTATTCGGCTTTTATGTCGCCCAGCTTAGCGGCGATAACGCCCAGGGCGTCGTCCCAGGAGGTCTGTTGCCACTGACCGTTCACTTTTTTCAGGGGATGGGTGATACGTCGGGGGGAATATATCCAGTCGGGTATGGCCGGCGCCTTGACGCAGAGGCGGTGGATGGGGTGCTCCTTCATAGCGCTGACCTTGACCAGACGGCCGTCTTCTATGTGGGCGTCTATCCCGCAGCTACTCAGGCACATTCGGCAGATGCTCTTGGCAATGCTGGCATTACTTTTTGCCGGCACCCTGGGAACCTCCGGCCTTCTTAACGGCGCGCTTGGGCTTTTCGGCTATTTCCACCAGCCGCTGCACCGTCTTGCGGGTGGCCAGAATCTGCTCCAGCGAGTTGCGCACCTGTGGAGTGTCAAGCTGCTTTTTGGCCTCGTCCTTCTTCTCGCCAGCGCCCTCTATCATCCTGTCCAGTTCGGTGTCGATATCAGACTTGTTGATCTCTATCTTTTCCGCCTCGTTAATCTGACCCAGCACCAGCGAGCGGATAACCCGCTTGGTGGCGGCGGGGCGAAGCTCTTCGCGCAATTCTTCTTCTTTTTTGCCGATTCGGCTCAGGTATTCTTCCATGGGCATATTGTTGGCCTGCAATTGCCGCGCCTGCTGTTCCAGGGTACGGTCTATTTCCATCTCCACCAGCACCGGTGGGAAATCAACCTGGCTCAGGTCGACGGCGGCATCCACCACCTTCTCCTCAAACTCCATTTTGGCCCTGTCCTCAGCCATTATTTTAAGGTTAGAGGAGATACGCTCTTTGAGCCCGTCGAATGTCTTGAACTCGGGGTTGACCGCGGCGGCAAACTCGTCATTGAGTTCGGGCAGCTTCAGCTGCTTAACCTCGTTCATTTTAATCTTAAAGCTGGCTTCTTTGCCCGCCAGCTCCTTCTGAGCGTAGTCCGCGGGGAGTTGTAGCCTGAACTCCTTCTCCTCCCCACCCTTCATTCCCACCAGCTTTTCGGCAAAACCAGGTGCGGGGGCGCTCTGGTTCTTGAGCAGCTGGTACTGCACGCCCTCTTGTTTAATGAAGGGCTTGCCCTCCACCTGGCTGTCGACATCCATGGTCACCAGGTCATCAAAGGCGGCGGGGCGCTCCGCTGGCTCCCAGCTACCGTGCTGGCGACGCAGTTGCTCCAGGGTGGTGGTAAGCTCGTCGATGATATCATCCGGCGGCTCCGGTTTGAGCTTAATGCTCTTGTAGTCGCCCAGCTCGACGACAGGCTTCAGGGACACCTTCGCCTTAAATATCACCGGGTCGGACTGGGTTATCTCAATATCGGGATTGGCGATAGGCTCCAGCTCCTGCTCTTTGAGGGCCTTTTCGTAGGCCTGAGGCAGCAGCTGGCTCAGGGCGTCTTCGAGCAGCCGGTCCTTGCCGATATAGCGTTCCAGCACCTCCCGCGGCGCCTTGCCCTTGCGAAAGCCGGGAATCTCGGTTCTCTGGGCCAGCCGATGATAGGCTAAGTCGAGCTCCGTTTGCATTTCAGCGGGCTCCATTTCGATATTCAGCCATACCTGTCGGTTCTCTTCTTTTTCTCTGGTTACTTTCATTCTTCCTCTCTCAAACGCAGATGTAATTCCTTAAGCTGCTGCTGGCTCACCGAAGAGGGGGCGTCGAAGGTCAAATCGACCGCTGCCTGGTTCTTGGGGAAGGCGATAACCTCCCGTATAGTTTCCTCGTCCGCCAGCAACATGACCACGCGGTCTAACCCGATGGCGATACCACCGTGGGGCGGCGCACCGTACTGAAAGGCCTCGAGCATATGTCCGAAGCGCTCGTCAATTTCTTTATCGCCGTAGCCGGAAAGGCGGAATATCTTACGCTGCAATTCGCTCTGATGAATCCTGACGCTGCCGCCGCCGATTTCATAGCCGTTGCAGACGATATCGTAGTGCTTGCCACGCACCTTCTCCGGGGCGCTGTCTAGCAGGCCGATGTCCTCCTCCCAGGGGGAGGTAAAGGGGTGGTGCTCCGCCTCCCACCGCCCCGCCTCGTCGTCCCAGCGGAGGAGGGGGAAGTGCCGTATATGGGCGAAACAGAATGTTTTAGGGTCGGCCAGCTTTAGGCGCCGCCCCATCTCAAGACGCAGCTCGCTTAAAATAGCGTCCACCTGCTTGGGCTTGCCGGCAATTATGAGCAGCAGGTCGCCGGTTTCGGCACCGAAGAGTTTGGGCATTTCTTTGAGCTGGTCTTGACTTAAGAACTTGGTTAGCACCGATTTAGCGTCGTCGGCACCGCCCAGCGCTATGGTGACCACCCCCCCACCACCCAGGCTGACGACGAACTTATTCAGCTCATCGAGCTGCTTACGGCTGTAGTCGGCACAACCGGGGGCACAGATGCCCGTCACCTTACCGCCGCTATCTACGGCCTTGCGAAAGATGTCGAACTCGGTCTTGACAAAAATATCGGTCAGGTCCTGGAACTTCATCCCGAACCTGATATCGGGCTTATCCGTGCCGTAGTCCCTCATCGCCTCGGCGTAGCTGAGGTGGGGAAAGGGCTGGGGGACTTTGATGTCGGGCCTGATTTTCTTGACCAGGGCGATGAAAAGCTCCTCCATCAGGCTGAGTATGTCCTCTTCATCGACAAAGCTCATCTCTAGGTCGAGCTGGGTGAACTCGGGCTGGCGGTCGGCTCTGGTGTCCTCGTCGCGGAAGCACCTGGCAATCTGGAAATAGTTCTCCACCCCCGCCACCATCAAAAGCTGCTTTATCTGCTGCGGCGACTGTGGCAGGGCGTAGAATTCACCAGGGTGAACGCGGCTGGGTACCAGATAGTCACGCGCTCCCTCCGGTGTGCTCTTGGTTAATATCGGCGTCTCAATCTCGACAAAGCCCCTGGCGTCTAGGAAATCGCGGATAAACTTGACCACGCGGTGACGCAGTTCCAGGTTCTTCTTCATACGCGCCCGCCGCAGGTCCAGGTAGCGGTATTTCAGGCGCAGGTTCTCGTCAACCTCGGTATCCTCGTTGATATAGAAGGGAGGAACCTTAGAAGGATTGAGTATCTCGATGCTCTCGGCGATAACCTCGATATCGCCCGTGGCTAATCTGGGGTTCTCCGTCCCCTTCTGCCGTGGGGCGACTTTGCCGCTGACTTGAACAACGAATTCACTGCGGACTTTATTGGCTTTCTTGTGGGCGTCTTTAGATGTCTCCGGGTTGAAGACCACCTGGATAATGCCACCCTTGTCGCGCAGGTCGATGAATATCAGGCCCCCGTGGTCGCGGCGGCGGTCAACCCACCCCGCCAGCGTCACCTCAGTGCCAACGTTCTTCTTGGTCAACTCGCCGCAGCTATGGTCTTTTAGCAAAGATTTCTCCAGTTGAAGACTTTAGCTGATTATAGCCTATAAGATAGGGGGCTTCAACATAGGGTATAAAGCACCCCACCCCTTTTTTATCTTTTCCCACCCACCACCCTTTAAGGAAGGAGGCTTCGCCCCCCTTAAACCCCCGAAAACAGAGAGGGGTGGAACACAACACTAAAGGAGGATATAAAAGGGGTACCACCCTTATAGGGTGGGCATTGGGTGGGGAAACAAGACGTACGCTGACAGAGTGGGGTTGGGTGGAGTCAACGCCACATTTGACAATTGTACATAAATACTATACAATCCCCCTATTCTAACACTGGTATAAAGGAGGCAAAACTGGTGCCGAACGGTAAGGTACAGCTTAGCTTCAATATAGGGGCTCTTCGCATGATGATGCCCTGGGCTTGGCGTGCCGCCAGTTCGGGGACTATGCCTACCTGACCCCCAACTGAAAAGAGACAACCAAGCCCAAGAACTAGACTTCTTGGGTTTTTTGTTTTTTAAAACGCCAGGCCTCAGATTGACAGCCCAGAGGGCAAAGATTAATATCTAGTGAGGTATAATTATGGCTAAAACCATTGAAGAAATAAACGAAAAGATAAAACAAGGCAAAGCGGTGGTGGTCACCGCCGAGGAGATAATTGATATCGCCCGCGAGAAGGGCACTAAAAAGGCGGCGGAAGAGATTGACGTTGTTACCACGGGCACCTTCGGCCCAATGTGTTCCTCGGGCGCCTATTTTAATATCGGCCACACCAAGCCCAAGCTAAAGCTCGGCGGCGGCAGGACCTACCTCAACGACGTCCCCGCCTACACGGGCTTAGCGGCCGTCGACCTCTTTCTCGGCGCCACGGCCCTGCCCGACGATGACCCCCGCAACAAAATATACCCCGGTGAGTTCAACTACGGCGGGGGGCACGTCATCGAGGAGCTGGTGGCGGGCAAGGACGTACGGCTGGAGGCCACTGCCTATGGCACTGACTGTTATCCCCGCAAGAAGCTAACCACCTGGATTAATATCAAGGACCTCAACGAGGCGGTGCTGTTCAATATCAGAAACGCTTACCAGAACTATAATATCGCCGCCAACACCTCGGATAAGACCATCTATACCTACATGGGCGTCTTGCGGGCTAACCTGGGCAATATCAACTACTCCAGCGCCGGGCAGCTCTCGCCCTTGCTCAACGACCCCTACTACAAGACCATCGGCATCGGCACCCGCATCTTTTTGGGTGGCGGCGTTGGCTTTGTCGCCTGGCAGGGCACCCAGCACAACCCTGACGTCCCCCGCACCGATAAAGGTGTGCCCAAGGGCGGTGCAGGAACGCTGGCCGTCATCGGCGACCTCAAGCAGATGGACGCCCGCTGGCTGGTGGGCACCAGTATGCTCGGCTACGGCTGTACCCTCACCGTGGGCTTGGGCGTGCCCATACCCATACTCAACGAGGAAATCTTAGGCCATACTACCGTAACCGACGCCGAGATTTTCTCCTCCGTTTTTGATTATTCCGAGGCCTACCCTAACATGAGGCCGGAGACGCTAGGCGAGGTCAGCTACGCCGAGCTCAAGAGCGGCAAGGTGAAGCTCAAAGGCAAGGAGATACCGACCGCCTCCCTCTCCAGTTACTCGCGGGCGGTGGAGATTGCTCAGACGCTCAAGCAGTGGATCAAAGAGGGCAAGTTCCTGCTCACCCAGCCGGTGGCGCCGCTGCCGGGGGTGGAGTCGGGCATAAAGTTCAAACCGCTTAAAGAAAGGCCTATCGAAGAATAGAATAAGGAGAAGAAAATGGCTGTTGCCAAGAAAATAGTATTACACTTTCCCAAACGTATCGTCGACCGCTCCATAGTCTGTCGGCTGGCCAAGGACTACGACCTGGAATTCAATATCCTAAAAGCCCTGGTCACCCCTGAAGAGGAAGGGCTATTGGTCTTAGAGCTCAGCGGGGAACAGGGCGAGTACGACAAGGGCATAAGGTATTTGACCGAGACCGGGGTCAGAATACAATCACTGAGTCAGGACGTGCTGCGCAACGAGGAGAGGTGCACCCACTGCGGCGCCTGCATCACCGTCTGCCCCTCGGGTGTCTTCGAGCTCGACCCCGTGACGAGGAAGGTAATCTTCTACAACGAAAAATGTGTGGCCTGCGGGCTCTGCATCAAGGCCTGCCCACCACGGGCTATGGAGGTACACTTCTAGCCCATGTACCAGCCGAGGACATACCGCCACTGGGTAAAAGATAAGGGCCTGGTCAGTTTCAACGTCGTGGTCAAGGAGACCGACCTCTATATCCGCGCCTCCAGCGACCTGAAGCGCAAAGCCCAGAGGCTGGTGCTGAAATACCGCCAGCAGTTGGAGGGCTATATCGAGCGCCACCCGAAATTTTTAAGCTCGCTGGAACCGCTCACCGTCGACAACGCCCCGCGCATAGTAACCGAGATGGCGGAAGCGGCCAAAAAGACAGGCGTCGGCCCCATGGCGGCGGTGGCGGGAGCTATCGCCGAGTTTGTCGGTAAAGAGCTCCTAGAGCTATCGCCAGAGGTCATCGTGGAAAACGGCGGCGATATCTATCTTAAAAGCGCGACCGACCGCCTCATCGGTATCTACGCCGGCAAATCGCCCTTAACGGGCAAGGTCGGGCTGGAAATCAGCGGCAAGGATACCCCACTCGGCATCTGCACTTCCTCGGGGACGGTGGGGCACTCTTTGAGCCTGGGGCAGGCAGACGCAGTGATAGTGCTCTCCAAATCAACCGCCCTGGCCGACGCCGCCGCCACGGCTATCGGCAATATGATTAAAGTTGCCGATGATATCCCTCACGGTATTGAGCATGCCATTGGCATTAAGGGGCTGAATGGAGTTATAATCATCAAAGATGATAAAATGGGGCTATGGGGTAAGGTTAAAATCCGCCCCATATCGGAACGGGAAAAAGAAAAACTAGTGACTGCACAAGGAGCTTCATGAAAAAACCACAATTCGAACGCAGGTGGCAATGGATAGTGATTATCGTCGTCCCCTGCGTCCTGCTGGGACTGATGCTGCTGGTGGGGGGCATCGGTAAGATACCGGGGCTATCCGACGTCGTCGGCAAGTTCCCCGGGCAGACCGAATTCTTCGATGTCATCTTCGGGCCTATCTGGCCGACGGTAGCCTTTTTCATCACCGAGGTCCTCCCCTGGGTCGAGATAGTATTGGGTCTAGCCCTGATCCTAGGCATATTCCCCCGGCTGGCCGCCACCCTCAGCCTGCCGCTTATCGCCGGTTTTATGACCAGTAACATCTGGGCGATAACTCATGGCGAGAGCTTCGGCAGTTGCGGTTGTTTCGGGGTATTCGAAAAGCTTTTCGGCGACATGACCCCAATACAAGCCCTAGGCATGGATATTGCGCTGCTACTATTCGCTTTAATCATAATATTCTGGTTCCCTGCCCCCTATTTGAGCTTTCAATCCTGGTTCAGAAAACGAAAAGGAGAGAGTAAATGATAAAACCCGCTTCGCTCAAGTATAAATGGCTGGTCCCTTTAATCCTGGTGGCTGTGGCTGCCCTAGTTATCAGCGGCGGTTGCAAGGTCAACGAGTCGCCGGTTATTTCTGGCATGGCTGTTAGCCCCCAGGGCGAGATAAACCCGGGAGAAACCGTACTTATTAGTTGCACCGCCGTAGACCCCGACAACGACGTGTTAAGCTACAACTGGTCAACGGATGGCGGTACCATCTCCGGCTCAGGGGCTGCCGTCAGCTGGACAGCGCCCGACGAACTGGGAAGCTACACCGTCACCGTCCAAGTTAGCGACGACGATAACGTTGCCACCAATCTGCTGACCTTGGCCGTGCTCGCCCCCAACACCACCCCCGTTATTGAGTCTCTGACCACGGATTGTCCCCGAGTAAAACCGGCTGGTACCGCTACCATTACCTGTGAGGCTTCCGACCCGGACGGAGACGAACTTACCTACACCTGGTCAGCGGAAAGGGGCGCTATCTCCGGGGAAGGAGCCATCGTCACCTGGGTTGGACCCAGTGAGTACGGGGACTACGTTATCACTGTCACCGTGAACGATGGTAGAGGTGGCACAGCCACCTACAATGAGATAGAACCCTATGGATACATTATAGTTTGCTCCTGCGGCAGTGCCTGCGACTGAAGAACGGCACGACAGGAATAAGCCTAGTTCAAGAAAGAGGGGGTAAAAATGGCTAAACGGCGGGTAATGCTTACCTATCACCCGGAGATAAGCTCGGAGCCGATTATCTACACCCTCGGCCAGCAGTTCAATCTGGCCACCAATATCCACCGCGCCGACGCCACCGAGAGCAAAGGCTGGATAGAGCTGGAAATTGAGGGCGCGGAGAAGGATATCGAGGCCGGCATCGCCTGGGCTATCTCTAAAGGGGTGAGGGTCGACCCGGTAGCCGCGGGGGAATAGAGAAAGATTACTGACCCAGGTTACGCCGTTTGAGCCACTTCTGCTTCTGAGCCAGCCTTGTCGGCTCGTCAGCGGGCTGGTAGCTGGCCAGGAACTCATCCTTAAACGAGAGGAAGGTGCCATCAATGATGGCACCTCTTATTTTTGCTACCAGTTCGGCGATAAAGCTCAGGTTGTGAATAGTAGCCAGGCGGTAGGCTAAAAGCTCACCGCAGCTAAAGAGGTGGTGGAGATAGGCGGCGGAGAAGTTACGGCAGGTATAGCAGTTGCAGTCGGCGACGATAGGCTGCTCCATATCTTTATAGACGGCATTAGTGATGTTTCTTCTCCCTTCCCAGCTAAAGAGGGCGCCATTACGGGCGACGCGCGTGGGCAGGGCGCTGTCGAAGATATCCACCCCCCTGGCCACGGCTTCTACGATGTCTTCGGGCGAGCCGACCCCCATCAGGTATCTTGGTTTATTCTCAGGAAGAAAGTGCACCGTCTCTTCAATCATGGACAGGGTTGTTTGCTTAGGCTCGCCGACACTCAAGCCGCCGATGGCGTAGCCAGGAAAGTCCAGAGAGCTGAGGTAGTTTGCCGACTCCTTCCTGAGCTCGGCGGACATGCCCCCCTGTACAATAGCATAGAGCGCCTGGTCGGGGCGCTTTAGAGCTTTGAGGCATCTCTCCGCCCACTTGTGCGTCCTTTCCGTGGCTTTCTTTACCTTCTCGGGGCTGTCGTCGTGCGCGGGGCATTCGTCCAGGGCCATGATGATATCGGCGCCCAGCCTTTCTTGATAGTAAATGGCCAACTCCGGGGTGAAATGGTGCTGGCTGCCGTCGATGTGAGAACGAAAGGTGACGCCATCGTCACTTACCTTACGCAGCGGCGAGAGGCTGAAAACCTGGTAGCCCCCGCTGTCGGTGAGTATAGCTCTCTCCCAACCCATAAAGTTATGTAAACCGCCCGCTTGCTCGATGACATCTATACCTGGCCTCAAATAAAGGTGGTAGGTGTTGGCCAGCAGCATTTTGCAGCCAATGTCTTTGACTTCTTGCGGGGTCAGCGTTTTAACAGCGCCCTGGCTACCCACGGGCAGAAAGACGGGTGTGGGCACTTTTCCGTGCGGCGTGGATAACTCGCCGATACGGGCCTGGCTTTGGGGAGAGGTCTTTTGCAAACTAAAGCTGTGCACTACTCTATCAAACGCTCGGCGATGATATTGCGCTGTATCTCCGAGATGCCGACGTATATCTCGGTCATCTTGGCATCGCGGTAGAGCCTTTCCAGCGGCATGGTGGTCATAGTGCCGTAAGAACCACCGATTTGCATGGCCATCCCTGTGACCTCGACGGCAATTCTGGAGGCGAAGAGCTTGGCCAGCGACGTTTCGTACTTTATGTCCTGCCCCTGGTCGCGGATGAAGGCAGCCTGGTACACCAGCAGCCTGGCCGCCTCGATACGGCTGGCCATCTCGGCTAAATGCCATTGTATAGTAGGCAGTTTGGCGATGGGCTTGCCCAGCGCCCTTCTCTGCTTGGCGTAGTCTATTGATATATCCAGCGCCGCCTGGGCCACGGCCACGCCTTCTACCGCCGCCCCCAACCGCCCCAGGCTTATTGCCTCACGCAGTATCTCGAAGCCCTGCCCTTCCTTGCCGAGGAGATTCTCTGCCGGCACGCGGACATCGTCGAGATAGACCACCGAGGTGCCCAAGCCTTTTAGCCCCATCGTCTGACAGGGTTCGCGGACACTGTAGCCATCAGAAGTAGTATCGACGACAAAGGCGTTTAAGCCCTTCCCTACCCCCTTGGCAAAAACCAGCGTCAGGTTGGTCGCTGGCGCCAGGGCGACGAACTGCTTCTGCCCGTTAATAATGTAGCTGTCGCCGCTTTTTTTTGAGGTGGTGGTGATTACCTGGGGGTCAGAGCCAGTCTCCGCCTCGGTGAAAGCGATACCCCCCAGCTTTTCGCCGCGGGCTAAAGGAGCTAAAAGCCTCTTTTTCTGCTCCTCGTTGCCGAAACGGAAGATGGCTTCTTCGGGCACGGTGTTTATGGCCATGATGGCGCCCACCGTCATCGACATCTGGCAAAGCTGCTCCAGCGCCAGCGCGTAGCTCAAATAACCCGCTCCACTCCCCCCGTATTGGGCGGGATAAGGCAGCCCCTGGTAGCCCCTTTTGCCAATTTCTTTGGCTAAATCGAAGGGAAACTGCCCGCTAGAATCGACTTCGGCAGCGCGCGGCTGTATTGATTTAGCGGCGAAGTCTCTAGCCGCCCTCTGCAGCATTTTCTGCTGTTCGCTTAAGCTAAAGTCCATTCTCCCCATACTCCCTAAAATTATAACACGGTTATGAGCTAGGCTTGCGCATTATAGTCTTGGAGTAGGCGGTGAGCACATCGTGACGGCGCAAAACCCCCAGCAATCTCTTGGGGTTTCTCCTGTCCACCACCGGAATCCGCCCCACATCCCGACTACCCAGCTTGATGAACACATCGTGGATATACTCATCGGGATAAGCTACCACCACAGACCTAGAAGCGATATCCTTGACCGTCAAATCTGACGGGCTACCTTTGGTCATGGCGGCTTCAACGTCGGTGATAGTAACCACGCCGACAAACTCGTTCTTCTCGTTCACCACCGGAAAGCCGTGGTGTCCCGTACGGCGCAGCTTGGTCACCAGCTCGCGGATAGGCATGGTCTCCAGCACGGTGGGGAAGTCCCAGGTCATCGCCTCCTCGACGGTAACCTCGCGCAGGGGGCTGGCCTTGTTCAGCTGACGGAGGTCCACCCCCCGACGCACCAGCTTGCGCGTATAGATGGTCTCGCGGTTTAGAGCACGGGCAATAACGGTGCTGATAACCACGGCAATCATCAGCGGCAGGATAATGGTATAGTTTCGCGTCATCTCGAAGAGCATGATGATGGCGGTAAAAGAGGCACGGGTAGCCCCGGCAAAGACCGCCGCCATGCCCACCAGCGCGTAGGCACCCGAGGGGGCGATATAGCCCGGAAAGAACTGGTGGGCCACCGTACCCAGGGCCCCGCCCAGCATCGCCCCGATGAAGAGCGACGGGGCAAAGATGCCACCGCTTCCCCCGCTACCCAGGGTAAGCGAGGTGGCCGTTATCTTCAAGAGCAGCAGGATAGCCAGCGAGGAAAGGGCAATCTCGCCCAGCAGGGCCTGGTTGACGCTCATCGTGCTCACCCAGAAGACATCGCCGTAGCCCACGCCGAAGAGGTCGTAGGAATAAAGCCCGATAAGCCCTATGCCCAGGCCGCCGATAGCGGGCTTGAGGAACTCGGGGATACGCCAGGCATCGAATAAGTCCTCCAGCCTGTAGAGCACGCGGATGAGGACGGTAGCCGCCAGGGCGGCGACAATACCGAGCGTGGCGTAGGAAAGCGTCTCCCAGTAGCTGGCCATTTCGTAAGAAATGATACCGAAGGAAGGCTGGCTGCCCAGAAAGACGTGAGCCACGAAATCGGCCACCACCGAGCTTATGACCACGTAACCGAACTTGGGGGTTACGAACCGGCCCAGGATTATCTCCATGGCAAAGAAGACCCCGCCGATGGGGGTATTGAAGGTGGCCGAGATACCGCCCGCAGCACCGCAGGCGACCAGCACCCTCACCCAGTCATCCGATAGCCCCAGCCACTGGCCGACGGTCGAGCCAAAGGAAGAGCCAATCTGGACGATGGGGCCCTCCCTGCCCACGGAACCGCCGCTGCCGATACATACCGACGAAGCCAGCGCCTTGACTACGCTCACCCGCGGCCGAATCCGCCCCCCCTTAAGCGCCACTGACTCCATTACCTCGGGGACGCCGTGCCCCTTAGCCTCACGGGCGCCGTAACGTATCAGCAGCCCGACGATAAGTCCACCGACGGCGGGCAGCAGTATAATGTAATAGGGCCCCATAAAGCCCAGGTAGTCGGCTCCGTTGCTGAAGAATAAGGTCTGCACCTCGCTGATCAGCCAGCGAAAGCCCACCGCCCCCAACCCGGCCACCACCCCGACGACAATGGCCAGGGTCAGGCCAGTAACCACCTCGTTGGTGCGTATCCTATCAATGAGACTTGGTGATTTGGTCTTGAGTCGTGGCATTTAATTACCCACAAAGCCAATAATCACAGGTTCCAATAATAAAAACGGGGTATTCAGTCTCGACCAGGAGACTAACGCCCTTCATCCAGATAGCTCTGTAGAATAACGGCGGCGGCTTGGGCGTCATCCCCAGTCTTCCCCTTCTTGCCCGACAACCGCTTTAAGCGCCGCGCCATGACCGTGGTCAGGCGCTCGTCCCGATAGTCCACCGGGACTTTGGTGAAACGACTGAGACGCTGGACGAACTCCCTGACCTTGGTCACCTGCCAGCCCAGTCTGCCGTCCAGGGAACGGGGCAGCCCGACGACAATGTGCCCCACCTCTTGCTGTTTAATGATATCGACGATTGCCTTTATCGCCAGGCTATCGTCCTTGCGCTCGATAACGGAAAATGTGCTGGCCAGTATGCCCTCGGGGTCGCTGATGGCGACTCCGATTCTGGCGTCACCGATATCCAGTCCCAGACTGCGCATTATATCAGGCCCTTCACCAGCTTCAGGGCTTCATCCAGCTTTTTCTTATCCTTGCCGCCCGCCTGGGCCAATCCAGGCTTACCACCCCCGCCTCCCCCCGCCACCGCCGCCACCTGCTTGACTATCTTGCCCGCGTCGTAGCCTTTGACCACCAAATCGGGGGTCACCGCGGCGATAAAGGCGGGCTTATCCTGATAGACCGTGCCCAGCACGACGATAGCGCTCTTGAGCCTATCCCGGATAATATCGCTCATCTCGCGCATAATCTCCATCCGCGCCGAGGGAATCTTAGCCACCAGCACCTTTACCCCCTTGATAGTCTCGGCTTGAGCCAACAAGGACTCAGCGGTTTTCTTAGCTAACTCTCTTTCCAGAGCCAGCGTCTTCTTGCGTTCTTTATCCAGTTCGGCTTCCAGCTTTTCGGCGGCTTTATCTGAATCGGCTAAACGCTGGGCGATATACTCCTCCGCCCCCCGCCCCGTCACCGCCTCGATACGCCTTAAGCCCGCACCGATGCTGCTCTCGGAGATGATACGAAATAGTCCAATCTCCCCAGTGGCGCTGACATGGGTGCCGCCGCAAAGCTCGGCGCTGATAAAAGGCTCACCGATTTTAAGCACCCTGACCACATCCCCGTATTTCTCGTCGAAGAGGGCGATGGCCCCCGCTGCTACGGCTTCTTTGTAGGCCATGTCTTCGTCATAGACCCTGAGGTTCTGGCGTATCTTCTCGTTGACGATTTTGTTGACCTCAGCAATCTGCTTTTCCGTCAGCGCCTTGAGGTGCGAGAAGTCAAAGCGCAAATGGTCGGGGGCAACTAATGACCCCCGCTGCTGGACATGCTCCCCCAACACCTGCCTTAAAGCCAGTTGGAGGAGGTGGGTAGCGGTATGGTTGCGGGCGATGTCCATTCGCCTCTCCACATCCACTATTGCTTCCACCTCATCCCCGACACTCAGGCTGCCTTTGGTCACTTTACCCTGGTGAACGATAACGTCGGGCGGGACATTGACGGTATTGGTCACCAAGAACTTGCCCAACTTAGAGACTATCTCGCCGGTATCCCCTACCTGACCACCCATTTCCCCATAAAAGGGAGTGGACCTCAAGACTATGACCGCTTCCTTGCCCTTCGCTATCGTCTTCACCGACTTATCGCCGATGGAGAGGCCGATGATTCTCGACTTATGGTTAAGGCTGTTGTAACCGATAAACTCTGTTTCTATAACCTGAGTTTTCTTAGCTCTCCATCCTCCGCCAAGAGTCGAACGCCTATAAGCTCTCACGGTAACAAGCTTCCCGGCCCCACCACGTCTATTAGATACGGGAACAACCTTCCGCGCGCCACGTGCCTTCTCCCTCTGTTTCTCCATCTCCCACTCAAAGCCCTTCAGGTCAACGGAAAAGCCTTTGTCGGCGGCAATCTCAGCGGTCAATTCGACTGGGAAGCCGTAGGTATCGTAGAGCTTGAAAGCGTCTGCTCCCGATATCTCCTTTTTGCCTTTGGACATAATACCGTCCAGCAGTTCAAGCCCCGTGCTCAATGTCTCGCCAAATCTGGCTTCCTCGCTCTCGACCACCTGCTGGATGAAATCCCGCCTTTGCTTTAGCTCGGGATAGATATGCCCCATCAGCTTTATGGTGGCCTCGGTCATCTCATTAATAAAGGGCTTATCCAGCCCCAGCCGTCGCCCGAAAAGCGAGGTGCGGCGCAAAAGCCGCCGTAGCACGTAGCCCCGCCCCTCGTTGCTGGGAATGACCCCGTCGGCGATAAGGAAGGCGATACCCCGCCCGTGCTCGGCGACCACACGCATAGCATTAGCACTATTATCGTCAACGCCGTATTTTATCTTTGCCAGCCCGGCGATGCGCCTAATCAAAGGCGCAAAGAGGTCGGTCTCATAAACTGAGGATTTGTTATTGACAGCCGCCGCCGTCCTCTCCAGCCCCATGCCCGTATCGATATTGGGGCTGGGCAGCGGAGCGCGCTTGCCCTTCTTGTCCTGGTTATACTGGGTAAAGACCAGGTTCCAGATTTCGGAAAAGCGCCCGCAATCGCAGTTGGGCCTGCAAGTCGGCTTGCCACAGCCGACCTCCTCGCCGAAGTCATAGTGAATCTCGCTGCAGGGCCCGCAGGGCCCCGTATCCCCGGCCGGCCCCCAGTAGTTGTCTTCCTCACCAAAGCGCAGTATTCTTTCCTCGGGGACGCCAACCTCCCGCCAGTAGCCGAAAGACTCATCATCGTCGAGGAAAATGGTCACCCACAAACGCTCTTGGGGCAGTTTCAGCCATTTAGTGACGAACTCCCAACCCCAGGCGATGGCTTCCTTCTTGAAGTAGTCACCAACACTGAAGTTGCCCAGCATCTCGAAAAAGGTGAGGTGAGTAGAATCGCCCACCGCTTCGATATCGGTGGTGCGGAAACACTTCTGACAGGAAGCCAATCTAGGACTGGGCGGCTTGGCCTCCCCTAAGAAGTAGGGCTTGAAGGGCACCATACCCGCCGTGGTCAAAAGTAGGGTCGGGTCGCCCTTGGGTATCAAAGAGGAGCTGGGGATAATCTTATGCTCTTTTTCCTTGAAGAAGTCTAAAAAGGCTTGACGGACTTGGTCGCTGGTCATCATTTCTTAACGATTTTAGTTTAACGGGCACTGGCTGTCAACGAACTAGCGCCTCTGGGCACAAAGCTCGGCGACGAGCAGGTTTAGCGCCAGCCCCCCCTCGAATTTTCCCCGCTTGATATAGAGGTCGGTCTGCAGGAGCTTTTTATAGAGCTGCTTCAAGCGTTCCAGCGGGTAGCGCTGCGCCTGCTCCAGCGTCTTGCGCAGTGGAAAGGACGCCAGCCCCAGCTTGCTCTGAATCTCCATATCGGACTTGCGCTGCCGTCTCATCTCCTTGGCTTGGACAACAAGCCTGACCTGCCGCGTAAGCATGGTCAGCAGGTAGGCGGAAGAAGCCCCCCTCCCCATTAGCTGCTCTAGCAGACGTTCAGCGACTCCCGCCCTAAAGTCGAGGATGGCGTCAACCATGGCGAAGACGTTAGCCTCCTGCGCCGAGCTGACCACTTTGTTGATATCCTCCGCCTCGATGCGTCGCCCCCCGGTAAACAGGGTCAGCTTGGTTATCTCGCCCGACATAACCCAGAGGTTACCCCCCACCAGCTTGGCCAGCAATTCTACTGCCTGCGGAGAGATAGCGGCGCCCTGCGCTGATACCTCTTTCTCAATCCACTGCTGCAGCTTCGCATCTCTGAGCAAGGGGAAAGACCTCACCTCACCCTGCGCCATAAGCAGCTTGAGTAAGGGGTTGGTGCCCTTTATCTTACCGTCGGTCAGCACCACCACCGTGCTCTCAGGTATATGGCTCATGGCCTCGGCAAAGGATTTGGCGCCATTTCCCCCGCCACCCTGATTAGCTGTCTTTTTCGAGCGTCTTGCGCCGCCCCTGGCTTCGAAGCGCCCCAGCAGCCCCTGGATAATAACCAAGCGCTTTTCGGCCAGGAAAGGAACGGTCTCGCAGACGCCCCTGAGCTCGTCCAGGGTTAGCTTCTGCCCATCGAAGGTGGAGGTATTGGTCGCCAGCATAGAGGGGTCGCCCAGCCCCCGCTTTACCTCGCCTAGGTACTGAGTTATGGAGTAATCGTCTTCGCCGTGTAAAATATAGAGCAAGGCTACCCCTTAAATCTTCGGTCATACCATTTTAACACAGGCAAGTCCCAAAATCTCTATTGAATATGCCACCACTATGGAGTAAAATAGGGGAAAATAAAATTCCGTCCCGAGCCTAGAGGAGTGCTATCATGAACGAACGCCCCGACGAACTGAAGAAGCTGTCAACTATCGCCACCGACACCGGATTCACCGCCGAACTGAGGACTAAAGCCATCGAGCAGATGGGCAACGCCACCTCCAAGGAAGCCCTGCGCGCCCTGCTCGACCTGGCCGCCAACGACCAGCTCACCATCAAGGAAAGAGAGCTCTCACTCAAGCAAGCCCTGAAGATAATCAAAGCCAGCGCGTCATCGTAACACCCAATTAAAGAATAGTGGGGTAGACCGATGACTATTGAAATCGGTATCGTCGGGCTGGCGCAGAGCGGCAAGACGACCATCTTTAACGCCCTCACCGGCGGCAAATCGGATACCAGGAGTCTCGCCCCTCATATCGGTATCGCCAAAGTGCCCGAACCGCGCCTCAAAGTCCTGGCCGACATGCTCCATCCCAAGAAGGTCATTCACGCCGAGGTAAGCTATATAGATATCGGGGCCTCGGTCAAGGATTTGGGCGGCGGCAAGGGGGTGGGGGGACAAATCCTGAGCCAGCTCAGCGGCGCCCACGCCCTTATTGATGTCGTCCGTTCCTTTGCCGACGAAGCCGTTCCCCACATTGAAGGCAGCCTTGACGTTGACCGCGACATCGCCACCGCCAACCTGGAGCTTACTTTGCACGATTTGGGCATTATCGAACACAGGCTGGAGAGAATCGAGGAATCACTGAAGGGAGCCAAGCCCGCCGAGCGCCAGGCTCTGCTGCCGGAGCAAAAGCTTTTGAGCAGGCTGAAAACAGGATTAGAGAAAGAGCAGCCCATAAGGGAAATGGGCGTCAGCCCCGGCGAAGCCAGGCTCATCAATAACTATCAGTTTCTCACCGCCAAG
This sequence comes from Dehalococcoidales bacterium, assembly GCA_034419075.1. Lineage (GTDB taxonomy): Bacteria > Chloroflexota > Dehalococcoidia > Dehalococcoidales > BS750m-G39 > E44-bin88. The sequence continues at coordinate 68,665 of DAOULR010000007.1, read as the reverse complement.
CCTCGCCTGATTGTGGTCAACATCGGCGAGGAGCAGATAGCCGAGGCCCAAGCCATGCAGGACGAGCTTAACGCCCGCTACGCTCAGGACGGCACCAAGGTGATAACGCTCTGCGGCGAGCTTGAAATGGAGCTTACTCAGCTGGACGATGAAGCCGCCAAGGTCTTCCGCGCCGAGTACCGTCTGCCCGAAACAGGGCTGGAGAACGTCATAAAGCTATCCTACGAGCTCCTCGGCCTAATATCGTTTTTCACCACCGTCTCCGACGAGATGAAGGCCTGGTCCATACCCAAAGGCACCGCGGCGCTTAAGGCGGCGGGCAAGATTCACTCCGATATTGAGAGGGGTTTTATCCGCGCCGAGGTCATCAGCTACGACGACCTGCTCAAGTGCGGCACGATGGCCGAGGCTCACAAGAGAGGGCTGTTGCGGCAGGAGGGCAAGGGCTACATCGTCCAGGACGGTGATGTGATTACCTTCCTCTTTAATATCTAGTCCAGGTGACGAGCGATTTCGGCAAAGCTGTGGATTCGGATGGCATCGGTAATATCCTCGAAGAAGTCGTGGCGGTCGATTAGAATGCCCCGCATCCCCACCCCCCTAGCCCCAATGACGTCAATCTCGTACTGGTCGCCCACGTAGATAGCCTCTTCGGGCTTTACCCCTGCCTCCTTTACCGCCGCCCGGAAGATTTCGGGGTGGGGCTTGGTAAAGCCGACGTCCTTTGAGATTATCTTTAGCTGGAGCCAGTTAGCCAGTCCCAGCCTCTCATAGTCAGCGTCTATATCGCGGTCAACGTTTGAAATCAGTCCTAGCGTCAAACCGCGTTCTTTGAGTTCGTCCAGGGCCAGCGCCACGTCTTTGTAGAGGGCCATCTTCAATTCGAGAGCCATCCATTTCCGTAAGATATTGCCGATAAGCTCTGGAGAAGCCTCTAATCCCGCCTCCCTGAATATTATCCCGTGATACTGCCCGTAGAGGGCCGCTATCTCCTCTTTGGAGCGCTTGGCTAGGGACCTTTTGGAGTGCTCTTTAGAGAGAAAGTCGTCGGCGACCATGATGGGACGGAGCAGCTCTTTAGGGGTAATTTTAATGCCCATCTCGCCGAGTAATTTAGCGTGGGTCTCCTCCCGCGGCGGGTCGTAGTCCACCAGCGTGTTGTAGTAATCGAAAAAGACGGCCTTAATCATCGGGCTCCCTTCCTGGAGCCAGCGGTCAGAGTCGAACTGACGACCGACGGTTTACGAAACCGTTGCTCTACCACTGAGCTACGCTGGCTTCCGCTTAAGTATAGCAAAATAAGCCGACTGGTAAAAGCCAATCGTCACTCCCGACCTGTTTGACCCCCCAAATAGCGTTATGCTACTATAAATCATCATGCAGGTAGAGGCGGAACTGGCTAAATTCTCGCCGGAAAAGGGCATGCTTTTGACCATCGGCGTCTTTGACGGCGTCCATCTTGGTCATCGGCATTTAATTGCCAAGCTGACCGAGCTTGCCCGAAAGCAGGGTTACTCAAGTGGCGTCATAACCTTCAATCGCAACCCCCGCGAGGTGCTGGCACCCAGGACCAGGCTGCCCTTCCTCACCGACATTGAGCGCCGGATAGAACTGCTTAAAAGTGAGGGCGCCGATGAGGTCATCCCCCTCTCCTTCACCCCCGAACTGGCGGCTTTGAGCCCGAAAGAGTTTTTGGAGCTTTTGCAAAAGCATTTAAGGATGAGAGGGCTGGTCATCGGCCCCGACTTCGCCTTAGGCAAGAACCGCCAAGGCGATACCAGCGTTTTGCGAAAACTGGGCGAGGAGATGGATTTTAACGTAACTGTGGTGCCGCCGTTGAAGATTGACAGCGAGGTGGTAAGCAGCACCGCTATCCGCCAAGCTCTGGCCGAAGGCGATATGAAGCGGGCGCAAAAGCTGATGGGGAGACCTTTCCGCCTTCACGGGCGGGTGGTTGTCGGCGACAAACGGGGTGCCGAACTGGGCTTTCCCACCGCCAACATTGACACCAACCGGGAGCAGGCCCTGCCCGCCGACGGCGTCTATACCAGCCGCGCCTTTATCAACGCTCAAGCCTATCCAGCCATGACCAACATTGGCCTTCACCCCACCTTCGGTGGTGACCAGCGCCTGGTTGAGGTCTATATAATGGACTACAAAGGCGACCTTTACGGGCAGGAGCTGACTGTGGATATTATCAACCGCCTGCGCGGCGAGATAAGGTTCGATAGCCCCGAAGAGCTGAAAAAGCAGATTGCCGAAGACGTAAAACGGGGTAAAGCTATTCTAGAAATCCGAGGTGCCAGCTAGAAAATGGAAGAAGCCGAACTAAACTATCTACTCAAGCGGGGAGTCGCCGAAATCATCGTCGAGGATGAGATGGCGCAGCTATTACGCGCCGGTAAGAAGCTGCGACTCAAGGAGGGCTTTGACCCCTCCTTCCCCGACATCCACCTGGGGCACATGGTAGCCTTGAGAAAGCTGCGCCAGTTCCAGGAGCGCGGGCACCAGATTGTGCTCATCGTCGCCGACTGGACAGCTCAAATCGGCGACCCCAGCGGCATGTCGGCCACCCGCCCCATGCTGACCATAGAAGAGGTCAAGGCAAACGCCGAGACCTACATGCAGCAGTTCTTCACCATAGTGGACAAGGAAAAGACCGAGATACGCTGGCAGAGCGAATGGTTCGGCAAGTTCGACCTGAGCGATATCATCAAGCTCACCAGCAAGTTCACCGTGGCCCAGTTCTTAGCCAGAGATGATTTCAGCGCCCGCTACAAGGCGGAAAAGCCCATAGCGCTGACCGAGCTGCTTTATCCACTGCTCCAGGCGTACGACTCGGTGGCCATTGAAGCCGATGTCGAGTTCGGCGGCACTGACCAGAAGTTCAACTTCCTGGTGGGTCGTGAATTACAATCGATGATGGGCCAGCGCCCCCAGCAGTGCTTTATGGTCCCCCTGCTGGTGGGTACCGACGGCAGCCTCAAGATGAGCAAGAGCCTGGGGAATTATATCGGCGTCGCCGAATCCCCCGAGCAGATATACGGCAAGGTGATGTCCGTGCCCGACGACCTCGTCCTTACCTATTTTGAGCTTTTGACCGACGTCCCCGACAAGGAGCTTGGAGAATTTAAAGCAGGATTAGAACAGCAAAAGGTCAACCCGATGAATCTCAAGAAGCGCCTGGCCAGAGAGATTATCACCCAGCTTTATGATAGTAAGGCGGCTGGTGACGCCGAGGCCCACTTCGAGAAAACGGTGCAGCAGAAGGAAATGCCCGACGAAATCGCCGAGTGCCATCTCTCTTTCAAGGCACTCTGTCTTCAAGGTAGCAGCGATATCGACGTCAGCCGCCTGCTGGTGGCGGCGGGCTTGGCCAAGAGCCGCAGCGAGGCCAGTCGGCTCATATCTCAGGGCGCTGTCAGCAGTGATGGCAACAAGATAACGACCAACACGGCTACTATCAAAAGCGGCTGTATAATAAAGGTAGGCAAACGCCGCTTTGCTAAGATAATCAACAAGGACTAGAATAAGGAGACTAACATGGATAATCTACGTATCCCCGGACCCACCCCCCTCCCCGACGAGGTGCTCAAGGTCTTGGGTCGCCAGATGATAAACCATCGCGGCCCCGAGTTCAAAGCTATTCAGGATAACGTGCTCGCCGACCTGAAAAAGCTCTTCATGACTAAAAATGATGTCTTCCTGCTCACTGGTTCCGGTACCGGTGGCCTGGAAGCGGGCGTGGTCAACACCATGTCACCAGGAGATAAGGTATTATCGGTATCTATCGGCGTCTTTGGCGACCGCTTCGCCACCATCGCCAAGCACTTCGGTGCCGATGTCACCAACCTAAACTTTGAGTGGGGCAAGGCTGCCGACCCCGACGCCATACGCAAGGCGCTGAACGCCGACCCCAAGATTAAGACGGTGCTGGTAACGCATAATGAGACTTCAACCGGAGTCACCAACGACCTCAAGGCAATAAGCGCCGTGGTCAAGGAGTTCGACAAGCTTTTAATCGTCGATGCCATCAGTTCTCTGGGCTCCATCGAGCTGCCCGTAGACGATTGGAATATAGATATCGCCATCACCGGCTCGCAGAAGGGCTGGATGGTGCCGCCTGGATTAGCTATGGTCAGCGTCAGCGAGAAGGGCTGGAAGGCACACGCTGAGTCTAAGATACCCAGCTTCTACTGGGACTTCGGCAAGGCCAAGGACTATCTGGCCAAGGGCGAGACGCCCTGGACGCCCGCCATTAGCGTTATCTACGGCCTTGAAGTATCGCTCAAGATGATGCTCAAGGAGGGCCTGCCCAATATTATTGCCCGCCACGCTCACATCGCCCAGTCCGTCCGCGACGGTATCAAGGCGTTGGGCTTATCCCTCTTCGCCGATCCTAAACATGCTTCCAACACCGTCACCTCGGTAGCCAAGACCAATGGGCTGGATACCAAGAAGCTGGTCAAGATTATGCGGGAACAGGAACACGTCGTATTGGCCGGCGGACAGCGGACACTGGACGGCAAGATATTCCGCATTGGCCACCTGGGCTGGGTAAACGATAACGATATCAAGGGACTGCTGTCTTCCCTGAAGAAGGTACTGCCCCAGGCCGGATTCACTGGCTAGGAGAATATAATGAAGGTCTTAATTGCCGACAAGCTCGCCGAGGAAGGGATAGAGATTCTGCACCCTCACGCCGAGGTGGACGTCAAGACAGGCTTAAAACCCGAGGAATTGATTAATATCATCGGCGACTACGACGCTTTATTAGTGCGCAGCCAGACCAAGGTCACGGCTGATGTCATTAAGGCGGGCAAGAAGCTGCAGGTCATTGCCCGCGCCGGCGTCGGCGTGGACAATGTTGATATCGAGGAAGCTACCCAGCACGGCATCATCGTGGTCAACGCCCCCACGGGCAACACCATCTCCGCCGCCGAGCACACCATCGCCCTCATGCTGGCATTGGCGCGTAACATACCCCAAGCGCATACCGTGCTCAGAGGGGGAGAGTGGAGGCGCTCCGATTTCATGGGCACCGAGGTCAGGAACAAGACGCTGGGTATACTGGGACTGGGCAATGTCGGCTCCGAGGTGGCCAAGCGCGCCCGCGGGCTACAGATGAAGCTCATTGGCTACGACCCCTTCATCTCCACCGAACACGCTCGTCACCTACAGGTGGAACTGGTCCCCATAAAGCAGCTGCTTAAGGAATCAGACTTTATCACCCTCCATATGCCCCTGAACGATTCCACCCGGCGCATGATCGGGGCTAAAGAGCTGGCTATGGTCAAGCCCACCGTTAGAATCATTAACACCGCCCGCGGTGGGCTCATCGATGACGAGGCCCTGGCTAAGGCGATTAAGGAAAAGAGGGTGGCTGGAGCGGCAATTGATGTCTTCGACACCGAACCATGCACCCGGAGCATTCTCTTCGAGGACGAAAGCATCATCGTTACCCCCCACCTGGGCGCCTCCACCACCGAGGCTCAGGCTATGGCGGCTTCTGATGTCGCTGAGCAGGTGGTGGACATACTGCAGGGGAAACCGCCTCGCTACCCCGTCAACGCCCCATTTATCCCCTCCGAAACGCTGTCGGCGCTGGCGCCCTTTATCAAGGTGGCGGCGACGCTGGGACGGCTGGTCGGCCAGCTCTCTGAGGGACAGACCAACTCGGTGCAGATTAGGTACGAGGGCGAAATCTCCGACTACGACACCAACTCCCTCAAGGCCGCTGTCCTGGGCGGGCTTTTGGAAGGCATCAGCGAGGAACGGGTCAACATCGTTAACGCCGACATCGTGGCTTCCCGCCGCGGCCTGACCGTCGTCGAGCAGAAAGAAAAACACTGCGACAACTACGCCAGCCTCATCACCGTCGAGGTCACCACCAGCGCCGGCGCCACCATCGGCGCGGGCACGGTGATACACGGCGAATCGCATATCGTCAGGGTCAACAACTTCTGGATGGATATCGTGCCCACGGGCGGCTACTTCCTCTTCTGCAACCACAAGGACAGGCCCGGGCTTATCGGCGCCGCCGGCAACATCACCGGCGAGGCCGACATCAATATCAGCGCTATGCACCTCTCCCGCTTAAAGCCGAGGGGCGACGCCCTGATGATACTGGCCCTGGACGAGCCTTTACCTGAGGAAAAGCAGCAGCAGATACTGGCGCTGCCCGATGTCTATTCGGTGAAACAGGCCAAGCTCTAGTCGAGGCGGTGCAGGACTAAGCCCGCCGGTACCTTGGGGTAAAAGTAGGTCGCCTTGCGCGACATCTTATCGCCAGCGTCGGCGATGGCTTTGACCGCCTCCGCCCGAACCGGGCTCAAGAGAAAGGCGAGCTGGTATTCCTGTTGCCGGACCCTGTTGACCGCGTCCTGCCCATCGTAGCTGTAGGTGATGACCTCCCCACCCCCCAAATCCCGGGGTATAACGCTATCCACAATATCGACGTCCAGTCTCTTGTATAACTCAGAGTGGAAGTGAGGCATCATTTGGTCAGCAGCGCTGGAGTCGCGTAATTTAAGGCGGAGCAGATGCCCTTCGACCAAGCCCAAAAGGGCCAGTTTGACCTCACCGCTGTCTCCCCCCGAAAGTAAACCGTCTACCTGTTTCCAGGTATCGCCCTTGCCCACGGGTATTTCCTCGACCTCAAAGAATGACCTCAGGCGGGCGGCAAGCTCACTCAAAGCCGCCCGGGACATACCGCGCACCAGCCTGTGGGCGGGCAGGATGACCAGCCCCGGGTCGGCAAAATCCACCAGTTCCATCATGACGAAGTTGAAGGCTTCATCACCCGAAACCGATGATGAGCTGGCGCGCCGTTCCCGCTGATAGCTGAGCGCGCTCTCGTAGCGGTGGTGGCCGTCGGCGATATAGAGAGGCTGGTCGGATAGGCTGGCGCATATCTGATTGATAGCCTCAGAGTCGTTAACAGCCCAGAGGTCATGCCTCTCCCCATCGATTTCGCTGGATTTGAGCAGAGGCGAAGCTTTTTCCTTTTGCGACAGCAGTGGTGAGAGCTGACCTTTATCCTCGAAGAGAGCCAGTATGGGACTGGTGTTGGCCTGGCAGACCCAGAGCAGGCTCAGGCGGTCGCTGGTGTGCTCGACGAGTGTGCCCTCGTGAGGTCGAACGACGTTGTCCGCCCACTCCTGCAGACGGACGCCAGCGATGATACCGCGCCGACGGTATTCCTGCCCGTTATGGTGGAAATGGTGGTCGTGGAGATAGAGCGACGGTGTTTTATCGGCAACCAGAACCTTTTGTGCCAGCCACCGCTCCAGAACAGCCGCGGAACGGGTGTACTTGTTGTCGGTGGTGGTGTCCTGGGGTAGTTCCCGGTTGTGTTCCAGGCGGACGAAGTTGTATTCGTTACGCTGGTAAAGCTCCTGCTGCATCTGGGGGGTAATAACGTCGTAGGGGGGGCAGATAACTTCGGCCAGGTCCCTGACCTTACCCTGATTGTAGTGCACCCCCCGGAAGGGATGAATCTCAGCCATAACTCTCTCTTTCTAACCTAGTTTACCCCATAGTTCAGGAATGGCACAAGTTGGCTACCAGATAACCAGTATGTCCTGAATCACGTCGTCCCAGTAAGGTACTGCGTAGTTGTTCAGCGCGGAATAGCGTTTGCCGATCTCCACCCGGACCTCGTCGTCGAACTGGGGCTCGAAATAGACAAGCCCCCGGTCAATGGTGTCGAAGGCGACTATGGCATGCCCCGAATCCGAGTAGCGCAGCTCAACGTAGGCACAGCGCAGACCCTCAGCCTCGGCGTTGTTACAAACGTCACGGGAAAAGTGGCTACAAATGTAGCTATCTTCTTCGTACGTGTTCCAGTCAGTGTGGTCGGCGTATAGAAAAGCCACCGCCTCGGCATAGGTTGGGTCTTTCAGAGAATAACCGTGACCGGCGCCAGCAGCCACCCCATCAGTATAGCCCGCCTCGTAGCCAGCAGTCTCGCCCTGGTCATAACCCTCGTCCTGACCCAGATTATAACCGTCAGTATAGCCGTCCTGGTTGCCCTCAATATAGCCGATTGTCTGCCCTGCCAAATAGCCCTCGTCATAGCCGTTGGCGTCGCCCACGGTGTAAGCCACGTTATAAAGGATGAAACCACCGCCGCCCACCGCCGCCAGAATGGCGATTGATACTAAAATTCGTTTCAGCCACATTTTACCGACCCCCCTTAATTATAATTATTATAATACTTTTCTCTTTTGCCCAACCACAAGCTCTGCTATACTTAAAACACAAAGAGGTGCTTAAAATGAATAAGAAGATAGTCGTTATCGGTGGTATTGCCTGCGGGCCCAAGGCCGCCGCCCGGGCGCGCCGCTGTGACCAGCAGGCTCTAATAACCCTCATTGAGCAACAAGCCGAGCTATCGGTGGCCACCTGCGGCCTGCCCTACTACGTTTCGGGGGTTATCGAAAGCCGCCTGGAACTGGTGCAGCGCGGCCCCGATTTCTTCAAGGAGGTCATGGATATAGAGGTGCTCACCCGTACCCGGGCGGTAGCCATAGACCGCAAAGCCCGGCGGGTCGAGATTCTCAACCTGGCTAAGAACCGCACCTCGACCATTGAATACGATAAGCTGGTGATGGCTACGGGCAGCACGCCGTCAGTGCCCGACTGGCCGGGCAGGGAGTTTAAAGGCATCTTCACCCTCTCCAAAATTGAGGAGGCGCAAGCCATGCGCCAGCTGGTCTCGCCACGCAAGGTCAATAAGGCGGTCATTATCGGCGCTGGCCTCATCGGCCTGGAGATGGCGGAGGCGCTTATCTCCCAGGGAGTTGAGGTCACCGTGGTCGAAGCGCTGGACTGGGCGCTACCCACCTTGTTTGATTTCGAGGTCGCCGCCTACCTGGCTAAGCACCTGCAGGAAAAAGGGGTAAAGTTGCTCTTTGGCCAGAGCGTAAACGGCTTTGAGGGCGACGAAAAGGGCTGGGTAAGCAAGGTCTTAACCGAGAATGGGGAGCTTGAAGCCGACCTGGCGCTGGTGGCTATCGGCGTCAAGCCCAACGTCACTCTGGCTAAAGACGCGGGCTTAAGCATTGGAGATAGTGGCGGCATTTTTGTCAATAGCTACCTTCAGACCAGCGACCCCGATATCTACGCCGGCGGCGACTGCGTGGAAAACGTCAATCTGATTACCGGGAAAAAGATACTGGCGCCCCTCGGCTCTACGGCTAACAAGCATGGCCGCGTCATCGGCACTAATGTCACCGGCGGCGATGAGACCTTCCCTGGTGTGCTCGGTACCTCCATGGCCAAGGTCTTTGATTATAACGTGGGTCGTGTCGGTCTCAGCCAGTCACAGGCTCAAGCTGCCGGCTACGAGGTAATAACCGCCCTCGTCCCTGGCTACGAACACGCAACATACTATCCCAAGGGCAAGGAGATTCTGGTCAAGCTGGTAGCAGAAAAGGCTAACGGGCGTCTGCTGGGCGGTCAGGTGGTGGGGCCGGGCGATACAGCCAAACGCATCGACGTGCTGGCCACAGCTTTGACCTTCGGTGCCAGCGTTGACGACCTGGCCAACACCGACCTAGCCTATGCCCCACCCTACAACAGCGCCCTCGACCCGCTGCACAACGCCGCCAATGTCATCCGCAACAAGCAGGAGGGCCTGGCCCACACCCTGACCCCACTGGAGGTGGCAGCCAAGCTCAAGAATAATGACGATTTTATCTTTCTCGACGTGCGTTCGCCGGGCGAATGGGAAACCTACCGCATCGAGGCGCCTCAGACTAAACTATTGCCATTAAGGGAGCTTCGGTCCAAGCTCGACGAGCTGCCCAAAGACGCCGAGATTGTCATCGTCTGCCACACCAGCGTGCGCGCCTACCAGGCACAGCGCATACTCGACGGCGCTAGCTTTAAGAACGTCAAATTCATCGACGGCAGCATCGCCGCCTGGCCCTACGAAATATCCTTCCAGAGGCCGACCAGTAGTTAGCCGCCGTCAAATGTAATATAATAAAGCCGATTATGGAACCAGCCGAAGCCAAAGAGCGGATAGAAAAGCTAAGGGCGGAAATAAACCACCACAACTACCGCTACTACGTGCTGGACAGCCCCGAGGTATCCGACGCCGAATACGACGAGATGATGCGGGAGCTGCAGGCGCTGGAGGCGGAGTTCCCCCAGTTTTTGACCCCCGACTCCCCCACCCAGCGCATCGGCGCCGCCCCCGTGGAGGCCTTCGGCGTCGTCGAGCACCCCCTCCCCCTGCTCTCATTGAGCAACGCCTTCTCCCAAGAGGAGCTGGCCGCCTGGTACCAAAGGACACTGAAGCTGGTCGGTAATGAACCATTCGACTTTGTCGTCGAGCACAAGATGGACGGCCTGGCCGTGGCCCTGACCTATGTCGACGGCAGGCTCACCACCGGTGCCACCCGCGGCGACGGGCTGCGTGGCGAGGACATTACCCAGAACCTAAAGACGGTGCGTAGCATACCCCTTTCGGTAAGAGGCGACTTCCCGCCCCGATTCGAGGTGCGCGGGGAAGTGTTTTTGCCCAAGGCGGGCTTCGAAAAGCTTAACCGGGAAAGGGCCGAGGAAGGCTTGCCGCTGTTCGCTAATCCGAGAAATGCCGCCGCTGGTTCGGTGCGCCAGCTCGACCCTCGTATCACCGCCAAACGTCCGCTGGACATCTATATTTATATGCTCGGCTATGCCGAGGACAAAGCCACCCTACCCACCCACTGGGAGACTATGAAATACTTGAAAGACCTCGGCTTCAAGATAAACCCCAACAACCAGCTGCTTAAATCAATTGACGAGGTCGAAGCCTACTACGACAAGTGGGTGGAGAGGATAGAAAGCCTGCCCTACGAAGCCGACGGTATCGTGGTCAAGGTCAATCAGCTCGAATTGCAGGAGCGTTTGGGCGACGTCGGCCGTGAGCCGAGGTGGGCCATCGCCTACAAGTTCCCCGCCGTCCAGGGCAATACGGTCTTGAAGAGCATTGAAATCAGCGTGGGCCGCACGGGCACGCTCAACCCCTACGCCGTCCTGGAACCGGTGGCGGTGGGGGGTGTCACCATAAAGCAGGCTGCCCTGCACAATGAAGACGACATCAGGCGCAAGGATATTCGTGTCGGAGACACCGTTATTATTCAGCGCGCCGGCGAGGTCATCCCCCAGGTGGTCGGCCCCGTGGTCAGCAAGCGCACCGGAAAAGAGAAGGAGTTCAGCCTGCTGGATAAGTTACCCAAAAACGATAAAGGACGCCCGGTCTGTCCCGCTTGTCATAAGGAGAGCATCGTCAAGCCCGAGGGCGAAGTGATGTATTATTGTAGCAATGCTTCTTGCCCGGCTCAGGCACAGCAGCGCATCGAGCACTTTGCCTCACGGGGGGCGATGGACATTGAGGGCATCGGCGAAGCCCAGAGCGTTATCCTCTATAACAACGGTCTGGTCAAGAACGCTGCTGATTTATACAAATTGAAAGAAAAGCGAGCCGAACTATTGAAACTGGAAAAAACGGGCGAAAAGAGCGTGGCCAACCTGCTCAACGCTATTGAGAATAGTAAGAACCGCCCTTTGGCCCGAATCATCTTTGCCCTGGGCATACGCCACATCGGCGGAGAGACGGCTGAGATTCTAGCCAAGCGTCTTGGTAGTATTGGCGCCTTATCTAAGGCATCGAAGGACGAGCTGATGAAAATCGAAGCCATCGGCCCCAAGATTGCCGACAGCATCCTCGCCTTCTTTAGACAGGAGGAAAACCAGAAAATCATTCAGGGATTAAGGGAAGCGAGCGTCAAGCTGGAAGAAAAAGTCATCACCACCAAACTACCCCTCTCCGGTATGGAGTTCGTCATTACCGGACGACTTGAGTCCTTCTCCAGACAGGAGGCCGAGGAGAAAATAAGAGCCTTAGGCGGCACGGCCAAAGACAATGTTACCAAAAAGACTACCTATCTTGTCGTCGGTGCCGACCCCGGCGGCACCAAGCTGGCTAAAGCCAACGAGCTGGGCACGCCCCAGATTGAAGAAAAGAAGCTGCTCACTATTTTGGAGGGTAAATCTTAATGAAGCTAATCGTCGGCTTGGGCAATCCGGGGCGCTCCTACGCCCACCACCGCCATAACATCGGCTTTATCTGCCTCAGCCGCTTTGCCCGCAGCGAGGGCATAAAGTTCGACAAGAAGAAGAGTCTGGCCCGCATCGGTATGGGCAAGGTGGCGGATAACGAGGTGGTGTTAGCCAGGCCCCAGACCTTCATGAACAACAGCGGCCAGTCCGTCATCCGTTTAGTCAAGAAGTTCAAAATAGACACCAAAGACCTCATCGTCATCCACGATGACCTCGACCTGCCCCTGGCTAAAATCCGTATTAGCCACGACAGCAGTTCCGGCGGGCACAAGGGCATCAACTCCATCATCCAGGAACTAGGCAGTCAGGAATTCATTCGTTTGCGGATTGGCATTGGAAGACCTGATAAGCCCCAAATCAGCGAGGACGATATCATCGCCTATGTTTTAAGCGACTTCAGCCCCGCCGAAAAACGCGCCATCGAAAAGATTATCCCCACCGTCAACGAAGCCATCCTCTGCCTGCTTTCTGAAGGCTTAACCCCCGCGATGAACAAGTTCAACTAGCCCTCACCCCGTTTTATATCTTTTCCCACCCACCACCCTTTTAAGGTAAAGAGGGGTTTCACCCCTCTTAAAAACACCCCAAATAGAGAGATATATAAGGGGTACCACCCTTATAGGGTGGGTATTGGGTGGGAAAATAATGCGTTCGCTAAACAAGGTGGGGTGCCAGAGAGGAAAGACTGTTTCCAAACCCCTCTTTCTGGTGCTATAATCCATATACGCATGACCAAAAACCAACCCATTATCGCCGTTATCGGCGGTGGCAGCTGCAATCGGAAGGAAGCCCGTCTGGCCGAAGAGGTCGGGCGTGAGCTGGCCAAGCGCGGTGCTGCCCTGGTCTGCGGGGGGCTGGGTGGCGTCATGGAAGCCGCCTGCAAGGGCGCCAGCGCTGAGGGCGGTACCACCATCGGCATCCTCCCCGGTGGCGACAGAAATTCGGCTAACCCCTACGTCAAAATCCCCATCGTCACCAACCTGGGCTACGCCCGCAACGTGGCCGTGGTCAAGTCGGGCCAGGCGGTAATCGCCGTCGGCGGCAACTACGGCACCCTTTCTGAGATAAGCCATGCCCTGCAGAGCAATATCCCCGTAATCGGCTTGGGCACCTGGACCATCTCCCGCAACGGCAAAGAGGACAAGGCGATTATTAGAGCCCAAAGCCCCGCCGAGGCGGTGGACAAAGCACTCAAAACAGCCAAGGAGTCGAATGACCAAGATTGATAGCGTCCGGGCCAGAGAGATTCTGGACTCCAGGGGCAATCCCACCCTTGAGGTCGAGGTAACATTAGACGATGGCGTTGTGGGACAAGCGGCGGTGCCTTCGGGCGCCAGCACCGGCCAGCACGAAGCTGTAGAGCTCAGGGACGGCGATAACTCCCGCTACGGCGGCAAAGGCGTGCTTAAAGCAGCAGCCAACGTTCACAAGGAAATAGCTCCCGCCGTAAAGGGCCTCGACGCCACCGACCAGCCGGCTCTGGACAATAAGCTCATTGAGTTAGACGGCACGCCCAACAAGTCGCGCCTGGGGGCCAACGCCATCTTAGGAGTATCTTTAGCCACCGCCCACGCCGTGGCTAAATCTGCCGAGATGCCCCTGTACCTCTACTTGGGTCAGGAGGACATTTACACCCTGCCCGTGCCCATGCTCAATATCCTGAACGGCGGCAAGCACGCTGCCGACTCCACAGATTTTCAGGAGTTCATGGTGGTGCCTGTTGGAGTCGATAGTTTTGGTAGAGCTTTGCAGATGGCCACCGAGATTTATCAGGCACTGAAGAAGGTGCTTAAAGATAAGGGACTGAACACCAACGTCGGCGACGAAGGCGGCTTTGCCCCCTCCTTCCCCTCCAACAAGGACGCTATCGAAGCCGTCGTCACCGCCATAGAAAAGGCTGGCTACAAGTCTGGTCAGGACTGCTACATTGCCCTGGACCCCGCCGCCAGCGAGTTTTATCAGGACGGCAAATACGTGCTGGCCAGAGAGGGCGTTTCGCTTACCAGTGAAGAGATGGTTGATTATTATGTCAAATGCGCAGACGCCTACCCTATCATCAGCATTGAGGACGGCCTGGCCGAGGACGACTGGGCGGGCTGGCAAATTCTTACTCAAAAGCTGGGCGAAAGGGTACAGCTCGTCGGCGACGACTTGTATGTTACCAACGTCGAGCGGTTGAGAAAAGGCATCGAGATGAGAGCCTCCAACTCCATTCTCATCAAGCCCAACCAGATAGGCACCTTCACCGAGACCGTGGCCGCCATCAAGATGGCTCAAGCTGCGGGCTGGACGGCGGTGGTCAGCCACCGCTCCGGCGAGACCGAGGACACCACCATCGCCGACCTGGCCGTGGGCCTGAACACGGGTCTAATCAAGGCAGGCGCCCCCTGCCGTTCCGAGCGCACCGCCAAGTACAATCGCCTCCTCCGTATTGAAGAAGAGTTGGGCAAAAACGGCAATTATGCCGGCATGGGCGCCTTCTACAATCTAAAGCAATGAACAAACTGGAACTAGCCGAGCCGAGCCTGAAACCCATCAGGAAGTGGGCCTGCCACAAGCTGGAGTGCTTCTCCGACTACATCGAGGCCTACACCGCCGCTCTAAGCAAGGGCAGCTATTGCTACCTGGAACTCTACGCCAGCGGCGGCAAGTGCCTCTGCAAGGGCACCGATTGCATCATTGAAGACTCGGCGCTGCGGGCGCTTACCGTCAAGAGGCCATTCGACCACTATATCTTTATCGCCAAAGACCCCGATGACGCCCAAAGCCTGGCGCACTTAACAGCGTCTTCCGATAGCGACGTCAGCCTAATCACGGGCAACCCCGTCAGCGAAAAGGTGCTGCAGCAGGCCTTCGACATCATCCCCCGCTCGGCCTCTAGCTTCGCCCTCATCGACCCTCCGGGCTACCGGCAGTTGCGCTGGTCAACCATCAGGAAGCTGGCCGCCCATGGCCTTGACTGGAAGGGCCACAAGGTAGAGCTTTTAATCCTCTTCCCCCTGGAGATGGCCCTCCTGCGCAACCTGACCCGCCCCGACTGCGAGGCTTCAATAAACCGGCTCTACGGCCACCGCGACTGGCAGGCAATCAGCCAGAAAAGGCTGGCGGGCAAGATGAGCCTGGAAAAGATGCGGAAAAAGCTGGTCAGGCTCTTCATGACGGGGCTAAAAGGGCTGGGCTACAAGTACGTCGAGGATTTTACCCCCGCCTCACCCTCCACCCACCCCCTCTACCACGTCATCTCGGCCAATGATAGCGGGCACCGAATGAAGATGATAAGCGAAGCCTGGGGCAAGGCGCGCTACCTGCCCTGCGAACTGTTATATACAAAGAAATGACAGGATTATCAATAAGGGATTTCCTACAATGGATTTAGCATATTGGTTACAAATTATCGTCCCATTATTCGCAGTACTCTTTGTTGTATTTAGCTTCTGGTGGCTACACTGGAGAAAAGGACATTTGACAGTTAGCTACCCACGCTCTTTTATGGCAGCTAAAACACCAGATCGATTAATTGTTGAACTACCGCTCAGCTTCTATAATACAGGCGCCGCCCCTATAATCATTGATACCTTGTTACTGAGGTTACAACAGAAAAATGCCAAAGCCCTCCTTTTCTTCAATGCTACACGCAACAAACTAGGGGATAAAGAGCAACAGTGGGCCACACAAATCGCCGTAGAAGGACGAAAAGCGGTTACAAATGTTTATAGTTTTCAAGTAATAGGCGACCCTCCTAGCTTCAGTACAGGCAATTGGGACTGCTGTCTATTGGGTAAACTTGACGGTACAACACAATATAAGGAACTCCTGAAATTCAGATTAGATGTTAGCCAACTAACCGGAGGTCTATTAATACAAGTCAATTACGGCGCTGAGTACAAAGAGTACAAAAAGAAGTTCGAAGAGAATTCAAGTGACAAATAAAATTGGTATTACCACTACCGTCCCCATCGAGGTGCTGCTGGCGGCGGGCTACCAGCCTGTTGACCTCAACAATATCTTCATCGCCGAACCTAACCCCGAAAGGCTGGTCAACACCGCCGAGAGGGCTGGTTTCCCCTTGAACTGCTGCAGCTGGATCAAGGGCATCTACGGCGTCTGCATAGAGCAAAAGATTGACACCGTCCTCTGCGTCACCACGGGCGACTGCTCCAACACCGTCATGCTCATGGAGGTGCTCAAGCTCCGGGGCGTCAAGACCATCCCCTTCGCCTTCCCCGACAAGCCCGACCCCACCCAGATGCAAAAGGCATTGGAAGCGCTGGCCAAAACCCTGAACACAACGCTGGATGCGGCCAATAAGGTCAGAGAGGAGCTAAAGCCCTGCCGCGATTTAGCCTTGAAACTGGACGAGCTCACCTGGAAAGAGGGTTTAGTCAGTGGCTACGAGAATCACCTCTGGCTGGTCTCCGCCTCGGACTTTAATCGCGACTACCAACGATACCAGCAAGAACTGGAGGCATTGATAAAGGAGTGCCGCCAGCGCCAGCCCTACCCCTCCGACTACCTCAGAATCGCCTATCTCGGTGTGCCCTCGGTCTACGGGCGCGACCTCTACAAATACCTGGAAGCCAACGGGGCCAGGGTGGTCTTTAACGAAATCCAGCGCCAGTTCGCCATGCCCCACTCAGGCAACACTCTAGCTGAGCAGTATACTGCTTACACCTACCCCTATTCCATATACGACCGACTAAAAGATATAGAAGCCGAACTTAAAAAGCGCCGAGTTGACGGCGTCATTCACTATGTGCAGGCTTTCTGCCACCGCGGCATCGGCGACATTATCTTTCGCGACGCTATAAAACTGCCTATCCTGACCCTAGAAGGTAACGACGACTTCTTATTGACCCAGCACCTGAAAACCAGGGTTGAAGCCTTCATCGACATGCTGCAACGCAGCCAGAGGAAAATAGCTGAGGAGGTACAATCATGACCAAACTGGGTATTAACGGATTCGGTAGAGTCGGTAGGCTAAGCCTACGAGCCATTAACCAGCACCATAAGGGCAAGCTGGAGGTAGTCGCCATCAACGACCTGACCGACACCAAGACCAATGCCCATCTACTCAAATGGGACAGCAACTATGGTCGCTACCCCGGTGAGGTCAAGGCTGCCGATGACAGCATTGTTGTTGATGGTAAAAAGGTGAAGGTCTTCGCCGAGCGTGACCCCTCCAAGATACCCTGGCGTGACCTTGGCGTTGAAATCGTCATCGAGTCCACCGGGCTCTTCACCGATGCTGCTAAAGCAGCAGCGCACCTCGAGGGAGGTGCCAAAAAGGTTATAATCTCGGCACCAGCTAAAAATGAGGATATCACCATCGTCCTCGGCGTCAACGAGGCCGATTATAAGCCCGACAAGCATAACATTATCTCTAACGCCTCCTGCACCACCAACTGCATCGCTCCGGTGGTCAAGGTGCTGCACCAGAGCTTCGGCGTGAGCAAAGGATTAATGACCACCATCCACGCCTACACCAACGACCAGCGGCTGCTGGATACCTTCCACCGTGACCTACGGCGAGCACGAGCCGCCGCCATAAACATTGTGCCCACCACCACCGGTGCTGCCCGCGCTGTAACCCAGGTCATCCCCGAGCTCAAGGGCAGGCTGCATGGGCTGGCGCTACGAGTGCCCACGACTACCGTCTCCCTGGTCGACCTGGTCGCCGACCTGGAGAAAGAGGCTACCGTAGAGGAGGTCAACAAGGCATTGGAAAAGGCGGCGGGCGGGAGCTTGAAGGGCATTATGGAGTACTGCACCGAGCCGCTGGTCAGTGTGGATTTCAAAGGCAACCCCGCCAGCTCCATCGTTGACGCTCCCACCACCATGGCCATCGGCGGCAACATGGTCAAGGTGCTCGCCTGGTACGACAACGAGTGGGGCTACAGCTGCCGTTTAGGCGACTTGGCTATATATATAGCCAATAAAGGTCTCTGATAGTACCCCCGTCTATAGTCAGGGTTGACATTGGCGGGAAACTGTGCATACAATAGACTCAATAGTCTTAATTTACGAGGTGAAAAAATGAAATTAGTGGTTGTAGGTCTTGGACAATGTGGTGGTAGGCTGGCTGATGAATTTGCCCGGCTTAACAAAAGAGCGCGTGCCTCACGCGGGATGGAGATAGTCACTGGTGCTTTTGCCGTAAACACGGATGCGGCTGATTTAAGCGGGCTAAAAACCATCAGGCCTGATTACCAGCACAGGATTCTGGTTGGTGGGCGGCGGACGGGCGGTCACGGCGTAGGTAAAATCAACGAGTTGGGGGCTGAGGTAGCCAGGGAAGACGGCGACAAGGTCGTCGACGCCCTGAGAACAGCCCACCGCTTCTTTGAAACCGACGCCTTCCTGCTCATTGCTGGCGTCGCCGGCGGTACCGGCTCGGGTGCCTTGCCCATCATCACCCAGATGATGAAAGACCGCTATATCGACAAACCCGTTTATACCCTGGCCGTTCTTCCCTTCGCCCACGAAGAGGAGACCGAGGAAAGGACCATCTACAACGCGGCTACCTGCCTCAAGTCCCTCTACACTACGGCCGATGCCATCTTCCTGGCCGACAATCAGCGCTTTGTCCGCAAGGACTTCTCGCTGAGGAACAACCTCTCCCAGATTAACACCCTCATGGTCGAGCCTTTCTACAACCTGCTCTGCGCCGGTGAAGAGACCAGGCGCCGCCACATCGGCGCCCGCATGGTCGATGCCGGCGACATCATCCAGAGCCTGGTTGGCTGGACGGTAATCGGCTACGGCAAGTCGCAGCTGCCCACCTGGAAGCTATTCTCCTGGGGCCGCAACTTCCGCAAGAAGAGCACCGAGACCCACCGTGGCATTCAGGCCATGGACGAAGCCTTAAGTGAGCTTTCCGTCAAGTGTAACCCCGCCGAATCGGGACGGGCGCTCTACCTGGTATCGGCGCCGCACAAAGAGATGAACATGGACCTGGTCAAAGACCTCGGCGAGTACCTCAGGGATATGGCTCCCGAGGCCGTCATCAGGAACGGCGACTACCCCAGGGAAAAGAACGTGATCGACGTCACCCTGGTCCTCTCCGAACTGGGCTCTGTGGACAAGATTAAGGGCTACTACGAAACCGCCACTCAGTTCATCCACGCCTCCAAGGGCAGAGAGAAACAGGCCGAGGGTAAGCTCAAGGAAATAGAGGAAGCCTCCAAGGACATACCCTCATTACTATAATCCAATACCCCAAACCCCTAGCCAGCCTTACCAGTGGAAAAGAGATAGCAGAACTGGTAAGGCTGGCTTTTGTTTAAAAACAAACGTCTATCAGCTACGAAATCCCCTTTGGAAACCAGCCGATTTGGGGTATAATAGAGGACGATGGCATCTCAAGTTTTCTATCGCAAATGGCGCCCTCAAACCCTGGCCGATGTTATCGGCCAAGAAGCGGTAACCCAGACTTTGAGTAATGCCCTCAAGAGCGGGCGTGTCTCCCACGCCTACCTCTTCTACGGCCCACGGGGAACGGGCAAGACCTCCACTGCCCGTATCCTGGCTAAAGCGGTCAACTGCCTCAGCACCGATAAAGAAAAACCCTGCAACCAATGCGAGATGTGCCTGGCCATAACCGAAGGCAGCGCCATGGATGTCATCGAAATCGACGCCGCCAGCAACACCGGTGTCGACGATATCCGCAGCCTGCGCGAAAAGGTAAACTACGCCCCCGGACAGGCAAAATACAAGGTTTATATCATCGACGAAGTCCATATGCTCAGCAACAGCGCCTCCAACGCCCTGCTCAAGACGCTGGAAGAGCCCCCGCCCCAGGTCATTTTCGTACTGGCGACTACGGAGATACACAAGGTATTGCCCACGATTCTGTCCCGCTGTCAGCGCTTTGATTTCAGGCGCATCTCTCAGTCCGATGTCGTCGCCAAGCTGGAAAGCATCTGTAAAGCCGAGGGCATCAAGATAGAGTCGGAAGGCTTAAGGCTCATCGCCCGCAGCGCCACCGGCAGCCTCCGCGATGCCGAAAACCTGCTAGAACAGCTTACCACTTACTACGGCAACGAAATCGGCCTACCCCAGGTGCAGGCAGTTTTAGGCATCACTGGCGACGAGCGGGCTAAAGAGCTGGCCAAGCACATCGTCAATAACGATGTTTCGGCGGGCGTGGCCACCATAAACGGCGTCAACAGCGACGGCCTGGATTTAAGGCAGTTCAATCGAGAGCTGGTGGCATATCTAAGACAATTGCTCCTGGTTAAGACTGGCTCCGAGGAAGCCGTTGACCTCACCGCCGAGGATATCGCCGAGCTTAAAGAGCTGGCGGCTAAGACCACCCTACCCCAGATACTACGGGCGATAAAGCTCTTCGGCCAGCTCGAAATCGGCTTCGATAATTATTCCACCCTCCCCCTGGAGCTGGCGCTGGTCGATTGCGCCCAACCCCTCGAAGCGGAGAAAAGCCCCCCACCCCAGTACGAAGCCCCGCCGCCAAAAGAGGCGCCCAAAAAGCCAGCGGCCAAAGCTAAGGCAGCCAAGGCAGAGCCCGCTGAAGAAGCAAAGGCAGCCGATGCAGCTAAAGATGTAGTCGAGACAAAGGCAACTGAAAAACCAAAAGCAGAAGCAGCTAAGACAACTGAAGAAGCAACCGAGACAGAGAATACGACCCCGCCCACTACCCCTCCCGAGCTTCACAGCGAAATCGAGCGTCTGAGAGTGAACTGGAAGCAGGTTATCGAGCAGGCGCCCGACGAGCTTAAAAGAACACCCGCCGTTGCCATTTTAAGGAGTGCGGGGGTCAAACCGGTGGCTATCGAAGACGATACCGTGGTCTTGGCCTTCAAGTATCCCATTCATAAGGAAAGGCTGGAGACCGCCGAAAACCAGCAGGTAACCCGGACCATTATCAGCAAATATCTGGGGCGCGACTACCAGGTGCGCTGCGTCCACGAGCCCGAAGACAACCACCTGGTGGATGCCGTCAAGAAGATGGGCGCCCAGGTCATCAATACGGAGGAACTGTGAACAAACGCATGATGCAACAGGCTCAGGAACTTCAGGCCCGGCTGGCTAAGGCGCAAAAGGAGCTGGCTGAAGCCACCGTCGAAGCCACAGCGGGGGGCGGGGCGGTCACCGTTATTGTTACTGGCCAGCAGGAAGTGAAATCGGTAAAGATAGCCCCCGAGGCAATCAACCCTGACGACGTTGAGATGCTGGAAGACCTGGTGCTGGCTGCAGTAAACGAAGGCATCGCCAAGTCCCAGGAGCTAGCCGCCGAGCGTATGCGCAAGGTCACCGGTGGCCTAAATATCCCCGGCCTGACCTAAAACGAACAAAAAAATTTCAAGGTGGGGTGGGGCGAAGCCCCAACAGGAGGATATAAAAGGGGTACCACCCTTATAGGGTGGGTATTGGGTGGGACAAAACAACGTGCGCTGACAGAGTGGGGTTGGGGGGAGCAATCTTATCGTCTCCGAGAGAGATACCAGAATCTATAAAGAGTACCATATAAGGAGAGCCAGTTGACCCAAGATATTCCACCCGCCGCGGGTGCGGTGGACAGACTCGTCCAAGAACTGAACAGGCTGCCCGGTGTCGGCCCCAAGAGTGCCCAGCGCCTCGCCTTCTACCTCCTCCGCGCCCCGGACGAACAGACCAAGATGCTGGCCGACGCCATCCTCTCAGTGAAGCAGAAAACGAAGCTCTGCTCGACATGCTTTAATATCACCGATACCGACCCCTGCCCCATCTGCCGCAACCCCCAACGCGACCACAGCCTGGTCTGCATTGTAGAACAGCTGCAGGACATCCTGGCACTGGAGCACACCAAGACCTATAACGGACTCTATCACGTCCTCCACGGCGCTATATCCCCCACCGAGGGCATCGGCACGGGTGACATCAGAATCAACGAGCTTATGGAAAGGCTCAAAGGGGGCGGGGTCAGCGAGGTAATCCTGGCCACCAATCCCACCCTGGAGGGAGAGCAGACCGCTATGTACCTCAATAAGCTCATTGTCCCCCTCGGCATCAAGGTTACCCGCCTGGCCAGAGGGCTGCCCTTCGGCACCGAGCTGGAATACGCCGATGATGTCACCCTCACCCGCGCCATGGAAGGCAGGCAGGAATTTTAGTATAAGGAGCAATACCATGTTCAAATCGGCATTTATCATTATGGCGCCCGACGGCGACCCCGAAAAACACCGCGCCACCATCAAGACCGAAAAGGCGGAGCTGACGGCGGTATTCATCGAGGCGACGAACTTCGACCAGGCCGTAGAGGTGGCTAAGGACTTCGTGCAAAACAAAGGCGTCCAGTCCATCTACCTCTGCGCTGGCTTTACCCACCAGGCGGTAGCCCGCGTTGCCACCGCTGTCGCCGGCCGGGCGGCGGTAAATGTGGCGAGGGGAGATGGCCCCAGCTCAGCGATGGTCGTCGATATTCTGACCAAAGAAGGGTGGTTTAACGAGTAGGGATAAGAGATTCAAGTCCTCATTTATAAATAGGCACAGCTCAAAAGCTCAGATTAACGTGAATCCACAGAGCTCGCCTACTACTAGGTTCCTAGCGGGATATGGTAATCTGATAGTAGAATTAAGCATTTTGCTTGGGATACGATTCACCCCTGGAAGCATCGCAGCCAGAAGCCCAATAGGACAATCTCTTAATAGGGTTCTAAAGTACCACAACCAAAAAAATATTTCCCTAAGAGATTATGAACTCGGTAAAACAGCCCTTTTAGTAAAAGAGCTTAAGATAATTGAGCAACACGACAGCGAGTTACTGGCCACATTTAAGAAGCAATTGCATACAAACCTTTCTTTTGATAAATATTTCGGTTTTAGAATGGAAATCCATACCGCTGCGGTGCTGATTTTAAAAAAAGTGGAATTTACCAAAACTGAATCTCCCGATTTCACGATTCACACAGAAGACAGGGATGTCTTTATAGAATGTGGCAGTGCTCATCTGTCTAAACCCAAAACTCAAGATGTCAAATATAAAATAGGCTCAGTGATTAGCCAAAAATCAAAAAAACCGTATTGTGGCCCCGCTACGGCCTTATTTATCGACTACACAAACATCTACCATAACATCTTGAAAAATGATAGTCAGTTTAAAACGGATGAAATAAACGAATACCTCAAAAATGCTCTTAAAACTACAAAATTCGGAAATATAACTCTGACTTCATACGTTGCAATTGAAGACACCAAAAGATTTGCGGGTATGTATATCCGAGTGGACAATCAAAACATAGACAAATCGCTACTGAACACTCTTGACAAAAGCCATCCGCACGGTAAATATACAATAGATAAACTCTTTGTATTTTCGGAATGTTGAGGCACCAAAATGTCCAAGCCTAGAACCTATCAGACCGAAACTAGCTTGAAACCGGTGATCAAGTGCTGTCAAAGGTAAGGCAAACAAAAATGGTCGATATCGTTCTTT
This sequence comes from Dehalococcoidales bacterium, assembly GCA_034419075.1. Lineage (GTDB taxonomy): Bacteria > Chloroflexota > Dehalococcoidia > Dehalococcoidales > BS750m-G39 > E44-bin88. The sequence continues at coordinate 45,120 of DAOULR010000007.1, read as the reverse complement.
ATATAGCGCTCGGCTTAGCCGCCGGGGTTCTCAGCGGCTTACTTGGCATCGGCGGCGGTATCATTATCGTACCGGCCCTGATTATTCTCTTCGGCCTGAGCCAGCACCAGGCCCAGGGCACGACCCTGGCGCTAATGATTCCGCCCATTGGTTTACTGGCCGCCTGGACCTACTACAAGGCCGGTTATGTAGACGTAAAGATAGCCGCCTTTATTTGTCTGGGCTTCTTCATCGGCGGTTTCTTTGGCGCCAAGCTGGCTACCGGTATATCCACTCAGGTACTGCAAAAGATATTCGGGGTGGCCCTGCTCTTAACCGCTATATACATGATTATCAAGAAATAAGGCCTTCGACAGTAAGCAAAATGCCCAAGCCTAGAACCTATCAGACTGAAGCCATCGTCATCAAAAAGACCAAGCTGGGCGAGGCGGATACCATCCTCACCCTCTATACCCCCAACTTAGGCAAAATCCAGGGCTTCGCCAAGAGCCTGCGCAAGACCAAGAGCAAGATGGCGGGGCACCTTGAGCTATTGACCCACAGCCAGATATCGCTGGTACGCGGGCGCAATATCGACACCATAACCGGCGCTCAGACCATAGATAGCTTCCTCCCCCTCAAAAGCGACCTGGAGCTTAGCTCCGCCGCCCTCTACGTCACCGAGCTGGTCAACCAGTTCGCCGCCGCCGATGCCGAGGACCAGCCCATTTTTCAACTATTACTGGCCACCCTGCAGCGTCTATCTCAGGGCGAAAATAGCGATTTGGTACTACGCTATTTTGAACTGCAGCTGCTTAATGAGGTTGGCTACCGCCCCCAGCTGGAGCAGTGTGTCGCCTGCCACAAGCCTTTAAAGGAGACCACCAACTTCTTTTCCCCCGGCGCCGGCGGTATGGTCTGCGCCAACTGCCGCCCCTCCCAACCCTTCTCCTATCCCCTATCCTGGGAGGCACAACGGGCGCTGCGTCTATTGCAGGGCAGCAACTACGAAAGCGTCAGCGGGATGACACTGACCCCAGAGCTTTCTCACCAGCTTGAGGTGGTGATACGCAACTACATACGCTATCTATTGGAAAGGGACGTCAAATCAGCCGCATGGCTGGACTCCCTCAAAGCGCAGAGCGGGACGAGCTAAAATTAAAAAAGGCCAACGATTTGCGGCGGGGAGCTTGGCACTCTCTGCCTTTTGCTATATACTATGTGAAACATGGCGTCCCGATTAGACAAAATAGCCCAGCAGCGCCGAGAAAAGCTGAAGCGGCTCCGCGCCCACGGCATCGAGCCCTATCCCTACGGCTATGAGCGCACCCATACCACTCGTCAGGCCATAGAGCTTCTGGAGAAGCAGGAGGAAAAGGCTCCAGCTAAGGCGAAGGTAGTTCGTATCGCTGGGCGGATTACGGCCATCAGGCGCATGGGCAAGAGCGCCTTCGCCGACCTGCGCGACGGCTCGGGGAAGATTCAGCTGCTCTTTCAGGACACCCATAACTACAACGAAGACCAGGCCCAACTATTTAATGATTTGGACATCGGCGATATTATCGGTGCTAAGGGTAATCTTTTACGCACCAAGAGCGGCGAACCCACCGTCGCTATCGCCGATTTCACCCTGCTGGCCAAGTCGCTGCAGCCCCTACCCGAAAAGTGGCACGGACTGGCCGACGTCGACAAGCGCTACCGCCAGCGCTATCTCGACCTCATCGCTAATGCTGAGACGAAGGAAACTTTTAGAGCACGCAGCCGTATCATCGCCGCCATGCGCCAGTTCCTCAACGGGCGCGGCTTTATCGAGGTGGAAACGCCCGTGCTGCAGCAATCTGCCGGCGGCGCTCTGGCCAACCCCTTCACCACCCACCACCAGGCCCTCGACCAGGAGTTTTATCTGCGCATCGCCCTTGAACTGCACCTCAAGCGGTTGCTCGTCGGCGGCTTCGACAAGGTCTACGAAATCGGGCGCATCTTCCGCAACGAGGGCGTCTCCACCCAGCACAACCCCGAGTTCACCATGCTAGAAAGCTATGAAGCTTATGTCAACTACCTCGGTGTTATGGAGATGCTGGAGGAGATGGTGGCTAAGGTATGCCAGGAGGTTCTAGGCACAACCAAGGCTAAGTTCGGCGACGATACTATAGACTTTAAGCCGCCCTGGAAGCGCCTCACCCTGCGCGAAGCGGTAAAGAAATATGGCGGCATTGACTTCGTCAAATACCCTACCGCCGACGGGCTGCGAGATAGAATGCGTACTTTGAAAATGGAACCCGACCCCCAGAAGAACTGGGCCAAGCTCGTTGACCAGATTATCAAGGACTTCGTCAGGCCCAAGCTCATCCAGCCCACCATTATATACGACTACCCCGTCTCCATGTCCCCACTGGCCAAGACCAAGCCCGGCGAGGAAAGAGTCGCCGAGCGCTTTCAGGCCATTGCTGGTGGTTTGGAGATTGCCAACGCCTACAGCGAGCTCAACGACCCCATCGAGCAGCGGGAGCGCTTCGAGGAGCAGCAGAAGGAACGCGTCGGCGCCGACGAGGAGCGCTGGACTATCGACGAAGATTACCTGCTGGCGCTGGAATACGGCATGCCCCCCGCAGGCGGGCTGGGGGTGGGCATTGACCGCCTGGTAATGCTGCTCACCAACCAGCCCTCGATACGAGAGGTAATCCTCTTCCCCCAGATGAGGGAGAAAGAGAAATAAATGTCGCTGGTACCCGCCTTTGAGATAGGCCTCTGGAACGCCTGGATTTTCATGAGCGTCTTTATCCTGCAGATGCTGGCGGTACTGCTGCTGAGCAAGAGGGTGTGGCAAAGAAGTGGTCATCCCGCCGATATAAAGAAGAGCAAAACCGAGAAGCGGGCGGGCGTAATCGGCAACTCAATCTGGGGGCTGGCCACGCTCTACTCCATCTTCCTGCCTCTCAAGCTGGGGACACTCTGGTTCTACATCGGTTTCCCCATCTTCTTCCTGGGCGTAATGATACTGGCCATAGCCACCACCGAATTCGCCGTCGCCCCTTCCGACTATCCCGTAACCCAGGGCGCTTATGCCTTCTCGCGCCACCCCATGTACCTCTCCAGCTTTATCATTTATATCGGCACCGGCATCGCCACCGCTTCTTGGCTTTTCCTGCTGCTGGGGCTGGCCAACATCTTCTGGGTGCGCACCGAGGCGCGCGTCGAGGAAAGATACTGCCTGGGAAAATACGGCGATGCCTACCGAGAATACATGGACAAAACACCGAGGTGGCTAGGAATACCGAGGGCGGGCTAGACTAGAATAAAGAAAGAGGACAGTAAATATGGCGGAAAACAAGGACAAAATCGCCTACTGCGGCATCTACTGCGGTGAATGCTTCATCGGGCAGGGTAAGGTCGCCGACCTGGCCCGCGACCTCAGAAAAGAGATGAGAGCATATCGCCTGGATAAGATGGCTAAGTCCTTCTCCGACGTGCCCTTCTTTGCCGCATTCAAAGGCTACTCTCAGTGCTATGCTGTGCTCGGGGCGCTGGTAAAACTGCGCTGTAATAAAACCTGCCGGAATGACGGCGGCCCGCCCTTCTGCAAGATGCGGAAATGCTGCCGGAAGAAAGGCATTGACGGCTGCTGGGAATGCGAAGAGTTCGAGACTTGCCCCGAACTGGACTTCGTGAAGACCTATCACGGCGACGCCCACCTCAAGAACCTGAGGAAGCTCAAGAAAGCGGGTGTTAAAGGCTTCCTGGCCGGCAAAAAATACTGGTATTTCCCACCTAAGAGGAAAGAAAATGCTTGACCTTAAACTCATTCGTGAGAACCCCGAAATAGTACGCAAGGCGATTGCCGACCGCCGCGATACCGCACCTCTTGATGAAATCCTGAAGCTGGACGGCGAGCGCCGCCAGAAGCTTTTGGAGCTTGAGGAGCTCAGGCACCAGCGCAAGGAGCTGGCCAAGCAGAAGAGCGAGTCCACCAATAAGGGCCGCACTCTCCGCACCAAGATACAGAAACTGGAGGAAGAAGCCCGTGGTCTGGACGAGCGTATTGAGGACTTGCTCCTGCAGCTGCCCAACATCCCCCACCCCACCACCCCCGTAGGCAAAAGCGAAGACGACAACCCGGTAATCCGTTCCTGGGGTGAGCCTAAGAAGTTCGATTTCAAGCCCGCCCCTCACTGGAAGCTGGGTGAAGACCTGGACATCATTGACTTCGAGCGCGGGGTCAAGCTCTCCGGCAGCCGCTTTTACGTGCTCAAAGGGCTGGGGGCACGCCTGCAGAGGGCCCTCATCGCCTTCATGCTCGATTTGCACACCAGTCAGCACGGCTATGAGGAGATATACCCGCCCTTTATGGTCAAGCGCGAGTGCATGGTCGGCTCGGCGCAACTGCCCAAGTTCGCCGATAACATCTACCACGATGAAGAGGACGATTTCTGGTTCATCGGCACCGCTGAGATACCCCTGACCAACCTCCACCGCGGCGAGATTATTCCCCCCGCCACCCTGCCCATCTACTATGTCGCCTACACCGCCTGCTTTCGGCGGGAGAAGATGTCGGCGGGCAAGGATACGCGGGGCATTAAGCGCGGGCACCAATTCGACAAGGTGGAACTTTACAAGTTCACCGCGCCCGAGACCTCCAACAAGGAACTGGACAGGCTCTTAGCCGACGCCGAGGACGTCTGCCAGAAGCTGAAGCTACCCTATCGAATCAAGCAGCTCTGCACCGCCGACCTTGGCTTTGCCTCCCAGAAATCTTTTGACATTGAGATGTGGGCGCCCGGCTGCGAGGAGTGGCTGGAGGTCTCCTCCTGCTCCAACTGCGGCGACTTCCAGGCGCGTCGTGCCGACATTCGTTACCGCCCCACCCCTGAAGAAAAGCCCCGCTTCGTTCATACCCTCAACGGCTCAGGTTTAGCCCTCCCCCGCGTCATGATTGCCATCATGGAGAACTACCAGCAGCCCGACGGCTCAATTTTGGTGCCTGAGGTTTTGCAGGGGTTTATGGGGGAGAAGGTAATTAAATAACTGGTTGCAAAGTAAAATGGAAATGGGTAAGGGGTTCGTAAGATTATGTAGGCGTCACATAATACGCACAAACCTTGCGCTCATAGGGATTGAAATAGTCGTCGCGTGTCTAGTCTGGTTTATATTTGATGGCAGACAAACCTTCGGCCCTCTAAACACCTATATCATTGTGTGTCTTTCCGTAGTAGTGGCTTCAATAGCTGCTCTGAATTCTATGTTTGCGTCTGTTAGTGCTCATGATTCACTCGTGACAACGCAAGAATCCTTAGAACTCACACGAAATTCAATAAGGCCTTTCTTATACATGGATGGCTCAATAGGTTTAAAACAGGTAGGGCAATACATGACGCTAGAATTCAACATAAAGAATTCGGGCTCATTACCAGGCGAAGGTGTTAACACAGACATTGCCTTCTTCGGTAAGGATGAAGAAGTTACAGAAGAAAATCTGAGCAGCAAGTATGTACCAGCCACAGTGGAGGCTACATCCTCCATCTTATTTCCAAATAGTGTCCTTTACCAAAACTATATTCTCGATTTGAATCAAGCGGATGACTTGAAAATATGGAAAGATATTTTGCAGGGAAGAACTAAGTGTCGAGCACGAATAACATATACAAGCCTTGGCAGAAAACATGTGACGATTCAAACAGAAGAGCTGACAAAACCTGAATGGTCAGAGAAAATCGTCACGACACCAATTCTTCCACAAAAGTGGAAATAGGGAGTTTAAGAGGGGCTTCGCCCCTCTTTTTTAAAAACTTCCCCCTTTTGCAACCTGCTTTTCGCCAGTTCCTCAGTCAATGAATTCCCGAAGCTCTTCCATTGACAGCTCTGGGCTCTGGTAACCACAATCTTGGCAAGTTAGCCTAAGCTGGATTCGCTGCAAGTTACCCGTAATTCGAAGTCTTCTGCCACATTCGGGACACTCTCTATCTGTATAGAGACTAGTCGCGTTACAGCCACAACCCATTCCTGAACAACACTCCTCTGCCATTCTATCTCCTAGCTAGTTCTAAAAAATCACCTATTGCTTTCCCAAGCAATGCTTCTATAGTATAACATTCCATTGGTGTATTAGACCAAATTTTAAACTACAAACAAATCCAGTCCTCCCATCATGTTCATAACCGCCCCGGTCATATAGTTAGCCTCATCAGAAGCCAGGTAAGCCACGGCGTTGGCAATCTCGGTTGGTTCCGCCAGACGCCGTGCCAGCAGCCGCCTGCCTAGCATCTCGATCACATCGTCGGACATAGGGGCGTCGGTGTGGGCCACTCCCACAATGACGGCGTTGCCGGTGATATTGAACTTGGCGCCCTCAATAGCCACCGTCTTGGCCAGAGCAATCAGCCCCGCCTTGGAAGAGCCGTAGCTGGCCTGCCCGCCGCCGCCGAGCACCCCCGCCACTGAGGAAATATTTATCACCCGCCCCCACTTCTTCTCGCACATATCACCCCAGACCGCCTTGATGCAGCAGAAAGCAGAATTCAGGCAGATTTTGACCTCGTTATCGAACTCCTCAGGTGTCGCTTTATAGATAGGCACGAAATGCCCCATCTGGGCGGCGTTGTTGACCAGTATGCTCACCGCCCCCAGCCCGGCCTTGACCCTGTCCAGACCCTTTTGCACTTCCTGGGCGTCACGGACGTCTATCTTGACAGCGATGGACTTCCTGCCCAGCTTCTTTATCTCCTCAGCCACCGCTTCCGCCCCCTCGAAGTGCCCGAAGCCGTGAACCGCCACGTCAGCGCCGTCCCGCGCCAGGGCCAGGGCGATGGCCCGCCCGATGCCGTGCGGCCTCGAGGAGCCGCTGACAAAAGCGACCTTACCTTCTAACGACATTCCCTGCCTCCTTGATATATTTGACCCTGTGCCATTGATTATCTATACTAGTCGACACGGAGGGGTGTCCGAGAGGCTTATGGTGACGGTCTTGAAAACCGTTGTCCTCCGACAGGAGGACCGTGGGTTCGAATCCCACCCCCTCCGCCAATCCCCCCGTATTTCACCAGACCCGCCAGCGCGCTGACCGCCCTCTCCGGTAAAGGAAAGACGGGCACGCCCGCGCCTTCCAGAGCGTTTATTTCGGCATAAGCCGCGCCTTTCGGCGAGTCCAGGCAGACCACTATCGGTTTCTGGGCGTCTCTGGCGACATCGACCACCGCCCTCATTAATTCCATGTTGGTGCTGTAGAAGACGGCAGCCACGATTATAGCGTCAACGCCCTCGTCAGCCAGCACCGCTTTGAGCATCTGGCGGCTACTTTCGAAGTTATCCGAAGTCCAGGCGACATCGACGGGATTAGACACCGCGTTAAGTGATGACGAAAGCTTCTTTAGTTTGCGCTTCGTCGTCGGCGAAAATTCCGCCAGTCTTAAGCCCTCTTCGGCACACTTATCGGCCATAATAATGCCTGGCCCCGCCTGCACCGAGAAAAGGGCTATTCTATTGCTCCCCGCCGCCCGCTGGAAGGCTAACGCTTTAGCTTTGTCCACCAGTTCGCCAATGCTATCGACTGTAATCATGCCCGCCTGCTTGAAGGCAGCCTGGTAATACTGGTAGTTGCCGGCTAAAGCCCCCGTGTGGGAGAAGGTGTTTTTTCCCACCCCTTCTCCCCGCCCCGACTTATAGACAATTATGGGCTTGCGTTTGGCGACTTTGCTAGCGACATTGAGCAGACGTCTCGGATCTTCCAGCCCTTCGACGTAGAGAGCGATTACCTCGGTGTCCCTGTCCTGCCCGAAATAGCTGACCACCTCGTCGAAATCAAGGTTACAGCGGTTACCCAGCCCGATAGCCTTGCTGATGCCCACGTTCTGGTTGGTCAAGGCGTGCACAGTGTATATTGTAGCGCCGCCGCTCTGTGCCGCCACGGCCACGTTGCCCGGCTGGCTTAAGGATAGCGTGTACTGAAAAGAGGCATTGAGCTTGGCCCGCGGATTGATGAAGCCCATCGTGTTGGGCCCGATAATCTTTAGGCCACTATTGTCGGCGATGTCTTTAAGTTTATTCTGGAGACGAGCGCCGATTTTGGTGCCCACCTCTTTAAATCCCCCGCTGACCAGTATTACCCCCTTAACCCCCTTAGCGGCGCACTCCTCGACGGTAGATAAGGTAAGCTCAGCGGGAATAACCACCATGGCCAAGTCCACCTCACCGGGGATGGCGCTCACCGTCGGATAGGCCTTCAGCCCGAAAAGCTGCGCCAGCCCTGGATTGACCGGATAGATTTTACCCTTAAAGCCCAGCTCCAGCAGGTTGCCCAGGCACATATAGCCCACCTTGTCCGGGCTGGCCGAGGCGCCGACCACAGCCACGCTGCGCGGGTTGAAGATACGCTCCAGCTGTTTGATGGAATTCATATAAACTCTAATCCAGACTAGTGGGGCGCCACCGAGACCTTGTTGAGCATGGCGAACCCCAACGGGTTTAACTGATAGCCGCTGACGTAGGGCTTAACCAGCACGTAGTTGACCCCGAAAGACAGCGGCAGGCAGACGGCATCGTCCACCAGCATCTGCTCAGCCTGCTGGTAGAGCGCCAGGCTAGAGTTATAGTCTGGCTCTGCGGCCGCCGCCTCCAAAAGAGCGTCGAAATCGGGGTTGCTGTAGCCGCTGTAGTTATTCTCTGAGCCGCTAGTGAACAAGACCTCCAGAAAGTCCTGCGGGTGCGGGTAGTCGCCAATCCAGCCCATATCGAACATCTGGTCCTTTTCTTCCTTGAGGTTATAGATGAACGGCTCTGGTTCAAGCTGCCTCACTGTGACTTCCACCCCCAGGTTTTCCCGCCACTGGTAGACAAGCGACTCCACCTCCGACGAGATTAATCCCCCCCACCCCGCCGTGGTCAGCGTAATCGGCGGCAGGTTGGCCACATCGCCGTAGCTGGAGTTGGCGATTAGCTCCCTGGCTTCCTCGACATCGTATCCCAGCCCCACCAGTTCTTCGTTATAGCCCGGTATGCCCGGGGGTAGTATGCCGTAGGCGGGCTGCATTACGCCGCCAAAGACCAGCGAAATCAGCTTCTCTTTATCGATAGCTAGCGAGAAGGCGCGGCGGATATTAGCATCATCGAAGGGCGGCTCGTCGGTGTTAAAGCCGATATAATAAAAGCTCAGTTCGGGCGTTATGGTCAGCTCGTCGTAGAAAGGCCCCGCTTCATCGGTAACCTTCTCCGCATAGGCAGTGCCAACACCAGTGACGTCTATCTGGCCCAGCTCGTACATGTTCATCGGCACTCCACTCCACAACTGAAAAACTACGTAGTCCAACTTGGCCACCTCACCGTAGTAGAGCTCGTTCCTCCCCAATGATAAGACTTGCCCCTCCTCCCACTGGTTAAGGATAAAGGGCCCCGTGCCGTTGGGTTCATGCCACCACCCTACTCCTGACGCCACGTTGTTTCTGTCAACGACAAAGCCGGTGGTATAGGTCAACTTGGACAGGAAGTAGGACTTCGGCGAGTCGATGGTCACTTCGAGGATAAAATCACCGAGCACCTTTACTCCACTCATATCGGTAGTGATACCGGCCAGCACATCATCAGCGCCGACGATATCGCCCAGATAGGTAGCGGCGGTCTGCGAACCGGTCTCAGGCAGGCAGGCCCTTTCCCAGGAATACTTGAAGTCCTCGGCGGTTACCTGCCGCCCGTCGTGAAAGAAAACGTCCTCCCGAAGATAGAAGGTATAGGTCGTCCCGTCCGGGCTCAGCTCCCACCGCTGGGCGATATCGGGCACCGGTTCCAGGTCATCACCCAGCCGCACCAGCCCGCTGAAAATCTGTACGATATACTCATGTGAGTTCGCGTCGCTGCAGAGCGCAGGGTCGAGCGTCCAAGGGTCGATGTCGAAGAGGGTTAACACATTGACCTCTTCTTCGGGAGGCATATCCCCGTTGCACTGGGCGTTGACGATAAACCAAACGCCAACTATCACCAGCACCAGGATTATGCCGATATATAACGCATATAACACCCTTCTGCGCATCTAGATAATCCCCCAGTCGCGGCAGCCCTGCTCAATTACCGCCAGGTATTCCTTGGAAGGCGGTGCGGCGTCAGCCCTCCCCGCCCGAATATAGGTCACCGCGTCTATGCGACGGCCTAGATCGTCGTTCAGGATTACGTTGAGGCGGTTATAGGTTCCGGGGCAGTCCTCGTATTTGTCGAGCTTCTTCATGTCCTCTTCCGAGACTTCGTAAACCGCCCCGATTACCCTCTCCCCACGGAAGGGCTGGATATTAGCGTAACCGCCCCGCCACCGCCGCGACCACCCGACAAAGACTAGGCGGTAGTGGCTTAAGGTCGCCACTGAAACCAGCTTGGCGTTGGGGCAGCGCTCCTGCATCTGCTTCTTGTTCAGGTTGGAGGCATAGGCGAAATAATTCATCTAGAAAAACCCTTCCCTCTTTAAGCTTAAAAATCTCTTGCCAGCGATTATGATATGGTCCAGAACATCTATGCCCACCAGCTCTCCCGCCTCGGCCAGCCTCTTGGTCAGATTTATGTCATCGGGCGAGGCTTCGGCGTCGCCCGAGGGGTGGTTATGGGCAAAGATAACGGCAGCGGCGCTGGCGGAGATTGCCTCCTTGAAGACCTCACGGGGATGAACGATGCTTGAATCTAGGCTGCCCACGGAAATCTCGGCCACTTTTATCAGCTGATTTCGTGTGTCCAGCAAAAGCGCCAGGAAATACTCCTTCTTTTTGCCCCGCAGCCTTCCCCCCACCACCCCGATTACGTCCTCGGGGGTCTTAACTACTGTTTTAACTCCACTCTGGGCATAGCCGTCGAGGCGGTTGGCCAGTTCGAAGGCGGCTTTAATCTGGGCCGCTTTGGCGATGCCGACGCCACGCAGCTGAGAAAGCTCCTCAACCGAGGCCTCGGCGATACCCTTCAGGTTCTCGAATCTGGATAAGAGCCTCTGGGCGGTCACCATAACCGATTCTCCAGAGACCCCCCGCCCCAGTATCACCGCCAGTATCTCCTGCGCCGAAAGGGCCTCCGCACCCAGCTTCTGCAGCCTCTCCCGGGGTCTCTCTGAGGGAGGCAAATCGTGTATGGTAAAGGACTTATTCGCCATCCTTCTCTCGCTCATTAATATTTCTGGCGGACATAGTCCTGCCAAAGGCTATCCAAGGTATCCATGTCGAAGCCGTAGACCGTCTCTAGAGCAGCGTCGTAACTGCTGCCCTGGCTGAATGTATTCCATAGTTCCAGCATTTTAGCCTGACCATAGCTAGTGATAAGGTATTCCACCAGGCTGCGGCTCTGAGCGTAACCGAGCGTGGCAACATCGGAATAGGCAGAAAAGGGACTGCAAAGGCCCTGCACCGAGATAAGGCTGTCGGTATTTACCGCCTCCTCCAGACGGGAAGCGAATTCGGATTGCATATCCCCTTCGGCATACACGGCCAGCCCCTCCTCCAGCCAGGTGGGCAGCTCGTTATAGGGGTTAAGCGTAATCTGGTCGACGACCATGTGCGCCAGCTCGTGAGCAATCGCCCTTTTGCCCCAGCTGATGTTGGTGGGGGCAATGCCTATGGCGATAATACCGTGTCGCGTATAAGCCACCCCACCCGTCCACTCCTGGGGGTGAATCATCGCCCCTTGTAAATCGGTAGAGTTGGCGTAGATATAGAACTGGGCTGGCTTCTCCAGCTCGGCGCCCGTATCCGCCGCTAGCCGCGCCAGCGCTGCTTGAGCAGCCTCCATCAGCTCGTTGACAAAGTCCTCATCGTCCTGGTAGCAGTAGAGCGTTATCTGCCCCTCGGTCAGGCTACTCCACGCATAGCGGGTGTCGTCGAAGCGGGCGCTGGCTGGCTCCGTTTCCAGGCTGGCGCCACTGGCATCCTCTATCTTCCACCAGTACTCCAGACTGGAACCGGGCGGCAGCCCACCCAACATCACCATCTCCAGGCTCCAGCTGACATCCACGTCAGTAGCTGGGACGAAGTCCACTACGGCCTCGCTGAAGATATCGGCGAAGCTGGTACGGTCAACGGAGTAGCAGAGGCGAATATCGGTGATATCAACGTTGCTCTGTGCCGACAGGCTGAAAGTCATACGGTAGGGAAAATCGGCTTCGGCGCTGCTGTCGATTACGGTCAGTTCGCCCTGTGCCTGGGCGATAACGGGGCTTAACACCGCCAGCGTCAGGCAAAACAGCAGGGCTATTATCGCGAATCTCTTCTTCATCCTTCTTCACCCATTATAGAGCGCAGGTAGGCGGAGATAAAACCGTCCAGCTCTCCGTCGAGCACGGCCTCAGTGTCGCCGCTCTGGTATTCAGTGCGGTGGTCTTTGACCATCTTATAGGGGTGGATGACATAGCTCCGTATCTGGTTGCCCCACCCCGCTTCAATCCGCTGCCCCTTGAGCTTGGCCCTTTCCTCCGCCCGCTTTTCCAATTCTACCTCCAGAAGGCGGGAGAGCAGTATCTTCATGGCAATCTCTTTATTCTGGTGCTGGGAGCGCTCGCTCTGACAGGAAACCGTTAAGCCCGTGGGCAGGTGGGTCAGCCTCACCGCGCTGCTCGTCTTCTGCATATGCTGACCTCCAGGCCCGCTGGAACGAAAGGTTTCCACCTTCAAGTCTTCAGAGGCTATCTTAACATCGACATCGGCCTCGGCTTCGGGCATCACCTCCACCAGGGCGAACGAGGTATGGCGGGCGTGGTCGGCGTCGAAGGGGGAAAGCCGCACCAGCCGATGGACGCCGTGTTCCGATTTCAGGTAACCAGTGGCGTAATCGCCGCTGACATCGATGACGGCGCTCTTTATCCCCGCCTCCTCCCCCGGTGAAACATCGAGCACCTCGGCATTATAGCCGCGGCGCTCTGCCCAACGCAGGTACATCCGCATCAGCATCTGCGCCCAGTCCTGCGATTCGGTGCCCCCCGCCCCAGCATGGATGGAGAGAATGGCATTCCGGTCGTCATAGTCACCGCTGAAGGCCCTCTCCAGCTCCATCTCATCGAGACGGGAGGCCAGCTTGTTTACTTCCGATTCAATCTCGGCCTCAAGCGAGCTGTCGTCGAGCGCGATGAGCTCGGCGGCGTCAGCCGCCTCCTTTTCCACCCCCCGCCACCGCTCCACCACCCTCTTCTGCTCGGCAAGCTGGCGCATAACCTCCTGCGCTCTTGCCTGGTCAGACCAAAAGTCGGGCTCGGCTGATTTCTTTTCTAATTTTAGAATCTCTTTCTCTCTGGCGGCGATGTCAAAGATGCACCATGGCCATAGAGATTCGAGCCTGCAGGTCCTCCAGCTTGTCCCTTATTTCCTGCATCTATAAAAGCCTCCGCTGTAGTCCAGCTGCATTACTATCCTTTTGACTCAGATTGCCCCCCGCCGCCAGATGGGCCAGGCGGGTAGGCTCGGGCAAACGGTAGCCCTGGCAGCACTGTAAAGTCCAGTAGATAGCACTCTCCAGGTCGACCTTATGCCCGATGGAGACGTATATCGGATTTACCTCCGCCTTGGTGCGCAAAGCGGCGCCAATCACCTCATCCTTATCCAATAGCTCGGCGTGGCTGCCCGCTTCCTGAGCAGGCTCGAAGTGACTGCCGATGAGCCGTGACTTGGCGCAGCCGATGGTCGGCCTATCCAGAAAAAGCCCCAAATGAGAAGCCAGCCCCAGCCGCCTGGGGTGGGCAACCCCCTGCCCATCCACCAGGAAAAGGTCGGGGGTAATTTCAAGTTTAGCGCAGGCAGCCAGTGTTATCGGCGCTTCCCGGAATGACAGCAGCCCGGGGACATAAGGAAAGTCAATGCTGTCCTCTATTTTTTGGACTTCGGCGATTTCAAGCTCCGGGTAGCTAAGAACCACCACCGCCCCCCGGCCCATCCCCCGCGCTCGGTCGACTGATATATCCACGCCCGCGATATAGCGCGGGCTAGTCAGCTCGTTAGTTCTGGAGACCAGCGACGCCATCTTCAGCTGTATCTCCGCAGCCTGAGAGGGACTCACCCGCCAGCCGTGTAAGCTGCCAACTTTCACAATCCGATTATAAGCGACAGGATAGCGTGATGACAACCTTACCCCTCACCATTGACAGTAAGCGTATAATACCGCATAATAAGGCGTAAAACCTAAAAAAGGACGAGGAATAAGATTTGGTAAAGATTAGACTGCGACGTATTGGAGCTAAAAAGCAACCCAGCTATAGACTGGTGGTAGCCGATTCTCGCGCCCCCCGCGACGGAGCGTTCATCGCCGTCATTGGCCACTATAATCCCCTGACCGACCCCGAGACACTGGTTGTTGATGAGGAGCAGGCATCGGCCTGGCTGAAACAGGGAGCTCAGCCCACCGATACCGCCGCCAGACTACTGGCTAAGGCCGGCATCATCGAAGAGCCCACCGACAGGAAAGAGAGGATGAAGGCCGGCACCCCTGGTAAACCGAAAGCGAGCAAGAAGAAGGCTAAAGCTGCCACCGCCAAAGCCGAGGAAGCCCCGAAGGCTGAAGCCGCCGAGGAACCTAAAGCAGAGGCAACAGCCCCTGCGGAGGAGCCTGAGGCTGCTGAAGCACCGAAGGCTGAGTCAGAGGCGGAAGCCTCTGCTGAAGAACCCAAGGCAGAAGCGCCTGCGGAGAAGCCTGAAGCCACCGAAGAGACGAAGGCTGAAGTTGCTGAGGCACCCGAAGCCAGCGCCTCCGAAACCCCGGAAGCTGGCGAAGAACAAACCGAAACACCCAAGGAGGCGACATGAAAGAACTAGTTGAATACATCGCCAAAGCCATTGTCAATGCGCCTGACGACGTAGTTGTCACCGAGGAGACCGACGAACAGGGTACCACCCTGAAACTGCAGGTCGCCGATGACGACAAGGGAAGGGTTATTGGCAAGCAAGGTCGTGTCGCTCAAGCCATGCGCACCCTGCTCAGAGTAATCGCCGCCAAGGCGGGTACCCGCGCCACTCTAGAGATTATCTAACCGCTTAAAACCAGCAAAATCGTTCGGCGGGAATATATCGCCGTAGGTAAAACACTGCCTCTGGGGAGTTAGCGTCAACTGCGCTCTTGAGGACCCTGAAGTCTAATGCCTAAGTCTGGACGGCAGGCCTTCGCCTCCGCCTTCTCTCCGCAACCCGCAGCCTGATCAGAGAACGACGCAAAGCCGCCTCAGCCCGGGCCGTATCCACTCCCGGAGGCCTTTCGGCCAGCCTCTGTTCGGCACGGCGCTTGGCTTCCTCAGCACGGGCGATATCGATTTCCTCCACCCTCTCGGCGGCGTCTGCCAGGACAATGACTCTGTCGGGGCGCACCTCGATAAAGCCCCCGCTAATCGCCAGATAAAACTCCTCCCCACCCTTCTTAATCAAAAGCTCTCCGGGCATAAGCGTGGTCATCAGCGGAGCGTGGTGGGGCAGGATGCCCAGCTGGCCTTCCACCCCATCAGCCACGACCTCATCCACTTCGTCGGAAAAGACCTCTCGCTCTGCGGTAACAATATCGAGCTTGGTGGTTGCCATTTAAGCTACCTCTGACGTCAAACCCTTGGCCGCCTCCACCGCCTCATCGATGGTACCGACCATATAGAAAGCCTGTTCAGGCAGCGTGTCGTGCTGGCCCTCCAGAATCTCTTTGAAGCCGCGCACCGTCTCGGCGATGGGCACGTACTTACCCGAGCGTCCGGTGAAGTTCTCGGCGACGAACATGGGCTGAGATAAGAACCTGCGGATGCGTCGGGCGCGCGCCACATTGAGCTTGTCCTCCTCGCTCAGCTCCTCAATGCCGAGGATGGCGATGATATCCTGCAGGTCCTTGTAGCGCTGCAGCACTTTTTGCACCCCCCGCGCCACCTCATAGTGCTCCTCCCCGACGATGGCGGGGTCAAGAATACGCGAGGTCGAAACCAGCGGGTCCACGGCGGGGTAGATACCCTCCTCGGTCAGGGCGCGGTCCAGAGCGACCACGCCGTCGAGGTGACCGAAGGTGGTGGCTACGCCCGGGTCAGTATAGTCGTCGGCAGGCACGTAGACCGCCTGGAACGAGGTGATGGAGCCTTTCTTGGTGGAGGTAATCCTCTCCTCCAACTCGCCCACTTCAGTAGCCAGCGTCGGCTGGTAGCCCACCGCCGAAGGCATCCGACCCAAAAGCGCCGACACCTCCATGCCCGCCAGGGTATAGCGGTATATGTTATCGATAAAGAGCAACACGTCCTGCCCTTCTTCATCGCGGAAATATTCGGCCATGGTCAGCCCGGTAAGTCCCACACGCAGACGCACGCCCGGGGGCTCGTTCATTTGGCCGAAGACCATCACCGTCTTGGCGATGACCCCCGACTCTTTCATCTCTTCCCAGAGGTCATTGCCCTCACGGGAGCGCTCGCCGATACCAGTAAAAACGGAGTTGCCGCCGTGCTCGGTGGCGATGTTGCGGATAAGCTCCTGGATGATAACCGTCTTGCCCACACCGGCGCCGCCGTAGGCGCCTACCTTGCCGCCTCTAGTGAAAGGAGCAATCAAGTCGATAACCTTTAAGCCCGTCTCCAACATCTGGGTGGTCGTCTCCTGCTCCTCCAGTGATGGAGGTGGGCGGTGGACGGGCCACCTATCCTTGGTCTTGACCGCGCCCAGCTCATCTATCGCCTCGCCCATGACGTTGAAGAGGCGCCCCAGCGTCTCCTTGCCCACCGGCACGCTCAGCGCGGCACCGGTATCCACCGCCTCCACCCCCCGCTGCAGCCCGTCGGTAGAAGAAAGCGCCAAGCAGCGTACCCAGTTATTACCTACATGCTCCTGGGCTTCGAGGGTGAGCTTCTGCCCGTCGATGGTAACCTCTATAGCGTTAAAAAGGGCCGGCAGCTCGTCAGGGGGGAACTCGATATCGACTACCGTGCCTATTACCTGGGCTACCTTTCCCTTGGCCATAGTTACCCCCTATTTTAGTTTCTTCGTCGGCATAAAACCCCGAATCTTGCGATACTGATAGTGGGTCTTCCCATCCACCGTCCGGGATACGATTCTGCCCCCGTACTCCAGGGAACCGAGCAGGGTCTCCAGCGTGTCGGCAGAAACATCGACACCCTTGGCGGCCAGCGCTTCCCTGAGGTCATTCAGGGTATAGGCGATATGGAAATTGGGGCGGAGAAACTCCATGAGCGCCGCCACCGTTTCCGGGCTGTTCTTCTTGAAACTAGCATCGTTGATTGGCATAACAAAAATCCTCCTTCTTCTAAGCCAGAGCCGCAGCTCCGCCAGTAATATCCAGCAGTTCCGTGGTTATTGACTCCTGCCTAGCTTTATTATACATCAAAGTCAGGTCTTCAATCAGCTCGTTGGCGTTCTCGGTAGCGTTACGCATGGCCACCATCTGCGCCGACTGCTTGCTGGCGATTGATTCCAGGATAGCGTGGTATATCTGCATCTCGACAAACCGCGGCAAAAGCTCCCCCAGCACAGCCTGCGGATTGGGTTCGTAGATATATTCCACATTCTGTGCCTGGGGTATCTCCGCTGGTTCGACGGGAAGGATTTGCTTCATAAACGGTTTCTGTACCATGGTCGAAATAAACTGGGTATAGACCAGGAAAACCTGGTCGACCACTTCGTCGGTATAATCATCGATAACGATACGCGATATCGGCAGCGTGTCCAGCAGGCTAGGCTGGTCGCCGAGCTGGGTAAACTCGGCGAGGATCTCACGGTCGTAGCGCCTCATGAACTCCAGCCCCTTGCGGCCCACGTTGATAAGGGTAACCGGTACGCTCTGCTCCAGGATAAAATTCGCCGTCAGTCGGTTGATGTTGGCGTTAAGCCCCCCGCAAAGCCCCCGGTCAGGGGTGATATGCACCACGGCGATTTTGTTAACCGGGCGGCTCCGAAGCAAAGGATGTGGGGCTTCCGTGCCTCGGGAAAGCGCCGCCAGGTCAGCCAGTACTTGACTAATTTTATCAGAATAGGGCCTGCCGGCCAAACCGCGCTCCTGCGCCTTTCGCATCTTGAGGGTGGCAATCATCTCCATGGCACGCGTAATCTTGGCCGTGGACTGCACGCCCTTGATGCGCCGCTTTATCAAGCGAATGTTAGCCAATATCTACAGTCCCTTTCTGATTTCGTCCAGGGTGGCCCGAAACATCGGCGCCATCTCGAAGTACTTCTCCAGCTTATCGCAGGCGTAATCGTCGCAATAGGCGCAGTTGACCACGCCCTTTTCCTGTCCACATTTCCTCACTTCACAAATGAAGCAATGTCCGACGTGTTTGCCGGTGGTAGGAATGCAGCCGTCGCAGTTTATCTCCTCTGGCTTAAAGTCGTGGTTAAATTGTTTAGTCCACTCCTCGGCGACCTCTTTCCTCTTGGCGTCGTCGTTATTCTGGGTAGCGATAAAAGCTCCGCAGTCGGTGCAGATTAGCCCGCAGTAGGCTATCATCTTTTCCATGGCTTACCTCCTTTTATAAGCTCATCCCCTTCTTGAACTCGTCGATGGCTTTCTTTAAAGCCTCCTCAGTTTTGTCGCTTATTTCCTTATCCTTATTAATCGTCTTGCCGATTTCGGGGTGATTGGCCTCCATAAAACGGTGGAAGCTGGCTTCGAAGGCGGTGGCTTTATCCACGGGAACATCGTCCAGGTAGCCGTTGATAGCGGCGTAGAGGATGGCAACCTGCTTATCCAGCGACATGGGCACGTATTGAGGTTGCTTCAGGACCTCGGTGATACGCTGACCGCGCTCTAATTGCGCTCTGGTCGCCTTATCCAGCTCGGAGGTACCAAACTGGGCGAAGGCAGCCAGCTCGCGGAACTGGACTAATTCCAGCCTCAGCTTGCCCGCCACCTGTTTCATGGCTTTGGTCTGAGCGGCGCTACCCACGCGCGATACCGAAAGCCCCGCGTTCAGCGCCGGGCGATTACCCGCGTTAAAGAGGTCGGTCTCCAGGTACATCTGGCCGTCGGTGATGGAGATGACGTTGGTCGGAATGTAAGCCGACATGTCGCCCGCCTGCGTTTCGATGATGGGCAAAGCCGTCAGCGAACCTCCCCCGTATTCGGGGGCGTATTTAGCCGCCCTCTCCAGCAGTCGGCTGTGCAGGTAGAAAACATCCCCCGGATAGGCCTCCCGTCCCGGTGGACGGCGTAGGAGTAAGGAAAGCTGCCGGTAGGCCCAGCCGTGTTTGGAAAGGTCGTCGTAAATAACCAGGGCGTCCTTGCCCTCCTCCATAAAGTATTCGCCCATGGCGCAGCCCGCGTAGGGCGCCAGGTACTGCATGGCCACTGAATCGGAGGCGTTAGCCGCCACTACGATGGTGTGCTCCATGGCGCCGTGCTCCTCTAATGTGGCCACGACGCGCGCTACTTTAGACGCCTTCTGCCCGATGGCGACGTAGATACAGATAAGGTCGCCGCCCTTTTGATTGATTATGGTATCCAGGGTGATGGCCGTCTTACCCGTGGAGCGGTCGCCGATGATAAGCTCTCGCTGCCCCCTGCCCAGGGGAATCAGGCTGTCGATGGCCTTGATGCCCGTCTGCACCGGTGTGTCCACCGACTTACGGCGGGTAACGTTAGGCGCTATCCTCTCCATGGGCATTGTCTTCTTGGTCTTGATGGCTCCCTGCCCGTCGAGGGGATTGCCCAGAGCATCGACCACCCGCCCGATAAGGGCCTCGCCCACGGGGACCTCGGAAACACGCCCGGTGCAGCGCACCTCGTCCCCCTCCTTGATGGAGGTATAGTCGCCCATGATAACGGCGGCGACGCTGTCCTCCTCCAAGTTCAGGGCGATGCCCATGACGTCGTTGGGGAACTGCAGCAGCTCGTTATACTTGGCCGCCGCCAACCCGTGAATACGAGCGATGCCGTCGCCGATTTCGATGACGTTGCCGACATCGACCATCTTAAGTGGCGCCCCGAACTGCTCGATTTGTTTTTTGATAACGGAAACAATGTCCTGTCCTCTTATAGTCACCTAAGCCACCTCCTTCTTCACTTTAGTCCGCCCGCGGCCAGCTCTTTCTTCAACGCCAGCAGCTGGCTATGGGTGCTGGCGTCGAGCAGCTTGCCGCCGACCCTGGCAATCATTCCCCCCACCAGGTTGGGGTCAACGCTGGACTCAAGCACTATCTTCTTACCCATCACTGCCCCCAAGTGCTCCTCCAGCTTCTTCTTCTCCCTATCGTCCAGGGGTACGGCGGTAACCACCTCGGCGTGCTCAATGCCCCGATAGCCGTCGAGCAGGCGGTGGTATTCCTCGGCGATATCGTCTATCATACCGAACCGCCCGCGGCTCACCAGCAGGTAAACCAGGTTCCGCGCCAAGGGATTTATATCGCCCAGCAGCTTGGCGAGAATCTTTTCCTTCTTATCGAAGCCGACCTTGGGGTTCTCTATAAGCTCCATAAATTCGGCAGCACCCCCCAGGGCGGCAATCTTCTCCAGGTCATCCCGCCATTTATCAAGCTCTTTTCTTTCCAGGGCAATCTCGAAAACCGCCCTGGCATAGCGCCTGGCACAAACTCTTCTGGCCACGTTGACTCCCTAAATAACGGTTATTTCTTCTTCAGGCTGGGTGATTCTTCCAGCACCTTATCGATGAGGTCGCGGTGGGCTTTCTTGTCCAGAGAACGGTCGATGACCTTCTCCGCCGCTGTTACCGTCAGGTCGGCGAACTCCTTGCGCAGCTCACCTACGGCCTCATTGCGCTCCTGCTGTATCTCGGCCCGCGCCCGCGCGATAAGGGTCTCGGCCTCCTGCTTTGCCTGCGCCTGCGTCTCTTTCCTTACCTCTTCCCCAGTGCGCATCGCCCGCGCAATAACCTCCTCACCCTCCTTGCCCGCGTCGGCAATCCGCTTGGTCGCTTCCTCCTCAGCGCGCTCCGCCTGCTGCTTTATCTGCTCCGTCTGCTCCATGCTCTCTTTTACCCGACGCGAACGCTCGTCGAGCATCCGCATCAGGGGCTTATAAGCCACCAAGTAGAGCAGCCCGAAAAGGATAACGACATTGATAAGCTGCGCTATCAACGTTGGCATATTTATGCCCAGACTGTCCAGTCCTCCCATTTTTCACCCCCTCTGGTTACAAAACTGTCTTGACTCCGCCAAAAAGTGTATGCGAAGCCAGGTTCTAACCGGAACCGAAAACGCCGCCAATGCCTACAGCAGCGTAAACACGGCCAGCAGCACTATTCCGGCTACAACCAGGGCCCCCACCACTGCGGCGGCGATAATCATGCCGACAAACGAAGGTAATCCATCCTGTTCCATGATTTCCTCCTAGAAGCTTTTCAAGCCACGAATGCCAGAATAATGGCCACAATCAGGACGTAGATACCGATTGCCTCGGCCAGGCCGGCCACCAGAATCATGTTGGTGAAGATGGGGCCCCTCGCCTCGGGGTTTCGGGCTATTCCCTGCAAAGCGGAATAGCCGATAAGCCCCAGGCCCAATCCCGGCCCCAGCATCCCCAACCCCACTCCCAGCCCTATCGCCAGCATCTTCATAGTTTCAGGATCCATGCCTTTAAAACCCTCCTTTAGTTTATTGCTCGTTTTTTATTTTTCAGTGCGCCTCTTCTTCGTGAGGCTGCACCGCCAGCGTCAGGAAAATAAGCGTCAGACCGCCGAAGATAATCGCCTGAATAAAGCCGATAAGCAGCTCCAGTCCGTAGAAGGGTATGGCGAACAGCCAGGGGATGAGGAAAGCGACCACCAAGAGCAGGATTTCTCCCGCCGTCATGTTGCCGAAAAGTCGGAAGGTAAGGCTGATTATGCGGATAAACTCGCTCAAACCCTCCAGCAGGCCGGCAAAAACGGTCATGCCCCCCGTGAACAACCCCTGGGCACCTGCTATCACCCTGCCCCTGAAAATCTGGCGAATAGCCCGCAAAAGCTCCCTGAAATTAAGAAACTTGCCGATGTAGCGGATACCCAGCGTCTTCAACCCGTAGAACTCGACAAAGATGAAAGAGGTCAACGCCAGTGCCAGCGGCATATTGATGTCGGTATTGGCCGCCCGAATCAGGTGTATCTCCCCCTCGGCGGTATGGGCAGTGATGGAGCCGAAGCCAGGCAAAAGCGCCAGCCAGGCGTTAAAGCCGACAAAGAGGAAGATAGTGGCCACCACCGGGAAGAAACGCCGTCCGTTTTCCTCGCCGGCCACGCTGACGCAGAGGTCATAGAGCCAGCCGATTAAAAACTCAAAGGCGGCCTGCAGCCGTCCCGGAACCAGCTTCATGCGGCGGGTGATGATGTAGGAAACCCCAACCAAAACGATGATGGTAATCCAGGCGCCGATAACGCTGTTAGTAATGGGAAAGCCGAAGATGTGGAAAACTGTCTCGGCAGGGAGGTGGGGGGCAGGCCTATCAACAACCAGACCACTGAGCCATTCGGGCATCTCTATGCCGAGCATACTCTGGCCTAGGGGACCGATAACGAAGCCGACTATGAAGAGGGCAAGGAAAACGACCAGAAGCCCGATAACGAGCGGAAAGGAACAGCCCAGGCAGCCTCGCTTTTTTTCAGCCACTAGCCATTCCCCTTGTCTTGCTTATTACGTATGAACGGCAACAGCATGCGATAAACGCCATAGAAAGCCACAATCAGACCCAAGATTAAGCCTACAATCACCAGGATAGGCTTGGTACCGAACTTATTATCCAGCCAGAGACCACCCCACACCCCACCCAGAATCGAGATACCAACGAACCACCCCACCCCGATGAATCTTAATGCCGCTACCCACCTGCTCATGCCCTGTGCAGCATACCAAATCTGCGCTGGTTGGTCAAGCTCACCAGCCAACAAAAAGCCCCGGTTCTTTCCGTTCCAGGGCTAGCTATTTTCTTAATAATCCAAAGCCGTCTTTTAAGACTTGCGCTTGTCGAAATCCTCCAGGTCGAGGGTATTGATAAAGTCGTAGAAAGCGGACATCTTCTTCAACTCTTCCTCGCTGGGCTTCTTGCCCCCCGCCTCCCCCGACTCCGCCTCCTGTATCGGCTTGCCCGTCTCCTTATCCAGCAGGATGCCGGCCTTATCCAGCACGACCTCCTCAGCGAAGATAGGCACGTTTGCCCTCACCGCCAGCGCCAAGGCATCGCTGGGTCGGGAGTCCACCTCCATCTGTCCTCCGTCCACGTTAAGCACAATCTTGGCGTAAAAGGTGTCGTTCTTAAGCTCGCTGACGACGATAGAGTTGATGCTCGCCCCCAGCGTATCGATGACGGAGCGCAACAGGTCGTGGGTCAGGGGACGGGGCACGTTGACGTCCTGCAGCTTCACGGCAATAGCGTCGGCTTCGGCGGGACCTATCCAGATGGGCAAATAGCGGTCAGAGTCCTTTTCCTTCAGAATCACCACCCGCTGATAGTTCATCAGGCTCACTCGGATACTATCAATAAGCATCTCTATCATGTACCGAAAACCTCCTCTATCTCACCAGCACCTAGATTTTACTCCTCCGCTTCTCCACTGTCAATAAAGAAAGCCAGCTTAAAACCTCTAACCCGTTATGGTATAATAGCCAAGTGATAAATCGGCCCGTGGCCTATATTTCCCCCCGCATATTGAATCGTTAAGGAGGCAGCAACATGCAGCAAGGTCAACAGGCAATTGTCCTCTTCAATGAAGTCGGCAAAGACGATGTCAATATCGTCGGCGGCAAGGGCGCCAATCTAGGCGAAATGACCCGAGCCGGCATGCCCGTCCCCCCCGGTTTCATTGTCACCGCCAACGCCTACTTTGACTTCGTTGACAGGTCATCGCTCAGGGACAAAATCAACAGCTGGCTCAAGCCCCTCGACACCAGCAACAGCAAACAGCTCCAGCAGGTAGCCAGCGTCGTCAAAAAGCTCATCCTTGACACCCCCATGCCCCCCGAACTGGCCGAAAATATCGAAAAAGCCTATAAGGAAATCGGCGACGGGCTGGTGGCGGTGCGCTCCTCGGCCACGGCCGAAGACCTGCCCGAAGCCTCCTTTGCCGGCCAGCAGCGCACCTTCCTCAATGTAGAGGGGGGCAAAGAGGTGGTCAGGGCCGTGCAGGAATGCTGGGCGTCGCTCTTTGAGCCAAGGGCTATCTTCTACCGCCACCATCAGGGCTTCGACCACTTCAAGGTGGGCATCGCCGTGCCCGTGCAAAAGATGGTGCAGTCCAAGACCTCGGGCGTCATGTTCACCCTGGAACCGGTGACCAGCGCCAGCGACCGGATTGTTATCGAAGCCGTCTTCGGGCTGGGCGAGGCCATCGTCTCCGGTGAGGTAACCCCTGACCTCTATGTCATCAACAAGGAAAGCCTCAAAATCCTCAAGCGCAAGACGGTTACTCAGGAGACACAGCTCGTCAAGAACCCCGACCCCAAAGCTAAAGAGGCCAACATCTGGAAACCCATCCCCGCCTCCTCCAAGTCCAAACCCAAGCTCAGCGAAAGTGAAATCACCAAGCTGGCCCAGCTGGGCAAAAAGATAGAAAAGCACTACAACTTCCCCCAGGACATCGAATGGGCTAAGGAAGATGACCATATTTATATAGTGCAGACCCGCCCCGTGACCACGATAAGGGAAAAGGCTGAGGTCGAGCCCGAAATCGCCAACCCCGTGCTCCTAAGCGGCGATAAGGCCAGCCCGGGCATAGCCTCGGGGCCTGCCCGTGTCGTTCCCGACGCCTCGCGGATAGACGAGGTAAAAACGGGCGACGTCCTGGTGGCCGAGATGACCACCCCCGACTTTGTTCCCGCCATGAAACGCGCCGTGGCCATCGTCACCGACCGCGGCGGCCGTACCGCCCACGCCGCCATCGTCAGCCGCGAGTTGGGCATACCCTGCGTCGTTGGCGCCGAGAAGGCAACCACCACCATCAAGAACGGCCAGATAATCACCGTAGACGGCTCGCACGGCAAAATATACGACGGCAAGGTCACCCGAAGAATAAAGACCACCGCCGTGGCCGATGCCATCAGGGAGTCTATTAAGACCGAGACCAAGGTTTATGTCAACCTGGCTCAGCCTGAGTTGGCCGAAAACGTGGCCAAGCGCAACGTGGACGGCGTGGGGCTGTTGCGCGCCGAGTTCATGGTTGCCCAGATTAACGAGCACCCCCAGTACATGATAAAACAAAACCGGGGTCAGGAATTCGTGGATAAGCTCTACGCAGGCATCAACACCTTCGCCAAGGCCTTCAACCCCCGCCCCGTCGTCTACCGCACCACCGACTTCAAGACCAACGAATACCGCGCCCTCAAGGGCGGCGAGGAGTTCGAGGCGGAAGAGGAAAACCCCATGATTGGCTACAGAGGCGCCTCTAGATATATCACCGATATTGAGGTCTTTAGACTGGAGATAGAAGCCATCAAGAAGGTCAGGGAGAAGTTCAAGAACCTCTGGGTGATGATACCCTTCGTCCGCACCGTGGACGAGCTCGACCGCACCAAACAGCTTTTAGAGGCCGAGGGCTTAAAGCGCTCTAAAGACTTCAAGCTCTGGATGATGGTCGAGGTGCCCTCTAACATATTTCTCATTGAGAAATTCCTGGCCGTCGGCATCGACGGCATCTCCATCGGTTCCAACGACCTCACCCAACTTATCCTGGGCATTGACCGTGACAGCGAAAAGCTGGCCAGCACCTTCGACGAACGCAACGAGGCGGTACTTGTCGCCCTGGAGAGGGCTATTACCGTCTCCAAGAAGATGGGTGTTACCTCATCCATATGTGGGCAAGCGCCCTCGGTCTACCCCGAGCTTACCGAAAAGCTGGTGGGATGGGGCATAAACTCGGTTTCGGTAAGCCCGGATATGATTGGCACCACCCGTGAGATAATCGCCAAGGCCGAAGCTAAGCTGAAGGGCAAATGATTGATGAGCTAAACATACGCCAGCTTATCGAAGAAGGGGAAGAAAGCCTCTCCCCTAATGCTGTCAAGAGTAAGGACTCAAAGGGCCGCGAGCGGGAGGAAAAGCCCGACGCGGTGCGCACTGTCTTTCAGCATGACCGCGACCGTATCATCCACAGCAAGTCCTTTCGGCGGCTCAAGCATAAGACTCAGGTATTTATCGCCCCCCTCGGCGACCACTACGTTACCCGCCTCACCCACACCCTGGAGGTGGCGCAGATCGCCCGAACTATTGCCCGCGCCCTGAACCTCAACGAGGACCTGACCGAGGCTATCGCCCTGGGGCACGACCTGGGCCATACCCCATTCGGCCATGTCGGCGAAGATGTCCTAAACGAGCTTTACCAGCCTGGCTTCAGCCACAACGAGCAGAGCCTACGCGTCGTGGAAAAGCTGGAGAAAGACGGAAAGGGGCTTAATCTCACCTGGGAGGTACGCGACGGTATTTTGAACCACTCCAAGACGGAAGAGGACATAATGGGTGAGGAGAGCGGCAAACCAAGCACCTTTGAGGGCGCTGTGGTCAAGATTTCTGATTCGGTGGCCTATATCAATCACGATATCGACGATGCCATCAGGGCGGCCATGATTACTGAGGGCGACCTGCCCGTACTGACTATCGCCAAGCTGGGCAACACCCACTCCAAGCGTATAAATACTATGGTCTGCGACATCATCGAACATTCCTGGGCTATCAGGGAAGGCGGAATTGAAAACCCCACCCTATCTATGAGCCCCGAGATTTTAGAAGCGACCAATAACCTGCGTCACTTCCTCTTCGAGCGCGTCTATAATATCCGCTCCGCCCAGGAAGAATCAGAAAGGGCGCGGGAGATAGTCCGCCGTCTCTACAAGTACTTCAACGAATATGAAGACAAAATGCCCCCCGAATACAGTTACTACAGCGCCAAGGTAGAACGACGGGTGGTCGACTATATCGCCGGCATGACCGACCAATACGCCATGAGAATGGCCGAAAAGATTGCCCCCAAGCCCAAGCCCGAAAGAAAAAAACCCAAAACCCCCAAAGAAAAACCCCCGGAAATACAAACCCCCACCATGTTTTAGAGATAGATAACGAGGAATTTGGG
Source organism: Dehalococcoidales bacterium (assembly GCA_034419075.1). Taxonomy (GTDB): domain Bacteria; phylum Chloroflexota; class Dehalococcoidia; order Dehalococcoidales; family BS750m-G39; genus E44-bin88. Next base: position 18,203 of record DAOULR010000007.1, on the reverse strand, counting down.
GTGGTGGGGAGGCCGTCATCCCCAAGAAGAGTAAATAGAGATTACATCTCTAATGGGTGGGACGGGTGGGACAATAAAGCCTTCGCTATACAAGGTGGGGGGATGTTGGGTGACACCCCCCATCTATAGTAAAATAAAACCATACTATGAGCGTTATCGACGAAGTAAAGCAAAAGATAGACATCATTGACATCATCGGCCAGCACATCACCCTGACCAAATCAGGCCGCACCTTCCGCGGCCTCTGCCCCTTCCACGGTGAAAAACACCCCTCCTTCTACGTTTATCCCGAGCAGCAAAGCTGGCACTGCTTCGGCTGCAACACCGGCGGCGACGTCTTCTCCTTCATTATGAAAAAGCAGGGCATCGACTTCGGCGAGGCCCTAAGAGAGCTTGCCCAGAGAGCCGGTGTCACTATCCCAAAGAAGTTCGAGCCCGGTGCCGAAAGCGAGGAGAGGCAAAAGCTCTACGAGATTAACCAGGCGGCGGCGCTCTATTTCCAGAGCATACTCAATGCGCCGGCGGGAGAGAAGGCACGAAAGTACGTTGAGAAACGCGGTTTTACCGATGAAACCGTCAAAAACTTCCAGCTCGGCTACAGCCTCAACAGCTGGGAGGAAATGAAGAAATACCTTACCGAAAAAGGCTACAACGAAAAGGATATGCTTACCGCTGGCTTAATCATTGAAGGCGAGGAGGGCAAGAAGAGTCACGACCGCTTTCGCGATAAGCTCATGTTCCCCATCGCCGACGCCCGCGGCCGCGTTATCGGCTTCGGCTCAAGGGTGCTCGATGATTCCCTGCCCAAATACATTAATTCCCCCCAGACCCCTGTCTTTGATAAAAGCGGCAGCCTCTATGCCGTCAACCTGGCTAAAGAGGCTATCAGAGAGCAGGGGCTGGCCGTAATTGTCGAAGGCTACATGGACGTTATCACCGCCCACCAGAACGGATTTAAAAACGTAGTAGCCTCTATGGGGACATCGGTTACCGAGAGGCAGGTCAGCACATTGAAGCGTATAACCAAGAACATCACCCTGGCTCTCGATGCCGACGCGGCGGGTGAGGAAGCCATGCTGCGCGGCGTCGAGTTCGAAAACGCCCTCGGAGCTGAGGTCAAGGTGGTTATTCTGACCCAAGGCAAGGACCCCGACGACGTTATCAAGGAAGACCCACAGGCCTGGCCAAAACTATTAGAGAAAGCATTGCCCGTGGTCGATTTTACCTTCAATATGGTCGCCTCTGGGCTCGATTTGACTACGGCCAAGGACAAATCGCTGGCTGTGGAAAAGCTGCTGCCCATGATCGCCGAAATCAAAGACCCCATCCGCCAGGCGCATTACCTGCAAAAGCTGGCCCAGCTGGTGCAGGTCAGCGAGCACAGCGTGGAAGCCGCTTTAAGCCGGCTCAAAATCAGGCCCAAGCGAGCGCCAGCGACTTTACCCAAGCCAGAAACTGACCTGCAACCCCTCCTCTCCAATCCCGTCGAGGAATACTGCCTGTCGCTGCTTCTGCAGCACCCCGAGCTTAAAATTGGGGATGAAGAACTACTGCCCGAGTACTTCGAAAGCAGCCAGAACCGTGAAATCTTTATTGCGCGGCGGGAGAGTGCTAAAATAGAAGAGTTGAGGGATAGGCTCGACCCAGCCACCCACGAATACCTTGACGCCCTGCTGGGCAGAAGTCTGTCACCCAACAGGATAGCGCAAAAATACGCCGAGTGTACTCTTGATCTGAAGATTATCTTCCTCAAGGGTCTGGAGGCAAAAAGAGCAGCCGTGCTCGCGCAGGAAGCCGAATTGGGAGGTAAAACTGCTGAGCTGGCTAAACTTGAGGAATTAGGGACAGAAATTAGTACCGAATTACGTGAGGCATTCGCCAAGAAAAGACAGTGGCGGCTGGAGCAAAGGGGGTGAGGAGATGAAGAGCGACAAAGAAGAGAATCGGCGCTTCCGTCCGCGGGAAGACGACTCTGAAGACGAAGACAGCGATAACGGCGACTCCTCTGAATCAACAACGCTCTGGCGCGAGACCAGGCAGCTAGACTTCGAAAAAGAGGATACGGACCAGGAATCGGAGACGGAAACGCCCCTGGAGCAGACTGAAGAACAGGAGGTAGTGGACGACCCCGTCCGCATGTACCTCCATGAAATCGGGCGGGTGCACCTGCTCACCGCCGATGAGGAAAAATACCTGGCGCGAAAGATGGAGGAAGGCCGGCGCATCAAGGAGATTAAACAGGCCTACCTGCTCAAAAACGGCCGAGACCCCTCGGCCACCGAGATAATCATCGCCATACTGGAGGAGCTTTCCCAGGCCACCCCCACCATCCACCTCATCCAGGAACAGCTCAAGATAGAAACCGCCAATGGTTTTCTGGAGACCATCTCCAACCCCAAACTGCGGGAAAGCATCGACGGCGAGATAAAACCGCAGCTCATACTGGCCATCAGCCACCAGACCGAGAAGTCAATATCCGATACCGAGCTTTTCCTGGCCGATCTCTCCCTGAACATCACCCTGCTGCCCAAGGAAATACTGGAGGCTATCGGCGCCAAGGTCACACTGGCAGGCATAGCCGTGCTGGTGACCAAGCCCAGCTGCATCAAGGCCATCGGCGAATACGAGCCGCAGCTCCAGGCTTATCTGGATAACATCGAGCGCGAGGCGGAAAAAGCGGCCAACCACCTCACCGAGGCCAACCTGCGCCTCGTCGTCAGCGTGGCTAAGAAACACATCGGGCGGGGCATGTCACTGCTCGACCTCATTCAGGAAGGCAACATCGGGCTGCTGCGGGCGGTGGAGAAGTTCGACTACCGCAAGGGCTATAAGTTCAGCACCTACGCCACCTGGTGGATTCGCCAGGCTATCACCCGCGCCATCGCCGACCAGGCACGCACCATCCGCATCCCTGTGCACATGGTAGAGACTATCAATAAGCTGCTGCGGGTCAGCCGTCGTTTGGCCCAGGAACATGGCCGTGAGCCTACGGCCAAGGAAATCGGCAAGGAGATGGAAATCTCGGCGGAAAAGGTGGGTGAAATCGTCAAGGTCTCCCAGCTACCCATATCGCTGGAATCACCCATGGGCGAGGAGGAAGACAGCCACCTGGGTGACTTTATCGAAGACCGCAACGCCCTGCCCCCCGCCGACGCCGCCTCCAAGCAGTTGCTCAAGGAGCAGATTGACTCGGTGCTCTCCAGCCTCAGCCCCCGTGAGCAGAGAGTGCTCCAGCTCCGCTTCGGCCTTGAGGATGGACGCAGTCGTACCTTAGAAGAGGTTGGTAAAGAGTTTAACGTCACGCGGGAAAGAATCCGCCAAATCGAAGCCAAAGCCCTGCGCAAGCTCCGCCACCCCAGCCGCAGCCGCAGGCTCAAGGACTATTTGGAATAACAAAAACCACCCCTAAAGGAGTCCCCTCATGCCAGAATCAAAGTACGGGAAATACATCGTCTCCGAGCTTAAGATTCCTGAATCCAAACAAAAAATCGCCGAATTCTACGCCACCTATGCTACCCGCATCTTGTGGATGGACGATAACGTCGTCGAGGGGGCTTTTCATATGAACACTTCCTGGTTCCGCAAAGCCTCAACCACGACCGAAAGCGAGCCGCATAGCCATGACTCTGACGAGATTATCGGCTTCTTCGGCAGTAACGCCGATGACCCCTACGACCTGGGCGGCGAAATCGAAATCTGGCTGGAAGACGAAAAACATATCCTCAACAGAAGCTCCCTCCTCTTCATCCCGGCGGGGATGAAACACTGCCCCTTGATAATAAGGCGTGTTGACCGCCCCATCTTCCACTTCACCGTGGTAACCGGTGGCCAGTACACCCAAAAGCCCAAGCCCTCCAAATAATATGTCCGCTGACAGAGTGGTGTGGTGGGCGGGGCACAACCCCCCAAAGGGAGATATATAAGGGGTACCACCCTTATAGGGTGGGTATTGGGTGGGAAAATAAAACGTGCGCTAACAGGGTGGTAAGGTGGGTGGAGAAACCTTCAATAAGGGGGCTGGCTCAAGCCCCCTGCCCAAACATCTTCATCATATTCTTGGACATCTTCAGCTTACCCCCGATGCCCATCTTCATCAGCTTCCGCATCTGCTGGAACTGGTTGAGCAGCCGATTCACGTCCTGCGTCCGGCACCCACTCCCCTTGGCGATACGCCGCCTTCGGCTGCCGTCAATGATATTGGGGTTGCGCCTCTCCTCAGGCGTCATCGAGAAAATCATGGACTCGATTTTCTTAAGCTGCTCCTCCTCCGTGCCCGCGGGTAGCTGTCGGGCCAGCTTTGAAGCCCCCGGCAGCATCTCCAGCAGGTTGGATACCGGTCCCATCTTGCGTAGCTCGGCAAGCTGAGAGAGAAAGTCTTCCAGGTTGAAACTGGCGGTGCGGACCTTCTTCTCCATCTCCTTGAGCTGCTTCTGGTCAAAGCTCTTCTCCGCCTTCTCGATGAAGGTCAGCATGTCGCCCATGCCCAGTATGCGCGATGCCAGCCTATCCGGATAGAAAGGCTCGAAGGCGTCAGGCTTTTCGCCCACGCCGATAAACTTGATGGGCACCCCGCTCACCCAGCGTATGGAAAGCGCCGCCCCACCCCGCGCGTCCCCGTCCATCTTGGTCAGGATGAGCCCGGTCAGCCCCAATCGTGAGTGGAACTGCTCGGCAATCTGCACTGCGTCCTGCCCGGTCATGGCATCCACCACCAGCAGTGCCTCGTCGGGCTTCAGCTCTTTTTTGACCTGCTCCAGCTCCTTCATCAGCGGCTCGTCGATATGCATCCGCCCCGCGGTATCGACGATGACCCAGCTCACGCCCAGCTGTTTGGCCTTCTTCAGGCCATGGCTGCAGATATCCTGGCTCTTTGAACTCGGCTTCTCCTTGTAGACGGGGATCTCAAACTGCTCGCCCAGCGCCGCCAGCTGCTCGATACCCGCCGGCCGACGGGTGTCGGCGGCGACTAATAAGGGATTCTGACCGCCGTGCTTCAGGTGCAGAGCCAGCTTGGCGGCGGTGGTGGTCTTGCCCGAACCCTGCAACCCCACCAGCATGACCACAGTAGGCGGTCGGGAAGCAGCCTCCAGCTTGCTCTCCCCCTCCCCCAGCGTCTTGGTCAGCTCTTCATTGACGATTTTGATGACCTGCTGGGCGGGGGTCAGGCTCTCCAGAACGTCGGCGCCTAGCGAGCGCTCCCGCACCCGCTCGATAAAGTCCTTGACTACCTTGAAGTTGACATCTGCTTCCAGCAGGGCCAGGCGCACCTGGCGCAGGGCTTCGTCAATGTCCTTCTCGTTAAGTTTGCCCCGGCTGCTTAAGCGGCCAAATATGGCACTCAGCTTGTCGGTTAGTACCTCAAACATGCGTTTATTCTAAGGGGAGGAAGTGTTAGGCGTCAAGGCGAAGGCTTCATTCACTGTGCTATACTAGTAGCCATGTCGGATATCATACAGGTGGTTTTATATTCGCTCGCCTCTGGCGTGGCCGTTCTCCTTGGCGGCTTTCTAGCCAGGCTTAAATTGCTGCCCGATAGCCCCCTGGGACGGGAAATCTCCCACGGCGTCATTGCCTTCGGCGGTGGGGTCCTGGTGGCGGCGGTCGCCTTCGTCTTAGCCCCCCGCGGCATAGAGTTGCTTTCCCTCGCCGTTCTCATCCCTGTCTTTCTGCTCGGCGTGGTCAGCTTCCTGCTACTGGATAGGCTCATCGCTCGCCGCGGCGGTAGGGCCGCCCAGCTCATGGCCATGATGATGGACTTTATCCCCGAAGCCATCGCCCTGGGGGCAATCTTTTCTACCGACAGGAAGACTGGCCTATTGCTGGCGCTGCTTATCGGTCTGCAGAACCTGCCTGAAGCCTACAACTCCTTCGGCGACCTGCGGCGCAGTGGCTTTTCGCCCAACAAGGCGCTGGTGGTTCTCATCCCCTTCAGTCTGGCGGGCGTGGCTGCTGCCGTTGCCGGCTACTCGTTTCTCTCCGGGCACCAGGAAGTGGTCGCCTGCCTGATGGTATTTTCGGCGGGCGCTATCCTCTACATCGTCTTTCAGGACATCGCGCCCATGGCTAAGGTGAGGAACCACTGGACTCCAGCCACGGGTGCCGCCCTCGGCTTTCTTTTGGGGATGATTGGGGAGAAGATATTGAGTGGGATGCTCTAAATACGCTCTCTGATTAAGCCGCTTACATATTCGGCAATAGCCGGCGCTGCGGTAAGCCCTGGAGATTCGATGCCGATGAGGTTAAAGAACCCCGGCAGTCCCTTGTCGCTTTCTTCTCTGATGACGAAGTCCCTGATTTCCCCGCCTGGCTCTTGCAGCTTGGGCCTGATGCCGGCCACTTCCGGCGCCAAGTCGTCGTATTCTATGGCGGGTAATAACTTCCTCACCGAGATGCAGAAGAGCTTCTGGTCACGCCTGTCGACACTGTAGTCCAGGCTATCCACATACTCGATATCCGGCCCCAGGCGCATACGACCCTCCAAATCGAAGGTGATATGTATGCCCACGCCGACGATATCCAATGGCGGTACTGGATAGATGAGCCGATTCACCTTAGTGCTCTGTCGTTTCCTCAGGCTGAAATATTCCCCCTTGCAATAGTACAGCCGGTAGCCCGCCTCGTCTATAGCTATCCCCGCCATCTCAGCTATCTTATCGCTGTAAAGCCCGCTGGAGTTGACCAACGTCGTGGTGATAAAAGAGGACTTTCCCCCGCTATCCTCGACGGTGACTCTGTAGCCGTCGCTTACCTTGTCTATGCCAACAACCTTAGTCTTGTAGGCAATCTGGGCACCCCCCTCCCCCGCTTTGGCGATGAAGTACTGCATCAAGCCGTGGGAGTCGATAATGCCGCTCGAAGGCGACAGCATAGCCGCTACCCCTGCCACGTTAGGTTCAATTGCCTTTAGTTCCCGCCTTGATATCAGCTTCAAGCCTTCGGCCCCATTACTCTTCCCCCTCTCCAGCAGCGTCTCTAACCTCCCACTCTCTTCATCATTGGTAGCTACGATTAGCTTCCCCAATCTTTTATGGCCAATTTCGTAGCGCTGGCAGAGTTCGTAGAGCCTGCGGTTGCCCTCGACGCAAAGCCTAGCCTTTAATGAGCCTTGGGGATAGTAGATGCCAGCGTGAATCACCCCGCTGTGACGGCTGCTCGTTTCCAGCCCGAAGCTATCGTTCTTCTCCAGAACATAGACCTGTCGGTTTGCCTTCGCCACCTGCGCGGCAATGGCTAAACCGATTACCCCCGCCCCGATAATGGTTATATCGGCTCTGTTTGACATGATGCTAGATTTACCACGTTGATGTTAAGCTTTGGCAACCTGACAGGGTTGAGATTTGAAGGTAGGAAACCCCGAAATCGGGTCCAGGTTTTTATCATCGGTAAGGGTGTTTACGTTCGCTTTCCCCGGCCAGTGGTGCGGAATGTGAACGACGCCAGCTAGTATCGTATCGGTAACGTTGGCACCAAGCTCTATGCTGCCCCTCGGCGAACTGACGGTTACCCTGTCGCCCGAACGGATACCGCGCGGCTCGGCGTCGGCGGGATTTATCTCCACCAGCGGCTCGGGCACCATCTTGCGTAATCTAGCTAAATTTCGGTGCTGCGAATGGGTGAAATAGATGGTTCGTGCCCCTGACGTCAATATCAGGGGAAAAGACTTCACCAGGTCCGGGCGGCTTACGGGACTTTCCATTGGCTCCTTGTAAACAGGCAGTGGTTCGTAGCCGTGCTCGGCTAAGATAGACGAGGCAATCTCCACCTTGCCCGACGGTGTCTGAAAGCCAGCCTTTTCGTAATACTTTTCGGCCCGGGGAGGCGCCGGGTATTGAATTCCCTCAGGGTGCTCCCTCAATTCTTTAAGGCTAATGCCCGACGGCTTCAGAATGTAGCTAAAGCACTTTTCAATATCACCATCCCAGAAGTCATGACCGAAGCCCAATCTCTTGGCCAGTTCGGAGAATATCTTCCATTCCGGCCAGCTCTCCCCTACCGGTTCTATTGCCGGCTCTATCAGCCTGACGAAACCGGTGGGCGTGGTTTGCAGTATATAACGCTCCAACCATGAAGAAATGGGTAGCACTATATCGGCCAGTTGCGTGCCTGGCGTATGAAAATAATCGGTATCCACAATAAAATCCAGTTTCTTGAGGTTCTCCACCAGCCGCTTATAATTAGCGAAAAACTGTAGATTCAGGCCGGCGGCAAAGAGGGCCTTTATGGGATAAGGCTGCCCGCTTTCGATACGGTCCGCCAGGACGTTAGATTGCATTTCGCCGAACATCTCGGTAAACAGCGGGAATCTATCGGCGCCCAGACCCGGTGGGGAGTCGGCTACCCGCTCTTTTAGCGTAATATCGTTTCTAGGCGGGAAATCGAGGCCCTTGCGGTTGCCGCCCGGCACCTCAAAATTGCCGGTCAGCGCTGATAAGAGTAGTATGGCTCGGGTAGTTTGCACCCCGTTATAGTGGTGGAGGGTGGCGCCGGGGCTGGTTCTGATTTTAGACGGTTTCTGGGTAGCGAATAGTATGGCTGCTTTCTTTATCTGGTCAGCCGGAAGCCAGGTTATCTCAGCTACCTTCTCCGGCGGGTAGTCCTGCACTAGCTGCTTCAAATCGTCAAAGCCTACCGTCCACTTCTCGACGAATTCTTTATCGTAGAGTCCTTCGTTGATAATCACATTCATCATACCCAGGGCCAGAGCGCCATCCGTGCCCGGTCGCAGCTGAAGATGAATATCGGCCATGGCGGCAATCTCGGTACGCCGCGGGTCAACCACGATGAACTTCAGCCCTCGTTGTTTGGCATCCAGATAGTCCTGCCAGAGACGAGGCGACGAATTTTTCACGCTGGAACTCCATATCAGATGATACTTGGTGGACGGGTCGATCTGGAAGGAGTTCCCAATAATCCAGCCGTAGTCCTTGCCGTAGTTCAGGGAAGCGGCTAACCAACCGGCCGAGAAACAGCTACTGGTCTCGGTGCAATAATTCGGGGAGCCAAAGGCATGGGTCAGGCGACGAAAATAAGGACGGGGCTCCTTGGTATAGGCGATATAGAAAACGACCGACTCCGGCCCGTATTCCTTCTTAATCCCCTGTAATCTGCTGGCTATGGTGTCCAGGGCCTCATCCCAGGATATTCTTTCGAAGGAACCTTCGCCCCGCTCGCCAACCCGCTTGAGTGGATATTTCAAGCGCTCGGGATGGTAGACAAAGTCCAGCTGTGCCTTCCAGCGGGGGCATATTTTGGCTATACGCTCATTTAGCATATCAATCTGGACCGCTTTGCCATTGCGGACGTGAACCTTGGTCGGACAATACTCACCACACATATAGCAAGCACCATCCCTGACTACTTCCGGCTCTGACGGAGTATTTTGGCGAAGGTCTGCCATCTCAATTCTCCTCCTTACCATAGCTACTTTATTGACCGAACCTCAAAGTCTTAAGGCATGATGATTTTTATTAGCGGCCCTATTTACCCCCAGTTTACCACCCTACCCGACGGGATGTCACCTCCGAAAACAGACCAACTTGAATGAAGTATGAAAAACATGATACAATCCACTAATCATATCCTTTAGGGAGGCTAACAAAATGAAAGGTAATGCCTTAAAGCACGGCGCCCCCAAATTCTACGGCTCGACCACCGTCGGCGAACGCGGCCAGGTGGTCATACCCGCCGAAGCACGCCGCGATTTCAAGATAACGCCATCGACCAAGCTGCTCGTCTTCGGCCACCATCGACGCGGCGGGCTTATGCTCACCAAGGCCGAAACCATCTCCGAGTTTATCGACATGGCCAACGTCATGATTGAAAACCTGGAGAAGCTGAGAGAGGCACTGAAAGAAGAGGGTGAAACGCATGGAAGTAATTAAAGCCAAAAACCTGTTTAAAAATTTCGGCAAGCTTGAGGCGGTGAAAGATGTCTCTTTCGAAGTCCAGCCGGGCGAGATATTCGGTTTCTTAGGTCCGAACGGCGCCGGCAAGACGACCACTATCAACATACTCTGCACCCTGCTCGCCCCTACCAAAGGGGAAGCCATCGTCAACGGCTTCAACATCATCAAAGAGCGAGACCAGGTGCGGGCTTCTATCGGGCTGGTCTTTCAGGACGCGACACTGGACGACTACCTGACGGCGGAACAGAACCTGCGTTTCCATGCCTATGCCTACAGCATCCCCAGGGCAACCCTGGAGCCGCGGATGAAGGCGTTACTCGAAATGGTGGAGCTATGGGACAGAAGGAAGGAAAAAATCGACACCTATTCCGGGGGCATGAAACGCCGTCTGGAGATTGCCCGCGGTCTGCTGCACCACCCCAAGGTTTTGTTCCTAGACGAACCCACCCTGGGGCTCGACCCCCAGACCCGGAGCCGTATCTGGACTCATATCAAGGAGCTGCGCAAAAGGGAAAACCTGGCCATATTCCTGACCACGCACTACATGGACGAGGCCGAGAACTGCGACCGCATCGCTGTTATCGACTACGGTGCCATCGTGGCACTGGATACGCCGGACAAGCTCAAGGATGATATTGGCGGCGATGTGGTCACCATAAAGACCGAGGATAACGACAAGGCGGAAAGCCTGCTCAAAGAACAATATAATCTCCAGCCGAGCCAGGAGAATGGGACGATAAGATTCACCGTGCCCCATGGCGAGGAATTCCTGCCCGGCTTTGTTTCCGGCTTTCCCATACGTCTTGTTTCTATCGGTCTGCGTCGGCCGACGCTGGAAGACGTCTTCCTCAAGCTCACCGGTCGCGCCATCCGCGACCAGGATGCAAACCAGATGCAGCAGATGTTCAAAAGACATATGAGAATGAGAGGTCACTGAAGCAAAATGACGAAGCTTTTTCATTCAATACAGGTAATTGCCTACCGCGAGTTCCTGCGCTTTATACAGGACCGGATGCGCATGATTTCCTCTTTCAGTATGCCCATCCTGTTCCTGGTGATATTCGGTGCCGGCTTCGGCAAGCTTATCGGCCAGATGATGCCGGGGGTGGATTACCTCCAGTTTATGTACCCTGGTATCCTGGCCATGACGGTGCTGATGACCTCGATAATGTCGGGGGTATCAATTGTCTGGGACAGAGAGTTCGGTTTCCTCAAAGAGGTGCTGGTCTCACCCTTAAGCCGCAGCGGTATACTCCTGGGCAAGGCCGTCGGCGCCGCCGGCATTGCCATTGTGCAGGGGCTCATCATGCTGGTAGTGGCCCCTATCGTGGGCGTTTCTCTCAGCTGGGGAATAGTGCTCGGGCTTATTCCACTCATAATAATCCTCTCTCTTTCCCTGTCGGCGCTGGGGCTGCTCATCGGCGCCCGCATGCGCTCCCAACAGGGTTTCCAGATTACCATGCAACTGGTCATCTTCCCTATGATGTTCCTCTCCGGCATCTTCTTCCCCCTCAGCGGAGTGGCCGTCTGGATGGAGGTGCTTTCCAAGATTAACCCCGTCACCTACGCTATTGACGCCATCCGCCAGATCTTTTTGGGCACCCAGGCCGCCGGTGTAACCATATTCGGCCACACCATGGCCATCTGGGAATCGGCGTTGCTGGTCTCAGTTCTGGGCTTAATCCTGCTCTTCGCCGCTATCTGGTCGTTTAACCGACAGGAGTAGAGGAAATCCCCCCTAAAAAGGGGTGTTTAAGAGGGGGCTTTGCCCCCTCTTTTTTTGTCTCCCCACCCATCCACCCCCAACTTGTGCTAAAATAATCTCAAATGATTCCCGTCAAGCTGTCCATGCGCAACTTCATGCCCTACCGGGACAACGTGCCCCCGCTCTACTTCAACGGCATCCACACCGCCTGCATCTCGGGCGACAACGGCAATGGCAAGTCAGCCCTCATCGACGCCATGACCTGGGCGCTCTGGGGCCGAACCCGAAACACCTCCAAGAGCGACGACCCGCTCATCCATCAGGGCCTTAACGAGATGGAGGTGGAGTTTGACTTCACCGTGGACAAGCAGGGCTACCGCATCATCCGCAAACACGCCAAGCCCAAAGGGAAAAGGGCGGGCAAGAGCCTGCTCGACCTCCAGATAGCCAGTGACGGCGGCTTTAAGTCAATCAGCGCCGACAGCATAAGCCAGACCCAGCAGAAGATTATCAACATACTGCACATGGACTATGCCACCTTCATCAACAGCGCCTTCCTCAGGCAGGGCCACGCCGACGAATTCACCCGCCAGCCGCCCACCAAGCGCAAAGAGGTCTTAAGCAACATACTGGGGCTGGCCTTCTACGACGAACTTGAGCAGCGAGCCAAAGATCTGGCAAAAGAGCAGGAGGCAGAGGGCGGACAGCTCGAAAGCACGTTAGAGGAAATCAACCGGGAACTGGCGCAGAAACCAAGCTACGAAGCCGAACTAGAACAGGCGAAAGCCGAGTTGGAGCAGGCGGAAAAGACTCTAGTCGAGCACGAAACCATACTATCCAAGCTCAAAAAGGATAAAGAAGCTTTAGAGAACAAAAAGCAGCAGCTCACCCAGCTTGAGGAGCACATCGCCGCCACCAAAAGAGAATTAGAGCGCCGCCAGCAGGAAGTTGAGCAATATCAGGCCCGAATCAAGGAGCACGAAACGGTCATCGCCCAGCGTAAGGAGATAGAAGGGGGCTACGGTCAGCTAACTGAAGCCAGAAAGCAGAACGAGGCGCTGAATCAAAAGCTGGGGCTGCTGGTCAAGCTAAAGGAGAAAAAGAGCCAGCTGGAGCTGGCTATCGAGCGGGCGCAATCGGCTCTAATCAGCGACCACAAGCTGGCCCAGAGCCAGATTACCGAGCTGGAAGCCAAGTCGACAAGGCTGCCCCAACTTAAAAACGAGCTACAGCAGGCGCAAGCCAGCCTGCAGAAGCTGGCAGAAGAGGAAAAGGAGCTGGGAGCTAAAAAGCAGGCCAGCCAGGAGCTGCGCACCCAGATAAACTACCTTGAGTCCAACCTGAAAACCCTGGAAAACGAGATAGCCGAGATAACCAAAAACATTGATACCCTATCCACACAGGAGGAAGCCAGGTGCCCAGTTTGCGGCACCGAGCTGGGCGAAGAGGGTTTCAAACATATTCAGGACCACTACGCCGCCGACAGAGACAGCAAATCCAAGTCATTGGAGGAAAACCAGACCAAACTAGCCAGTAAGAAAAAGGAGCTTGAGGCGCTGGAAGGCGAGATAGCGCCGCTGGAGACAAGGCTGAATCAGGACAAGGCCTCGGCGCAGTCTAAAGTCAGCCTGCTCAACCAGAACATCAGCGAGGTCCAGGCCGCTGATAAGCAGCTGAATGAGGCTAGAGAGAAGCTCGGCGAGATTGAACAAAACCTGGCCACTAAAGCCTTCGCCGCCGAGGAGCAGCGGGCGTTAACCCAGGTCGAGGGAGAGCTGGAAAAGCTCGACTACGACTCGCCACAGCACGAGCAAATACGCCAGCGCCTTACCGAGCTGGAAAAATACGATGGTCCCAAGCGCCAGCTGGAAGAAGCCGACAGGCTCTTAAGCCAGGAAAAAGAAGCGGCGGCCAAAGCCGAAGAAGCCAGCGGTGAACTGCGCCAGAGGCTGGAAGCCGACACCAAAAAGGAGCAGGCTTTAAGCCAGGAGCTGGAAGCCCTGCCCCAAATAAACACCGACCTGGCTCAGGCGGAAAGCGAGCACCAGGCGCTGTCAGCTAAGCAGAAGCAAGCCCAGGAACTGATGTGGGGCGTTAAATCCAAGCTAGAACGCTGCGCCGAGCTGGAGCTAAAGAAGAAAGAAAAGGAAAAGCAGCTGGGGCAAGCCTCGAAAGAGGCCAAAATCTACAAAGAGCTGGCCGAAGCCTTCGGCAAAAAGGGGATACAGGCGCTGATTATCGAGATGGCGCTGCCCGAAATCGAATCTGAAGCCAACCGCCTGCTGGGACGGATGACCGACAACCGCATGCACGTCGAGATGGAAACCCAGCGCCGGACCAGAAAGGGCGAGACGGTGGAGACGCTGGATATCAATATCGGCGATGAGCTGGGCAAGCGAAACTACGAGATGTTCAGCGGCGGCGAAGCCTTTCGCATTGACTTTGCCGTGCGCATCGCCCTCTCCAAGCTCTTAGCCCGCAGAGCGGGCGCCCCCCTCCCCACCCTGATTATCGACGAAGGCTTCGGCACACAGGACACCACCGGAATCGAAAAATTGAAAGAGGCGATAAACTCAATTCAGGACGACTTCGACAAGATACTGGTTATCACCCATATGGAGGAGCTCAGGGACGCTTTCCCCAACCGAATTAATGTGGTGAAAACGGCGCAGGGCTCGACAGTGGAGATAAGCTAGAGGCCAAGGTCGCCGGCGATACCCTGCATCGCCTTCAGGCCCAGCTCGATAAACTCGTCAAGCTCAATACCCAGCTCGGAGCACAGGGCGATTTGCTCCCGGTTAGCCCCGGCGGCAAAGCTCTTTTCCTTAAACTTTTTCCTTACCGATTTGGCCTCAACGCTGCTCAGTTTCTTATCGGGGCGTACCAGGGCGGCGGCGATTATCAGTCCGGTGAGTGGGTCAGCGCAAAAAAGGGCTTTATCCAATTTGCTCTCGCGGGGGATGCCGTGGGCTTCGTTGTGGCAGAGTATGGCGTGGGCCATGGCCTCGCTGGCCCCCATCTCCCTGACCAGGTCGGCGCCCAGCTTGCTGTGGGTGCTCATATCGCCCTCGGTGAGCTCCATGTCGATGTCGTGCAGCAGCCCGGTAAGCCCCCACTCCTCCTCGTCCTCACCCAGGCGTTTGGCCAGAGCGCGCATAATAGCCTCGGTAGCCAGCATGTGCTTGATGGTGTTCCTGTTCTCTACGTTGGTTTCGATAGAGTCAAGGGCATCGTCTCGAGTCATCTGTCTCCTTTACTACCGGGCAGGAAGAGTCAACCCTTTTTTAAAGGGAGCTCAACCTTTTAAAGCATACTCTATATCCTTGCCCCGATGCAATACCCTATCCAGGTACTGTCCGGTAGCCGACGATTTTTCCTTGGCTACCTCTTCAGGAGTTCCGGTGGCGACGATATAGCCCCCCGCATCGCCCGCCCCCGGGCCCAGGTCAATGATATGGTCGGCGTTCTTCATCACGTCCAGGTGGTGCTCGATGACCACAACGCTGTTGCCGCCGTCAACCAGGCGCTGGAGTACTCTGAGTAATGCGGCCACGTCCTCGAAGGCAAGCCCCGTGGTCGGCTCGTCGAGAATATAGAGCGTCTGCCCCGTAGAGCGTTTGGACAATTCGGTAGCCAGCTTCACCCGTTGCGCCTCGCCGCCGGATAAGGTAGGCGCCGGTTGGCCGAGGCGAATATAGCCCAAACCCACATCCCGCAATGTCTGCAGCTTATTCTTCACCTTGGGAAAATGTTCGAAGAAGGCCAGCGCCTGCTCCACCGTCATATCAAGCACCTCGGCGATGTTCTTACCCTTAAACCTTATCTCTAGTGCCTCGCGGTTATAGCGCTTGCCCTTGCAGACCTCGCAGGCGACGGTGACATCGGGCAAAAACTGCATCTCAATCTGGATATAGCCCTCCCCGCGGCAGGCCTCGCAGCGCCCACCCTTAACGTTGAAGGAGAAGCGCCCCGGCTTGTAGCCCCTCATCCTGGCTTCGGGCACAGTGGCGAAAAGCTCACGGATGGGGGTGAAGGTGCCGGTATAGGTGGCGGGGTTGCTGCGGGGGGTGCGCCCGATGGGCGACTGGTCGATATTGACCACCTTATCGATATGCTCGGTGCCGATTATATTATCGCACTCGCCCGGTCTCTCCCGTGAGCGGTAGAAGAGCTGCGCCAGCCTCTTGTAGAGGATGTCGTCGATAAGCGTGCTCTTGCCGCTGCCGGAGACGCCGGTGACACAGACGAACTGGCCCAGCGGGACATGGACGTCGATATCTTTAAGGTTATTCTGCCGCGCCCCCTTGACGACAATCTCCTCGCCGTTGCCGGGGCGACGCTTTGGGGGTAAGGGTATCCTTTTGACGCCGCTCAGGTACTGGCCGGTTACCGATTCGGCGCATTTCGTAATATCAGCCATAGCGCCGGTGGCGACGATATAGCCCCCGTGCTCACCCGCCCCGGGCCCCATGTCGATAATGTGGTCGGCGGCACGCATCATGGCTTCGTCGTGCTCGACAACGACTATGGTGTTGCCCAGGTCCCTTAAGCGTTTTAAGGTCTCAATGAGGCGAAAGTCATCGGCGGGGTGCAGGCCTATGGTCGGCTCGTCGCAGATATAGAGCACCCCCATCAGCCCACTACCAATCTGGGTGGCTAATCGTATGCGCTGCGCCTCACCGCCGGCCAGCGTCGCCGAGGCGCGGTCTAGGTTAAGGTAGTCAAGCCCCACATCTTTGAGAAAACCGAGGCGCGACTGAATTTCTTTGATAATCTGGTGGGCAATCGTCTGCTCCCGCTTACTAAGCACCGCCTTCTTGCCGTCAGCGCCGAGCTCACCTACCCAATCCAATGCCTGAGCCACCGACATGGCGCTGACCTCGACGATGTTCTTGCCGCCGACGGTCACCGCCAGCGACTCCGGTTTCAGCCGCTTGCCCTCGCAGGCCGTGCAGGGCTTGGACACCATATAACGCTCGATGTTGGCGCGGGAGTGCTCCGATTCTGTGTCCCGGTAGAGCCTCTCCAGGTTGGGGATAATACCCTCATAGCCGTCGGAGATGCGCACCTTCCTGCCGAAACGGTTGCGATATGAATGGGTCTCTTTACCTTCCCCGTAGAGCAAAAGGTTAAGGTGCTCTTTACTCAGGTTTTTCACTGGCGTGTTCAGGGAAAAGCCCCCCTTCCTGGCCAGGGGTTCTATCCGCCACAGGTACCAGTTGTGGAACTGCCAGGGTCGTATCGCCCCCTCCATGACGGAAAGCTCTTTGTTCAGTACCAGGTCGGGGTCGACCTCCAGTCGGAAGCCCAGTCCGCTACAGGCAGGACAGGCGCCGTGAGGCGAGTTGAAGCTGAAGGTGCGGGGGGCAATCTCGCCCAGGCTGATGCCGCAGTTGACACAGGCAAAGTGCTCCGAGAAGAGCAGCTCCTCGCCGCCGTCGACGGCGACCAGCACCACCCCCGCCCCCAGTTTAAGCGCCGTCTCCACCGAGTCGGCAATACGGCTCTGGTCGCTCTGCCCCATCACCAGCCTATCCACCACCACAGCGATGGAGTGTTTCTTGTATTTATCGAGTTGAATATCCTCGGAAAGCTCGCGAATCTTGCCGTCAACGCGGACGCGGACGTAACCTGCCTTGCGCAGGTCGTCAAAAACCGACTGGTATTCGCCCTTGCGGTCGCTTATCAGTGGAGCCAGAATCATAATTCGGCTCTTAGCCGGGATTTTCTGGACGGCGTCGACAATCTGTTGCACCGTCTGCGCCGTAATCTCCCGCCCACAGTTGGGGCAGTGGGGGTGACCCACACGGGCAAAGAGCAGCCTCAGGTAGTCGTAGGTCTCGGTCACCGTGCCCACCGTCGAGCGCGGGTTCTTGCTCGGCCCCTTCTGGTCTATGGATATTGCCGGGCTTAAGCCCTCGATATAGTCAACCTCGGGCTTCTCCATCCGCCCCAAGAACTGGCGGGCGTAGGCCGAGAGCGACTCCACGTAGCGTCGCTGCCCCTCAGCATAAATGGTGTCGAAGGCAAGTGAGCTTTTGCCCGAGCCGGAGACGCCGGTGATAACCACCAGCTTATCGCGGGGAATAGTGACATCGATGTTCTTGAGGTTGTGCTCTCTAGCACCTTTAACGACAATGCTATCTAAAGGCATTATTTCGGGAGTCCTTCCACCCCTAAATTTTACCACCCCACCCCCAAGCACAACAAGTTTCCTTGATTAGATTATCGGCATCGGATATACTGCCTATGACTGACTGATTAAACGACGCCTCTTATAATCCAGCTGAGGAGACCGCCCTTGAAAGAATTAACCATAACCTCCGACGCCCCAGGCGAAAGACTGTTTGTCCTGGGCAACGAAGCCATCGCCCGGGGGGCTATTGAGGCCGGCGTCCAGGTCGCCGCCGCCTACCCCGGCACTCCCTCCAGCGAGATAACGGAAACCCTCTCCAGGGTGGCCAAGGAGCTCGGTATCTACGTCGAGTGGTCGGTCAACGAGAAAGTGGCCTTCGAGGTCGCCCTGGCCGCTTCTATTTGCGGGGTGAGGGCCATGGCCTCGATGAAGCACGTCGGCGTAAACGTGGCTCATG
>DAOULR010000006.1:0-39191 GCA_034419075.1 Dehalococcoidales bacterium | reverse complement strand
CTGGAACCCATAGGAAGCGGACCGAAAGATATTACATGGTTGCCAACTGAATATAGGAATGTGCCAGAGGTAGTTTACTGGCAGTTAAGAGCTAAAGAAATCGAGGATATGACCGGTACCTGTGTTTTTATGGGGTCGTTTTATGGAGCACATGCCCTGGAGATAGAGGACTATGTAAACCTGATAAATTCCGCTATGGGCACGGATTTGAACGAAGAGGAACTGATGCTTATAGCAAGGCGTGCATACAATCTTGAAAAGGCATTTAACACAATCCATGCTGGCTTTGATAGGAAAGATGATTTTCCTCCTTCGAGATATATGGAGGAACCTATTGATTCCGGTCCATATGCCGGGTACAGGTGCGACCGGGAAAAATGGGAGGAAATGCTGGACAGGTTTTATGAACTACATGGCTGGGATAAAAGGACTGGTTGGCAAACTCGTGGGGGTCTAAAGGGACTGGGTATGGAAGACGTTGCTGAGAGGCTGGAAAAGGCGGGGAAGTTAATTGAATGACAAACTTCATTATCTATGGTAAAAACCTCCGTTTTGAGGAAATTTAGCTTCGTGGTACCCCTGGCGCGACTCGAACGCGCGACACGCGGTTTAGGAAACCGCTGCTCTATCCACCTGAGCTACAGGGGCACGCCTTTAGATTATAACAGCTTCGGCGGACAATACAAGCAAGCCACTAAGGTCTGTTTACAGAGCGGGCCCGTATCGCGGCGGCTAGATGGTATCGATTAAACTACTCTCTGGGGATGGGTGTAGACATTCATCCTCTGGCCCCTCACGGAGCCGATTAGAGTAACGCCCAGCTTGTCAGCGGTTTTCAACCCCAGGCTGGTCGGAGCTGATATGGAAACAATTATAGGAACACCTCTTTTAGCCACCTTGTGCGCTATCTCTGAAGAAATTCTACCGCTGGATATTATTATCCGGTCATTGGTGGTGATATCCTCCAGAAGGCATTTGCCGAAGATCTTATCAACAGCGTTGTGTCGGCCTATATCCTCACTGAACAATAATATATCTCTCCTATCAGCCAGGGCAGCACTGTGAACACCATGGGTCGCCAGGTAAAGCTGAGAACCATGTTGAAATTTACTCACCAGGGCAAAAACCTCATCAGGTGATATCTTCATGGCTGACTCTACCTTCGGGGTGGCGGCGTCAGCCAGGCTGTAAAAAGTAGCCGCCCCTCCGCACCCCGAGGCTATCAGCCGCTTGGCAAAAAATCTACTGTCAGGTTTATCCCCTTCAATCTCAATGTGCGCCGTACCCAGCCAATCATCAACTTCTATCTTTTTTATATCATCCTTGCTTTGAAGCAGGCCTTCAGAGGCCAGAAAGCCAACCGCCAGGTAGCGCAGATTTCCCGGGGAGCAGAGCAGGGTGGCCAATTCCTGGTCGTTCAGGAAGATGGTAAACAGAAATTCCTTGGCAACGGCCAGCTCGGCGTCGCTTCTGTCTTCCTTATTAAAGCGTAATACGGGGAAGCTCTCTAATTCATCCTCCATCTTTTCTCGCCCTCCAGCCTTCTCTAAATATAACAGCTTTAGAGCTGGTTGGCTAGCTTCGATTCCGGGCTTTGGGGGCTTGACGGGGAGGTAGCTAAATGAGATAATATTGATATAGCGTGAAAATAACGCAATAAGGAAAAAGAGACATATGATGTTTGGTCCTAGAGCCGCTATGCTGACCCTCTATGGGGATTATGTTCTCCATAGAGGCGGCCAGATTGGTATCGGCAGCCTGGTCATACTGCTGAGTAATTTCGGCCTGTCGGAACAGGCTATCCGCTCGGCCGTTTCCCGGATGTGCCGTTCTGGTCTGCTTAAGGCAAAGCGGGGCAAACGTAAGAGCTATTACTCATTGACCAGCGAGGGGCACAGCCTGCTCACCGAGGGGGCCCAGCGCATCTTCCAGCGCAAGACGTCCCACTGGGACGGCAACTGGAACATTGTCACCTACTCCATACCGGAAAGCATGCGGCGGTCGAGGGACAGGTTGCGCCTTGAGCTGGGCTGGTTGGGCTATGGGCCTCTGGGCGAGGCCACCTGGATTTCGCCCCACGACCGCACCAGGGAGGTGAAGAGGCTGCTGCGGAAATTCAATATCGAGGAGTACGTTAATATCTTCAGTGCTCAACAGCAGAGCGGCATCGACCCTAAGAGAATCGTCTCCCGCTGTTGGGACCTGGACAAGATACACCAGCAGTATACCGATTTCCTTAACGCCTATCGTCCCAAGCTGGAAGGGCACCGAAAACGGTCAGAGGCTGGTGAAACTATTGAAGCCGACGAGTGTTTTGTGGCCCGTTTTAACCTCATCCATGAATACCGCAAGCTGCCCTTCTTTGACCCCGACCTGCCGCTGGAACTGCTCCCCGAGAACTGGTTGCGGCCTGAAGCGGCGGCGTTATTTAATGAATACCGCAGCTTGCTCACCGAGCAAGCCGATGAATACTTCGACTCAGTGTCCCAGAACTACGAGGCGCAGGGAGAGCTTAGACAGAAGGGCCCAAAGGCACTGACCAAGGTAAAATAGAGTTTGTTCCGTTAGCGGAAGGGTTATTTTAACCTGGGGGGGGGTAAAAAATGAGGTATGCCGAGACAGGGGTTAATTTAGAGATTGATCTATCCCGGGGCAGCATCGAGCGGGAAGGCACCGACCCGAACCTGACCGAGCTTCACCTGGGGGGTCTGGGGACTAACGCCAAGATACTATGGGATAGAGTCCCCCCTGACGTCGACGCCTTTTCCCCGGACAATCTGTTGATATTCGCCGCCGGCCTTATGGCGGGCACACCGGCCACGGGGGCCAACCGCACCATTATCTCCACCTTTTCCCCCCAGACCAAGCTAATGGCCTATTCCATAATGGGCGGGTTCTGGGCGCCGGAGCTTAAATTTGCCGGCTACGACAAGGTAGTAATCAGGGGCAAGTCCCCCAAGCTGGTCTATCTCTGGATAAACAACGATAAGGTAGAGATACGCGACGCCTCTCACCTCAAGGGTAAAGGCTGTCTGGAAACCGAAAAGCTGATTAAAGAGGAGCTGGAAGAGCCCAAAGCCCAGGTAGCCACTATCGGCCTGGCCGGCGAAAACCGGGTCTTCTTTGCCTCCATCGAACAGGGCCGTTCCAGCGCCAGTCGGGGCGGCATCGGCGCCGTGATGGGCGACAAGAACCTGAAGGCGATAGCCGTCCGCGGCACCAAGGATGTCCAGGTGGCCAAACCCGAAGAGCTCTTTGAGCTCTGCAGCCAGGTGCTCAAATACATACAGTTCCGAAAAGAGAATCCGGTTAAAGGGGTGCCGCCCATCCTGGCCGGGCTCGGCTCGCCGCAGGAGATGTCATTGCACGATGAGCAGTGGCACACCGCCAGCTTCGCCTGGGGCAACGCCCGCGAAAGGCGCCGGGATTTCTGGAACGAGAAAGTCGCCAAGGAGTGGAAAGATATTCAGGACGGAGCGGTGGAACGGCTGATAAGCTGCTATAACTGCCCCATGGAGTGCGGGGGCATAATCAAGCACCCCAAGCTGGAAAGATACATGATGAAATGCTACTCCAAGCTGACCTACACCATGGCGGCCATGTCCGACCTGGATTTCGGCTTTAAGATCGCCGGCCTGGCCCAGGAGTACGGGGTGGACGGCTACACCACGCCGCAGGTCATGGCCTTCGCCGTTGAGCTATACGAAAACGGCATTTTGACCGATAAGGACCTGCCCGGATTCCCCGCCGATAACGAGGAGAGGTTCTTCTATCTACTTGAAAAAGTCGTGCGGCGGGAGGGTATCGGCGACATTCTGGCCGACGGCGTTTACTGGGCAGCCCGAAAAATCGGCAAAGGGGCCGAGGCCTACGACCATAACACTATCAAGAAACACGAGCAGATTCCCATCAAGCTGGGGACGATGAACCCTATCTACTACCTCATGTGGTCCACGGGGGAGAAAATCAACATCACCCAGATTGAGGGGCAGATACCCCAGGCGCCTTTCCCCACCAAAGAGGATAGGGAGGAGTTCGTCAAGGACTGGATTCAGGTGCCTAACGATAAGTATAAGGACTTTGTCCTGCAATGGGGGGAACCGGGCACTGCCTTCCCCAATTTCCCGACGCCCGAAGCCGCTTGTGAGCTGGTGGAGTGGCAGGAGACGATGCATTATATTGACGACGCCACCGGCATATGCGCCGGGCTATCTTCGTTCCCAATCAAGCCCCCATATCATATTCACAACCTGCCCAAGATAATCTCGGCGGCCACCGGCCTGGATATCGACGAAGCCAAGCTATGGCAGATAGCCAAGAGGAACCGCACTTTAATTAGGGCCATCAATATCAGAAGGGGCATGAGGCGAGTTGATGAGAAGCCGCCCGAAGACCACTGGAGGCGGAGATTCCCCGACATTGAGGCCAAACTGCTCGATGAGTATTACAAATACAAGGGGTGGAACAATAACGGCATTCCCACCAAGGAGACGCTGGAGGAGCTCGGGCTGGACTACGTCGCCCAGGACTTCGAGCAGAGAGGGGTCTATAAGGAAAAGGTCAAGGTAGCTAAGAGCGCGGCTCCGAAAGAGGCGAGTGAGCCGAAGGCAGAAGCCAGGAGCGTGCCCAAGAGTGCCAAAACTCAGCCCAAACCCGGAACGAAAAAGGATAAAAAATGAAAAAAGTCAAGGTAATAAATATCGACGTCGATAAGTGCAACGGCTGTCGGGCCTGTGAGGCCATCTGTTCCGCCTTTCACGCCGAGCCCAAGTACAGCAGCACCAATCCGGAAAAGTCGCGGATTCGAGTCTTCTTCGACCCGCTGAGGGACATCTACGTTCCGGTGATGGCTGGTGAGTATACCGAGGCCGAATGTAACGGCCGCGACCTCTACACCATTAACGGCAAGACCTACGACGAGTGCAGCTTCTGCCGGGCCTCCTGCCCGTCGCGGAAGCTTTTCAAAGACCCCGACTCCGACCTCCCCCTGAAATGCGATATGTGCGAGGAAGAGCCGCCGCTGGAGGAGCCGATGTGCGTCCAGTGGTGCCTTAACGACGCTTTGACCTACGAGGAAAGGGAAGAGGAAGAGGAGGAAGAGCCGAAGCTGGGGGAGATGGAGATAGGACTGGAATCATTAATCAAAAAGCACGGGGCCAAGACGGTAAAGGATGCCGTCAGCCGCTTGGCCAAGGAATAAACACTTAGGGCTTAAAGAAGAGGATTAAAAATGACAATGGAGACCATACCCCTAGCCCCCTTTAAAGACGTCGTCGACGGCATAAAAGAGACCGGCGGCGAGGCCTTCAAGCTGTGCTATCAGTGCGGCCTGTGCGAGACGGCCTGCCCCTGGAACCGGGTGAGGGACTTCTTTGTGCGCGGCATTATCCACCAGGCGCAGCTGGGCGTGGCCGATTTCGGCTCGGAGGACCTGTGGCTCTGCGCCACCTGCGGCGCCTGCGTCGAGCGCTGCCCGCGCGGGGTGGCCATTATCGACGTCATGAGGGCGATGCGCCGCCTGCTGGTGCCCGACGGTGTCGTTCCGGCCAGCATCCCCAACCTGCGCACGGTAATGACCAGCATCGCCAGCACCGGTAATCCCTGGCAGCAGGAGACGGAGGACCGGGCCAAGTGGGCTGAAGGTCTGGGGGTAAAGGAGTTCAGCGAGGGCACCGAGCTGCTCTATTTCTCATGCTGCACTCCGGCCTACGACCCGCGGGTCCAGAGCGTGGCCCAGGCCACAGCCAAAATCCTTACCCAGGTCGGGGTGGACTACGGGATTCTGGGCGCCAAAGAGGTCTGCTGTGGTGAGAGCGTGCGCAAGGCGGGTAATGAGGACCTGTTCAAGCGCCTGGCCAAGGACAACATCAAGACCTTTATCGACAACGGCGTCAAGAAAATCCTGGTCTCTTCGCCCCACTGCTACCACGCTTTCAAGAACGACTATACCGAGTTTATGACCAATTTCGAGGTGGTCCATTCCAGCCAGTATTTAGCTGAGCTGCTTAACACAGGTAGACTCAAGCTGACTAAGGAATATAAAAAGAAGGTCGCCTATCATGACCCGTGTTACCTGGGGCGGCATAACGGCATATATGACGAGCCCAGAGAGGTCTTGAAGAAGGTGCCAGGTTTGGAGCTGGTTGAGATGGCTGATTCCAGAGATAGTGCCCTTTGTTGTGGTGGGGGTGGGGGCCGAATCTGGATGGAGACCAAAAAAGGGGAAAGGCTCTCCGACCTCAGACTGCAACAGGCCATCGATGCCGGCGCCGAGGTTTTGGTCACCGCCTGCCCCTATTGCATCATCAATTTTAAGGATAGCCAGTTAACCCTGAAGGATAGCGAGGCCATCGAGATAAAAGACATCACCGAGATTATACAGGAAGCGATGGGGGAACCCGAGAAGCCCGATAAGGACGGAGCATAGTGGAAAAAGAACCAGTCGAAGCACAGCCCGTTAGTAATCCCGAAGAGACGGTCGAAGCACAGCCCGTTAGCAGTCCCGACGCTAAAGACCCTAACGAGAACATCGGCGATATAATGGTCGTCGGCGGAGGCATCAGCGGCATTCAGGCCTCCCTCGACCTGGCCACGGCCGGTTTTAAGGTCTACCTGGTGGAAAAATCGCCGACTATTGGCGGCCACATGGCCCAGTTGGACAAGACCTTTCCCACCAACGACTGCTCCATGTGTATCGAGTCGCCCAAATTCGTGGAGTGCAGCCGACACCCCAATATAGAAATCCTGACCTATACCGAGGTGGACAAGGTGGAAGGGGAGGCCGGGGACTTTAAGGTAACCCTGATTAAGAAGCCCCGCTACATTGACGAGGAAAAGTGCACCGGTTGTACCACCTGCGTGGAGTACTGCCCGGTAAAATATCCCGACCAGTTCAACCAGGATATATCGAACAACAAAGCCACCCATATCTATTTCGCTCAGGCCATTCCCCTGGTCACCTATATCGACGAAAGCTGCCTCTTCCTGAAAGAGAAGAAGTGCCAGATTTGCGTAGGCGTCTGCCAGAACAAAGCCATCGACCTGCACCAGAAGCCGGAAAAGGTGGAGGTGGGGGTGGGGGCCATAATCTTGGCCCCGGGCTATGAGGCCTTTGACCCCAAGCTCAGGGACGAGTACGGCTACGGAAGGTTCCAGAACGTGGTCACCAGCTTGGACTACGAACGGCTTTTGTGCGCCACCGGGCCCTACGAAGGCGAGATACTGCGCGCTTCCGATGGGAAGCACCCGCACAACATCGCCTGGATTCAGTGCGTCGGTTCCCGGCAGGTTAGACCCGGCGGCAACAGCTATTGCTCCGCCGTGTGTTGTACCTATACCCAGAAACAGGTGATTTTGACCAAAGACCACGACGCCGAGGCCAAGTGTACCATATTCCATAACGATATCCGTTCCTTCGGCAAGGACTTCGAGCGCTTCTACGAAAGAACCCAGAACCTGCCCGGTGTTAGATTTATCCGGA
Organism: Dehalococcoidales bacterium; assembly: GCA_034419075.1. GTDB lineage: Bacteria > Chloroflexota > Dehalococcoidia > Dehalococcoidales > BS750m-G39 > E44-bin88. Next base: position 31,711 of record DAOULR010000006.1, on the reverse strand, counting down.
GCTACGTATCGCTGGGCAGAGAGATACCGAAAAGCAAGAACGTAACCATAAAATACACTACCCCCGAAGGGGTAAAAGAGGAAGAGTTCGACATGGTGGTGTTGTCCGTGGGCTTAAACCCTCCGGCGGGTTACGAAGAGCTGGCCAAGACCTTCGGCGTCGAGCTTGAGCCTCACGGATTCTGTCAGGGCAGTCGGGTCAACCCGATGAAGACCTCACGCCCCGGCATCTTCGTCAGCGGCGCCTTCCAGGGGCCGATGGATATCCCCGAATCGGTGGTGACCGCCAGCGGCTCCGGTTCTCAGTGCGGCGAGCTGCTCAGCTACCGGCGGGGGAAGCTTTCCAAGAAAAGGGTCTATCCGCTGGAGAGGGATGTTTCTCAGGAAGAGCCCAAGGTGGGCGTTTTCGTCTGTCACTGCGGGGCCAACATCGGCCGGGTGGTCGATGTTCCCTCTTCAGTTGAGTACGCTTTGACCCTACCTAACGTCGTCCATGCTCAAGAAGACCTCTTTTCGTGTTCCACCGATGCCGCCCAGCAGATAGTGGACGCCATAAACGAAAAGGGGCTCAACCGCGTGGTTGTGGCCGCCTGCACGCCGAGGACGCACGAGCCGCTGTTCCGCGACACGCTGCGGGAAGCGGGCATCAATCAATATTACTTTGACTTTGCCAACATCCGGGAGCACTGCTCCTGGGTCCATTCCAAGGAAAAAGAGGAAGCCACCCGCAAGGCCAAGGACCTAATCCGCATGTCGGTGGCCAGGGCTTCCCTTCTGGAGCCGTTGCAGGAGTTCGACCTGCCCGTCGATAAGCGGGCGCTGGTGGTTGGGGGTGGCGTAGCTGGTATGACCACGGCCTTAAGCATCGCCAACCAGGGGCATGAGGTCCACTTGGTGGAAAAGGAAAAGGAGCTGGGGGGAACCGCCCGTAAGCTGCATTACACACTGGAAGGGCTGGATGTTCAGGAGTACCTGAACGACCTTATACGGCAGGTTTACCAGCACCCACTGGTGCACGTATATACTGGCGCCACCATACCGGAGGCCACCGGTTACGTGGGCAATTTCGAGACTAAGGTAGAGTCCGAGGGCAGGGTCAGAGAGATAAAACACGGCGCCACCGTCATCGCCATCGGCGCCGATATCTACCAGCCCTCTGAATACCTCTACGGCCAGGACGAGCGGGTAATGACCCACCTGGAGCTTGAGGAAAAAATCACCAAAAAGGACGAAAATGTGCTCGGCGCCAAGACGCTGGTGATGATACAGTGCGTGGGCTGCCGCAACGAAGAAAGAGATTACTGCAGCCGTATCTGCTGCCAGGAGTCGGTCAAGAACGCCCTGAAACTGAAAGAGCTAAATCCGGATATAGATATCTACATCCTCTATCGGGATATGAGGACCTACGGCTTCAACGAGGACTACTACCGTGCCGCCGCCGACAAAGAGGTGAAGTTCATCCGCTACGAGCCCGATGATAAACCCCAGGTTGAGGCGGTGGAGGAGGGGGGCAAGAGCGTGCTCCGGATTACCACCACCGATTTTATTCTGGGCAAGAAGATTTCTATAGATGCCGACGCGCTGGCTCTGGCCGCCGCCGTGGTTCCCGCCGCAGACAGTCAGGACGTAGCCCGCCTCTTCAAGGTGACTTTAAGCCCGGACGGCTTCCTGCAGGAGGCGCACGTCAAGCTGCGCCCGGTTGACTTTGCCGCCGAGGGCGTTTACCTGTGTGGCATCGCCCACTATCCCAAGCTGATGTCGGAAACGATTAACCAGGCCTACGGGGCGGCGGGACGGGCCTTAACCCTGCTGGCCAACGATACGGTGACGGCCTCCGGCTCTGTTTGCGTAGTGGATGAGAAGAAGTGTATCGGCTGCGGCGCCTGTGTCTCGGCCTGCACCTACGGCGCCGTAGAGTTTAAGGAGACGAAACAGGGCAAGAAGGCCTCGGTTATCCCCGTCCTCTGCAAGGGAGACGGCCTGTGCAACTCTAAGTGTCCCACCGGGGCTATTTCGCTCAAGCACTATACCGATGAGGAGATAATAAGCCAGGTCGATGCGGCCGCCCCTGTAGAAGAAAAGGTCGGGGTTGCCGGCTAAAAAGGGTTAGAATGAGTGCTGTAACTGAGTTTAAGCCAAATATCATCGGTTTCCTGTGCAACTGGTGCTGCTACGGCGGGGCCGACCTGGCTGGGGTTTCCCGCTATCAGTTCCCTCCCTACATCAGGGTCATCAGGGTAATGTGCTCAGGAAGAGTCGACCTGTCCTTCGTGCTTAGAGCTTTCTCCAACGGAACGGACGGGGTTTTTATCGGCGGTTGTCACCTTAACGACTGCCACTATAATACTCACGGCAACTTCGACGCCCTGAGCATGACCAAGCTGGCTAAAAAACTGCTGGAGCACATCGGCATAAACCCCGATAGATTAAGGATTGAATGGGTATCCGCCGGGGAAGGCATCCAGTACGCCGAGATTATGACCGACTTCGCCAAGCAGATTAAGGACCTGGGGCCTCTGGGCAGCAGCGAAGGCACTGACCGGGCTGAGTTGCAATCCCGACTCGAAGAAGTCAAGAGAATGGTCCCCTACATCAAGCTGGAGAAAAAGGAAAAGCTGGCGTCACGCCTGCCCACCGAAGAGGAATACGATAAGCTTTTCACCACCGAAGAGGTGGAAAAACTGCTGAGCGAGGCACCCGTTTACTATATTGACCCGAAGAAGTGCCAGGCCTGTATGATTTGCGCCCGGAGCTGCCCCGTGGAGGCCATTGAGGGCGGCAAGGGCCTGATTCACGTCATCGACCAGGAGAAGTGCATCAAGTGCGGCACCTGCCTTGCGGTCTGCCCTGACCGCTTTGCCGCGGTGACCAAGCTTTCGGCTGAGGAGCCGGTTCCGCCTCCCCTCCCCGAGGAGGCGCGGGCTATAGCCAGAAAGGCTAAAGAAGAATAAAGCCATAATATATTCGGGGCCACTGTAGGAGGTGAACGTGTCACCGGTCAGCGCAACCTATTGGGGTATTCCGGGTTATGCCATTTTCTGGGTCTTATTCGCCGTCGCCTTCGGCCTGTTCGCCTGGAGGCTTCGTTTCCTCTTTCGCCTCATGCGGCTGGGCAAGCCGCAGAACCGCTTCGACCACATCGGACAGCGAATCAAGAACATGCTGGTCGAGGTCGTCCCCCAGTGGTGCAACCTGAAAACAGTCACCCGCAAGGACATCGCCGGGATCGGGCACGCCCTGCTGTTCTGGGGCTTCAGCCTCTTTCTCCTAAGCTACATAATCTTCATCGGCCTGGCCGGAGGCCTGGGCCTGGCCTCAGTGATTGAAGAGACGACCTTTGAGATTGTCTTTTTCTCCATCCTGGATATTGCCGGCATAATGGTCGTCCTGGCGCTGGTACTGGCGGTTATCAGGCGTTATATAGTCAGACCGCCGCGGCTGGAGCCATCCGGTGAAGCCGCCATCATCCTCGTCCTCGTTTTCTTCCTGATGCTGGCCAATGTGGCCGTTGTCGGCTTCGGCTACGCCGCTCACGATATTAACGCTTCCTGGCCCCCGCTGGGGTCGGCCCTGGCCGGTTACTTAAGCGGCACAGGCCTGGCCCAAGGCACACTGGAGGGGGTCTATCAGGGAGTGTGGTGGCTGCACTACATAGTGATTATCGGCTTTATGGTCTATATCCCCCGCTCCAAGCACCTTCATATACTTGCCTCCCCCATCAACGCCTTCTTCAAACCGCTGGGGCCCAAGGTGCAGCTTGACCCGATCCCCCTTGAAGAGGCGGAGTCCTTTGGCGCGGCTAAGATTCAAGACTTCAAATGGAAAGACCTGCTCGACCTTTATTCCTGCGCCGTCTGCGGGCGGTGCCACGCTAATTGCCCCGCCCAGCTCAGCGGCAAGACCCTCTCGCCCCGAGAGGTAGTGCTCAACCTGAAGGAGCATCTGCTGGAGACGGGCCCCGAGCTATTAGCTGGCAAGACGTCGGATAAGTCCAAGACCATGATAGGTGACGTGGTTACCGAGGAAGAAATCTGGGCCTGCACCACCTGTGGCGCCTGTCAGGAGGAGTGCCCGGTCAATATAGAGCACATACGCAAGATAATCGAGCTCAGGCGAAACCTGGTACTGACGCAGGGCAAAATGCCGGAAAGCGCCCAGCTTATGCTCGGTAATATGCAGTCGAGAGGACACCCCTGGGCGGGAGTGCAATCGCTGAGGTTGAGGGGCGACTGGACAAGCGGCCTGGATATCAAAATATTGGCTGAGGGTGACAAGGCCAAGACCCTATTCTGGGTGGGCTGCACGGGGGCCCTGGTGGAGCGTAATGTCGAGGCCACCCTGGCTATGACACGGGTGCTCAAGGCGGCGGGGGTCGATTTCGCCGTGCTGGGCGATGCCGAGACCTGCTGCGGCGACCCGGCCCGAAGGGCGGGCTATGAGTTCCAGTTCCAGATTATGGCCGAGCAGAATATCGAGACCTTTAAACAACACGGCATTAAAGAGATTGTTACCACCTGTCCCCACTGCTATAATACCCTTAAGAACGAGTACCCCAGCTACGGCGGCAAGTTCAAGGTGGTCCACTATAGCCAGCTGATTGCCGAGCTAATCAGGCAGGGCAAATTGAAGCTTAACCAAGAGCTTAGCTCCAAACTCACCTATCACGACCCCTGCTACCTGGGTCGTTATAACGGCGTCTATCAGGAGCCGCGTCAGGTACTTAAGGCCGTCCCCAAAGTAGACTTAAAGGAGATGGAGCGCTCAAAAAAGAAGAGCTTTTGCTGCGGTGGGGGTGGGGGGCTAATGTGGATAGAGGAACAGCCCGGCACCACCAAGGTTAATCATATGCGCGTTGAGGACGTGCTCAAGACGGGGGCCGATACCGTGGTCACGGCCTGCCCGTATTGTTTGCAGATGTTCGAGGAGAGCATCGAGCACAAAGAGATTAAGGACTCGCTGAAGGCCAAAGACCTCGCCGAAATCGTCGAGGCCGCCATGAAGCAGTCTTAAGTTTAGGAGGGGAGTTATGAATATCATCGTCTGTGTGAAACAGGTAGTTGACCCCGAGATACCGCCAGCCAAATTCAAGATTGACCCCGAAAAGAAAGAGGTGGTGCCTCCGCCGGGGGTGCCGCCGGTGATAAGCGTCTTTGACGAGCGGGCCGTTGAGGCGGCCTGCCGGCTCAAGGATAAGCACGGCGGCACGATAACGGTAATAAGCCTGGGGCCAGAGAAGGCGGCCGAGGTGGTAAAGCACACCATAGCTATGGGGGCCGACGAAGGTTACGTTCTCAGTGACGCGGCATTCGAGGGCCTGGATAGCTTTGGTATTGCCTATGTCCTGAGCAAGGCCATCGAGAAAATCGGCGCCTACGACTTGGTTCTGTGCGGACGGCAGTCCGCCGACTGGGGCAGCGGTCAGGTCGGCTCGATTCTGGCCGAGATGCTGGGCATCCCAGTGGTTAGCCTGGCCTGCGATATCGAGGCGGCCGACAAGACGCTGAAAGTCAAGAGGGTGCTCAAGGACGGCTACGAAATAGTAGAGGCGCCTCTGCCCAGCCTGGTCACGGTAAGCAGCGAGCTGGGCCTGCCTCGTCTCCCCGCGGGAATGCGCATCATGATTGCCGCCCGCAAGCAGGTTCCCGTCTGGAAGGCGGCCGATATCGGGGCGGAGGCAGCGCAGCTGGATAAGGCTAAGGCCCATGTCGAGGTCACCAAGCTTTCGGTGCCGACCCGAAAGACCGAGTGCGAGATGATTCCCGGAGAGACTCCCGCCCAAGCGGCGGAAAACCTGGCGGCCAAACTGGCCGAGCTGTTATGACTATGGAATGAACGGAGGGTGTGAAAATGGATAATAAAGGTGTTCTGGTCATCTGTGAAATCACTGAAGGCAAGCTGGCATCCGTTACTATAGAACTCCTTGGCGCCGGCCGAAAGCTGGCCGATGAGCTGGGGGAGGACTTGAGCGCCCTGTTGCTGGGCAGCAAGGCTGGTGGCCTGGCTAAAGATGCCATCGCCTACGGGGCGGACAAGGTATACGTGGCCGAGGACAGTCTCCTCGACAATTATAACTCCGACGCCTACACTCAAGTTGCCGCCGACCATTGTCAGAAGGTTTCACCTTCCATAGTGCTTCTGGGCCATACCGATATCGGCATTGACTTGGCGCCGCGCCTGAATGGAAGATTGGGGGGTGGCTTGGCTATGGACTGCCTGGCGCTGTCCCTCGACTCCTCGAAGATGCTGGTTTCGACCCGGCCCGTTTTTGGCGGCAACGCCCACGCCGAGGTGGTGTCGAAGTCGGCGCGGCCGCAGATGGCGACCGTAAGAGCCAAAACGGTGCCGCCGCCCAAGCGCGACGACGCCCGGAAGGGCGAGGTTATTCCCGTAGAAGGCAAGGTGGACGCGGCGGCACTTAAGGTCAAGGTTATTGAGCGGATAAAAGAAGAGGTGGAGGGGGTAAAGCTGGAGGATGCCGAGGTGGTGGTCAGCGGCGGGCGTGGCATAGGTAATGCCGAGAACTTCAAGATGATACGGGAGCTGGCTAACATCCTGGGTGGCGCCGTTGGCGCTACCCGGCCTGCCTGTGACGAGGGTTGGGCGCCGATGACGGTTCAGATAGGCCAGACGGGAAAGGTGGTCAGTCCTAAACTTTATATAGCCGTGGCCCTCTCCGGCGCCATACAGCACATCGGCGGTTGTTTGGGCTCGAAATACATCGTGGCCATAAATAAGGATAAAGATGCCAATATCTTCAACGTAGCCCACTTCGGCGTCATCGCCGATTATAAGGAGGTCTTACCAGCTCTAACCGCCAAACTCAAGGAGCTGGTGAAGTAGCCCGCTGGTTAGATAGAATCCTGGAAAGTTCCGCTTCAGCTAGGGGCTAACATCTAGGAGAGGTTAGCCCCCTCGTTTTGTCCCCTGTTTAGTGGTTTTCAACTGGCTTTAGCCAGGGTATAATACGGTCAGCGATAGATGGCCGAAGAACAGCAATGGTACCGACGTGAAGCCGAAGAAACCTTAAGCGCCCTTAAGTCCGGGCGCGACGGCTTAAAGCCAGCCGAGGCTCAAAAAAGGCTCGAAGGCTACGGCGCCAACGAGCTGGCCGAGAAGAAGGGGGTTTCCCCCTGGTCACTCTTTCTGCAGCAGTTCAAGAGTTTCCTCATTGTCATCCTCCTTATCGCCGTGGTGCTGTCGGCGGTACTGGGCGAGGTCGCCGACGCCGTTATTATTGGCATCATCGTCCTTTTCGCCAGCGGGCTGGGCTTCTTTCAGGAGTATAGAGCCGAGCGCGCCATGGAGGCCTTAAGGAGGATGGCGGCGCCGATGGCTTCGGTGCGGCGGGGAGACAGGGAGGTCGAGATACAGGCCCGCGAACTGGTGCCCGGCGACATCATCATCCTCAGGACGGGCGACCGCATCGCCGCCGACGCCCGCCTCATCGAAGCGGTTAACCTCAAGTCCAACGAGGCCCCTCTCACCGGTGAGTCCACCCCCGTTGAGAAGAATAGTAGCGTCATCGTGGGTGAAGCTCCCGTCGCCGACCGGCAAAACATGGTTTATATGGGCACGGCGGTTATCGACGGCAGGGGCAGCGCCGTGATTACCGCCACCGGCATGGCCACCGAGTTCGGCCAGATTGCCAGCCTGCTGCAAGAGGTCAAGCCGGAACGGACGCCACTGGAGATTAACCTCGACCGCACCGGTAAGTGGATTGCTATCGGCGCCCTGGCCCTTTGTTTCCTCCTGGCGGGGCTGGGGGTGGCCAGGGGGCACGAGCTGCTGGAGATGTTTATCTGGGGCATCGCCCTGGCGGTGGCGGCGGTGCCCGAGGCCCTGCCCGCCGTGGTGGCCATCAGTCTGTCGCTGGGCGTGCGCCGCATGGCCAAGCGCCACGCCCTCATCCGCCGGCTGCCCGCCGTGGAGACGCTGGGCAGCACCACCTTCATCTGTTCCGATAAGACGGGGACGCTCACCCAGGGCATGATGACGGTGCGGCGCATCTACGCCGACAACAGCTCCATAGACGTCAGCGGCGTCGGCTACGAACCTGAGGGCGAGTTCTCAATTAGCGGTGAGAAGATAGATGTTGAGTCTGATTCAGCTCTGGAAAAGATATTGCTTATCGGCGCCCTCTGCAACGACACGGCGCTCACCGCCAGCGGTAGAGAGTGGGAGGTCAGCGGCGACCCCACCGAGGGCTCGCTGCTGGTAAGCGCCGCCAAGGCAGGCTTCTGGCCCGAAGAGCTTAACCGCCAGTTCCCCCGCATCGGCGAAATCCCCTTCTCTTCGGAGCGGAAGCGCATGACCACCGTCCACCGCGCGCCCGAGGGTAGCGTTGCCTACTCCAAGGGGGCACCCGAACTTGTCCTCGGCTCCTGCCGCTATATATACGCCGAGGGGCGGGAGAGGGAGCTGACCGATAAGGACAGGGAGAGAATTATCGCCGTGGGACGGGGGATGCTGGACGAAGCCCTGCGCGTTCTAGGCCTGGCCTATAAGCGATTAGACAATGGTGCGATAAACGAATCTATTGAGCAGGACATGGTCTTTACCGGGATGGTGGGCATGATTGACCCACCGCGCCCGGAGGCCAAGCAGGCAATAGAGCGCTGCCAGCGGGCGGGGGTAAAGTCGGTGATGATAACCGGTGACCACAAGAAGACGGCGGTGGCCATCGCCAGCGAGCTGGGCCTGTTTGGGGATGGGCTGGCGCTGACCGGCATCGAGCTCGACAATTTAAGCCAGTCGGAGCTCGAAGAGATGGTGGAAAGAATAGAGGTCTACGCCCGCGTCTCGCCGGCGCACAAACTGCGTGTCGTCGAGGCGTTAGCCAAGAAGGGGCACGTGGTGGCCATGACCGGGGACGGTATCAACGATGCCCCGGCGCTAAAGAAGGCCGACATCGGCATCGCCATGGGTATCACCGGCACCGATGTCACCACCGAGGCCGCCGATATGGTGCTTACCGACGACAACTTCGCCTCCATTGTGGCCGCCATTGAGGAGGGGCGGGGCATCTTCAGCAACATAAAGAAATACCTGATGTACCTGCTCTCCTCCAATATCGGGGAGATATTGCTCATGGCGGGGGCTATCCTCTTCGGGCCCTGGCTGGGGCTGCCCGCGGGCGCTATTCCCCTGGTGGCGATTCAGATACTATGGGTTAATTTAGCCACCGACGGCCTGCCCGCCATCGCCCTCTCCGTGGACCCGCCCGACCCCGACCTGATGACGCAGAAACCGAGGCCGCGGGGGCAGGGCGTCTTTACCAAAGAGGTGGTGACGCTGATGGTGATGGGCGGGGTCTGGTCGGCCCTGGTTAACCTGGGGGTCTTCAGGTGGGCGCTGGAGGCGGGGCGGGGCATGCTCGAGGCGCAGGCGTTGTGCTTTCTTACCCTGGTGCTGATACAGTTCTTTAAGGCCTACAACTTCCGTTCCGATAAGCAGTCGATATTCAAGATAGGCTTTTTCAGGAACAAGTGGCTAAATATCACTATAGTCTGGGAAATCGCGCTGCTGGTTTTGATTGTCTATACACCCGCCCTGCAATCGCCATTCCATACCTTCTCTATGAGCGGTTGGGACTGGCTGCTGGTCGTCCTGCTGGCGGCTACGGTCTTCCCCGTCCTGGAGCTGACCAAGGCCTTCTTCCGCTGGCGGGGGAGAAAAACGTAGTTGGTTTTTACCATTTTTATTGCTAGAATACGACTAAAGGAAAAAGATGTCAGCAGTACAGATAATCGGCTTTATCGGCATCCTGGTAGTCATCGGTTTCATCGGTGACTACCTTTTTCGCAAGATAAGCTTTCCCGACATCCTCATCCTTTTGGCCCTGGGCTACCTGATAGGGCCCGTTTTCGGGATAATTGACCCCGCCCAGATAGCCCCCGCTTCGCAGATAATCGCCAGCCTGGCCCTGGTCGTCATTCTCTTCAACGGCGGGCTGGACCTCGATTTTTCCTTGATTCTGTCCAGCGCCCCGCGGGCGCTGATTCTGGTTATATTGGGCATTGCCGCCAGCACGGTGGGGGTGGCTTTCCTGGCTCATCACCTGCTGGGCTGGGACCTGATGAACAGCGTTTTGCTCGGCGCCATCTTAAGCGGCACCAGCCCTTCCATAGTGATACCCCTGGTCAGTAGGTCCAAGGTTCCGGGCAAGGTATCCTCGGTGTTGAGCCTGGAGTCGGCTTTTGACGGCGCCCTGGTTATTATCATCGCCCTGGTTATCCTGCAGGTTATGACCGGTGAGCAGGTTGTGGGTGGGGCGACATTGGGTAGTGAGGCTTCGATGGTCGGCCAGGCTATTGCCATAAGGTTTGCCATCGGGGCGGGGATAGGTGCCGCCGCTGGCTTTCTCTGGCTCTGGATTCTGACCCTTCTCGAGGGGGAGATATTCGACGATATACTGACCCTAGCCATCGTTTTTCTGCTCTACTTCGCCGTGGAAAGCATAGACGGCAGCGGGGTCATCTTCGCTCTTATCTTCGGCATAATCCTGGGTAATGGCGTCAAGGTCGCCCAATTCCTGCACATCAGGCGGACGGTCGAGATACACGATATGATGAAGAAGTTCCACTCCCAGATGTCTTTCCTGATAAAGACCTTCTTCTTTGTTTACCTGGGACTGATGCTGACCTTCGACGAACCATCAATGATTATCGTCGGCGTGGTTATATCTTTTGCCTTGCTCTTTATTAGATACATTGTGGTGCTGCTCTCATCTATCGGCAGCGGCACTATGTTCAAGAGCAGCGGTTTCTTAACCACCATGTTGCCCCGGGGGTTATCGGCGGCAGTGGTGGCGGAAATAGTGGTCGTGGCCGGCATCGCCCATGCCTCTGACTACCCCGACCTCATAATGGTGGTCATCGTGGCTACCGTCCTCATGGCCGCTATCGGCATTCCTATCTTCGCCCGAAAGGCACCGATAGAGATGCCGAAGCTGGAGTTACCGCCAGATGAGGAGGAAGAGTCTTTAGAGGAATAGGTGGTGGGCTTGGTGGGACTCGCCCCCCATCTCAGCCCGTGCACTGCGGCTCAATATTTGACCAATAACGCTTTGGCCAGCGCGCCATGCATTCTACCCAGGACTTTGGCCAGGTGCATGGTAAGGATTATGAGCAGAATCCCGGCAATAACGGTCAGGGGCATCGCCCAGGCGGGTGTGTAAATATAGAAATTGTTGAACAAGAGAGGGTGAATATCGAAACCCAGCTCCAGAATGGGTATAGCCATGCCATACAGCGATAGGCTAATCAGTACAATGAGCACGGTAAAGTAAAAGACGCCAAGCGGAAGCTGCACTATCATATAGACAATCGAGTACCAGGTGTGCTTCTCCAAGAATAGTGTCTTGAACCGTCCCCACCAGCCCAATTTCTTACCGGAAAATATGGGTCGGCGCGGCATGCGGACTCCAAGCAGGGCTTCGACAACACGTCCCTCAATCAGGGCGATACCCTGTACGGAGATAATGAACAGGCCGAGAAAGGGTAAGCCGATGATTAAGACTATTAACCCCGCGGATAGCGATATGCCGGTGACGGCCCAGGTAAAATAGATTATCCCGGAAAACAGGGCGAAGCACAATAAATAGAAAAGCGCTCCCCATGCCTTGGGGTCGGCGAGGACGCCGAAGAAACGGGAAACAAACGATTTTCTGTCCGAGTGCCTGGCCGGAGCCAGGGTCGCGGGTACGCGCGATTCAATCTCTCGATAGGCGGCGGCGACCTCATCGGGCGCGCCGTATTTCTTAATGATAGGCAGCAGGGCGTCGGCTTCGGCTAAATCGGGTCGGGTCTCCAGCATATTTCTCAGGTATTCCTCGGCATCAGAGAGGGCATCCTGAATAGTGGCCCGGTCGCACCCGGCCAGTTCCTTTTTAAGCTGGCGGAGATATTCTTCGACACTTTTTATCATCTCAGTCCTCCTCCAAGTGGCTATCAACAAAGGACTTGGCCAGGCCCCATATTCCCATCCACCGTTTGAGCGCCTGGCGTCCTGATTCGGTTATTTTATAGTAGCGCCGGGGAGGCCCAGCTACGGATGGTTCTACTCGGCTTTCCAGCAGCCCGCTTCTTTCCAGGGAGCGTAAGACCGGGTACAGCGTTCCCAGCTTTATGACGGGTTCGTTCTCTCTGCCCTCATCGATTAGCTTGGCGATTTGATAGCCGTACATGGGTTCGGTCGCCCGGCTCACGGCGCTGAGAAGGACAAGCTCGGTTATGCCGGCATTCAGTTCCTTCTGGAATTTCTTATCGGCGTCGCTTGACTCTTGTCGGTTCATACCTTCCCCCTAAGGTAGGGCAGCTTTTCTATTGCATACTGTTTACTATAGTGAAGTATATAATAGCATAAAGTTAACAGTATGTCAAGGGGTTTTTGAGCGAGTTTTGAGAAATTGGTCAAAATGAGGGTTGAGTGGTGGAGATAGGGGGATTCGAACATCTGGAGGTGTGGAGAGAGAAGGTGAAGATGTCCTGAATCTGGGAGGTGAGGTGGTGGAGATAGGGGGATTCGAACCCCCGACCTCTGCCATGCGAAGGCAGCGCTCTCCCAATTGAGCTATATCCCCACCTACGACCAGAATTATAGCATAAAGCTTCCTTGTCAGCTATTACTATTGTTGTTATACTAACATTTGCCATGGAATACGAGACCGTTATCGGGCTGGAGGTTCATGCTCAACTGCTGACCAGGAGCAAGATGTTCTGCCGTTGCAGCACTGATTACACCAACGCTCCGCCCAACAGCCACGTCTGCCCGGTGTGCCTGGGTATGCCCGGTGTGCTGCCCACCATCAACCAGCAGGCGGTGGAATTTACCGTGATGACGGCTCTGGCCCTGCATTGCACCGTCTCTGAGTCCACCCGCTTTGACCGCAAGAACTATCCCTACCCCGACCTGATGAAGGGCTACCAGATTTCGCAGTCTTACGCCCCCATCGGCCATCACGGCTGGCTGGTCATTGATGTCGACGGCAAGGAGAAGAAGGTGGGGATAGATAATGTCCACCTTGAGGAGGACGTGGCCAAACTGTTGCACCGCACCGTCCCGGGCGAGGGCTCTTACAGCCTGGTGGATGTCAACCGCTCCGGGGTGCCCTTAATGGAAATTGTCGGCGAGCCTGACCTGCGCTCCCCCGAGGAAGCCCGGCAGTACCTGATGACGCTGAGGAGCATACTGCGCTACCTGGGTGTCTCCGACGCTAATATGGAGGAGGGGAGCTTCCGCTGTGACGCCAATATCAGCATTCGTCCCCGGGATAGCGCCGCTCTTTCCGCCAAGGTTGAGGTCAAGAACATGAACAGCTTTAAGGCGGTCTACCGCGCCCTGGGCTACGAAGAGGAGAGGCAGCGCAAGGTGGTGACGGCGGGCAAAAAGCTCTTCCAGGAGACGCGGGGCTGGGTGGAGGACAGGGGGGTGACCGTTTCCCAGCGCTCCAAGGAATATGCCCACGACTATCGTTACTTCCCCGAGCCCGATTTGGCGCCGCTGGTGCTGGACAAGGCCTGGGTGGAAGAAATAAAGGACAAGCTGCCCGAGCTGCCCGAGGAGAGGCGCGACCGCTTTGTCGCCGAATACGGGCTGTCCCCCTATGACGCTAGGCTGCTCACCGCCTCGCGCGATATGGCCGACTACTTCGAGGAATGCCTGAAAACCAGCCAAGAAGTGACGCCCAAGGATATAAGCAACTGGCTTTTGGGCGAGGTGAGCCGTATAATAAACGAGAATGTTATCGACATTACCGTATTTTGCCAGAAGGTCAGCCCGGAGAGGCTGGCCCGCCTAGCCAAACTGAATTCGGAGGAGAAGATTAGCGCCGCCACGGCCAAGTCGGTGCTGGAGCAGATGTACCAGAAGGGCGAAAGCGCCGATGATATAATTAAGACGCAGGGCCTAAGCCAGATAAGCGATGCAGGCGCCATCGAGGGGGAGATTGCCCGCGTCATCAGTGAAAACGCTTCGGCTGTTGCTGACTATAAGGCGGGCAAGAAACAATCATTGAAGTTCCTGGTGGGACAGGTGATGAGAGCCACCAAGGGTCGTGCCAACCCCGCCGTGGTCAACCAGTTAATGGAGAAGGAGTTAGAGGAAGGATAAATGGATACTTATTTCAGTGTAGCTCAGATTATATTATCCGCCGCCCTGATATTAGCCATACTGCTCCAGGTCAGGGGCGGGGGGTTGGGGGGTATCTTCGGGCAGGCCGACACCGTCTACCGCACCAAGCGGGGCGTGGAGAAAACGCTCTTTCAGCTTACCATCGTCCTGGTGGCCCTGTTCGTGATTATCTCCATTGTAGCCCTAAGGATAATGTGATCTCCTTTGGGAGAGCCCCTTATAACCCAGAATCCGTACCCCCGATTGCCCAAGACTTTATAGGTGTAAGGAGACGATGAATGAAGCTGAAGGTATGGTTTGCCGAGACTAGGCCCCAGTTCCTGCTGCTCTCCGTGGTGTTGGCTTTTCTGGGTAACGCCATTGCCTGGTATGACGGCTATTTTCATCTAGGTTATGCCCTGCTCGCTTTCCTGGGGCTGCTGCTCTGCCACATCGGCGTCAACGTGCTCAACGACTATTTCGACTACAGGAGCGGCATCGACCTCAAGACCAAGCGCACCCCTTTCAGCGGTGGCAGCGGTATTTTACCCGCCGCCCAGATGAAGCCGCGGCAGGTCTTCTGGCTGGGGATGGGCTCTTTCCTGCTGGCTATCCCCATCGGCGTCTATTTCGTGCTCGTCGCTGGCTGGGCCCTACTGCCGCTGCTGCTGGTTGCCGCCTTTTGCACCCTGCTCTATACCCCCATTCTGACACGCATCGGCTGGCCCGAGTGGGCGCCGGGGGTGGGGATGGGGACTTTGCCCGTGCTGGGGACATACTTTATCCAGACCTCTGCCTACACCTTTCCCGCCGTTATCGCCGCTATACCCTCGGGCATCCTGGTGCATAACCTGCTTCTCTTAAACGAATTCCCCGATATCCCCGCTGACCGGGAAGCGGGCCGCCGCACGCTGCCTATCACCATCGGTAAGCAGGGCGCCTGGCTGATATATTCCGCCCTGACCGTAATTGTCTACGCCTGGATAGGCTACTGGGTGGCCACGGGGGATATGCCCCTCTTCTCTCTTATTGCCCTGCTCACCCTGCCTTTTGCCATCAAGGCGATCTGGAGGGGGAGCAAGTATAACGACATGAGCCAGCTCGTGCCCGCAATGTCCAACAACATCCGGGTCGTCCTGCTGACTCAGCTACTACTGGGGGTCGGCTACATTCTAGCCGGGGTCTTTTAAAGAATGTCCGTCGACCTGGTCCTGCTGCACCCTCCCAGTGTCTATGACTTCCGCCAGAAGGCGATTCTCTACGGGCCCGTCGCCGACCTGATTCCTTCCTCTTCCATGTTTGAGATGTACCCCATCGGCTTCACCAGCCTCGCCGAGTACCTGGGTAACGCGGGCTACCGGGTGCGCATCGTCAACCTGGCGGTGCGCATGCTCAGCGACCAGAGGTTCGATGCCGAGGCGATGATAAAAAAGCTAAGAGCACCTGCCTTCGGCATCGATTTGCACTGGCTGGTAAGCTCTCACGGCGCCATCGAGGTCGCCCGTCTGGTCAAGAAACACCACCCCGATTCCAAGGTGGTCTTCGGCGGCCTCTCCTCGAGCTATTTCTACAAGGAATTGATAAACTATCCCGAGGTGGACTACGTGGTCAGGGGTGATTCCGCCGAGGAGCCGCTCAGGCAGCTTATGGACTGCATCAGGCACGGGGTCAAGCCCGACAAGGTGCCCAACCTGGCCTGGAAGGACGGCAAGGGCAAGGTGCAGGAAAACCCCTTCACCCACATCCCCACCGACCTGAGCCACCTCATGGTGGACAACTACGCCGAAACCGTGCGCTCGGTCATCCGCTACCGCGACCTGGCCAGCTACGCCCCATTTAAGGGCTGGAAGGACTACCCCATTACCGCCGTGCTCACCTGTAAGGGCTGCAAGGAGAACTGCGTTATCTGCGGCGGCTCCGCCGCCGCCTTCCGCAGGTGCTACGGACGGGAACGGCCCGTCTTTCGCTCTCCCCAGGACGTGATTCGTAACGTGAAGCAAATCGGGAAATTCAGCACGGGGCCCATCTTCATCCTGGGCGACCTGCTACAACCGGGGGAGGACTACGCCGAAGAGATTCTGCGAGGGGTGGAGGGGGTCAAAAACCAGCTCATATTAGAGCTTTTTAACCCCGCCCCGCCCGGATTCCTGAAGCGGGTGGGCCAGGCCTGCCCTAACTTTTGCCTGGAGATGTCCCCCGAATCCCATGACCCTATGGTGCGTAGAGCCTCGGGGCGTAACTACTCCAACGCTGATTTAGAACGCACTATTGCTGAAGCGCTTGACGCCGGCTGCAGCCGCCTGGACCTCTTCTATATGATTGGCCTGCCCAAGCAGACGCCTCAGTCGGTGCAAGAAACAGTGGAATACTGCGACCACCTCTGGCAAAAGTTTAAGGGAGACAAGCGGCTTTTCCTCTTTATTGCCCCCATCTCCCCCTTCCTCGACCCGGGGAGCCTGGGCTTTGAGCAGCCCAAGAGATATGGATACAACATCCGCTTCCATACCCTCGAGGACTACCGCCAGGCGCTGCTGGCGCCCAACTGGCGGGACTCCTTAAACTACGAGACGCGGTGGATGAACCGCCGGCAGATTATGGACAGCGCCTACGAGGCGATATTGGAGCTGAACGAATTGAAGGCGAAATACGGCGTTATCTCCGCCGAGATGGCCGAGCTGGGGGAGAAACGCATCAAATCGGCGCAGGCGATGGCGCGGCGCATCGACGAAGTCATGGCTGGGGAAAATGCCGAGGCGGAACTGGCTAAACTAAAGCCGGAGATAGACGAAATCAATGCTTTTCCCATTGTGGAGAGGCAGCAATTGGAGCTGATGAGGGGCAGGGTGGGGCTCAGGTTCTGGCGTTCTTTCTGGGCCTGGCTGACGGGGAGATAATTACTCTTAAAGATTTTTAAGGGCTTCTTCAGATGGGACGCTTTTATAGATGACGTCTGTTCCTGTCTTGGTATCTTCCAGAATGACCCCGAGTTCGGTTAGCTTTTTGCGTATCTCGTCCGCCCGCTGCCATTTTTTCTCTTCTCGGCATTTCAAACGCTCTTCAACCAGTTGATTTACACGGGCACTGACTGCATCAGGTATCTTTATAAGTTTGGCGCTAAGCTTTCCTGAGACCTTGACTGCGCCACCGCCTACGGAGACTTTCAACTCTGGAAGTTTTAACCCTAGCACTTCTCGTGCCAATGACGTGAGAGTACCTTGGGCCTGACCGATAGCGACGCCCGCGTCGCCAGCCTGGTTTATTTCGCTAGCTAAATCAAACAGGGCACCGAGCCCTTTAGCGGTGTTAAAGTCATCGTCCATTGCCTCAATAAACTGCTTACGATAGGACTTAGCATCAAAAGCCTCCCTACCGCCAGGGTCATCTCTGAAAGCTGTCCCCCGTAGCCTCTCCGCCGCCTTCTCCGCTGCCTCCAGGCCTTCCTCGGAGTATTTGAGGGGGCTGCGGTAGTGGGAGTTTAAAATAAAGATGCGGATGGCGTCGGGGCTGTATTTCTCCAACGCCTGCTTGATGGTGACCAGGTTACCTAAGCTCTTGCTCATCTTGTCTTCGCCGAGCTGCACCAGCCCGTTGTGCAGCCAGTATTTGACGAAGGGCTTCTTGCCGGTCAAGCTCTCCGACTGGGCAATCTCGTTCTCGTGGTGGGGGAAGATTAAGTCCTGACCGCCGCCGTGAATATCAATCTGGTCGCCGAGATACTTCAGGGACATGGCGCTGCACTCAATGTGCCAGCCCGGCCGCCCCTGTCCCCAGGGGCTTTCCCAGAAGGGCTCGCCTGGCTTGGAGGCCTTCCAGAGGGCGAAGTCCATGGGGTCTTCCTTTTCCCCGGCGCCCAGGCCGCACTCGGCCGACATCATGGCGTCCAGGGAGCGGTGGGAGAGCTTGCCGTAGTCGGGGTCTTTCCTCACCCGGAAATAGACGCTGCCGCCGGCGGGGTAGGCGAAGCCCTTGTCAATCAGGCCCTGGATGACCTCGATGATTTTGTCTATCTCGCCGGTGGCGTGAGGGTATTCATCGGCGGGCTCAATATTGAGCGCGTCCATATCCTCAAAATAGCTGTCGGCGTACTTCTTGGCCAGCTCGGCGGGGGGAATATCGCGCTGGTTGGCACGGTCGATAATCTTGTCGTCAATATCAGTAACGTTCTGCACGTATTTGACCTTGAAGTCGCGGAACTTGAGGTAGCGCCGAATAACGTCGAAGATGACGTAGCTCATGGCGTGGCCGATGTGGGCGTCGTCGTAGGGGGTGACGCCGCAGACGTACATCTTGACCTCATCGCCTTGGGGTTGAAACTCCTCCTTCTTTCCGGAGAGGGTGTTGTATAGCTTCATTTCTTGGTTCTTTCTAGGCGTTTTTCCAGTTCGGCTACCTTTTTCTCTAAGGCTTCTAGCCTTTCGCCCACGGGGTCGGGCAGCCTTTCCACGGTGTCGGTATCGGGGTTGCGCACCGCCACCACCCGCCCCGGCACGCCGACCACAGTGGCGTTGGCCGGCACCGAGCTGACCACCACCGAGCCGGCGCCGACCTTGGAGTTTTCGCCGATGGTTATGTCGCCGATGACCTGGGCACCCACCCCCACCACCACGTTATTGCCCAGGGTGGGGTGGCGCTTGGCCCGCAGGTGGCTGGTGCCGCCCAGGGTTACCCCCTGATATAAGGTGACGTTATCGCCGATAACCGAGGTTTCGCCGATGACCACGCCCATGCCATGGTCGATGAAAAAGCCCTCGCCAATCGTGGCCCCGGGGTGGATTTCAATGCCGGTTAAAAAGCGGCTGATGTGGGAGATAAAGCGGGGCAGGAAGGGGATATGCCATTTGAAGAGGGTATGGGCGATGCGGTGGAACTGGCGGGCATGAAAGCCGGGATAGGCCAGCAGAATCTCCAGTGTGTTGACCGCCGCCGGGTCGTGCTCGAAGGCGGCTTTTATGTCGTTTCTCAGGCTGCGGCAATATCCCATAAAAATCAGTCTCCTGCTATCAAAGCTACGGCGCGGGCTTCAATCCCTTTGCCCTTGCCGGTGCAACCGAGTCCGTTTGGAGTGCTGGCCTTGACGCTGACCTTGGCTATATTTATAGCCAACGCCTGGCTCAACTTCTGCCTCATCTTTTCGATAAAGCCAGCTAGCTTGGGCTCCTCGGCGATAACGGTAGCGTCGATGTTAACGATATGCCACCCCTTTTCCGCCAGCTTATCATTGGTTGTTTTGAGCAGTTCTAGGCTGGAGATGTTCTGGTACTGCGCTTGGCCCGGGGGAAAATGCTGGCCGATATCGCCCAGGGCAGCGGCACCGAGCAGGGCATCAATGATAGCGTGAGTGAGCACGTCGGCGTCACTCCAGCCGTCTAGCCCCTTGTTAAAGGGAATCTCCACGCCGCCGAGAACGAGCCTTCTCTTCTTGGCCAGTTGGTGGGTGTCGTAGCCGATGCCGATTCGTATGTTATTTTCCACTTTTAATTAGAGCCTCCGCCACGAGCAGGTCCTGGGGAGTGGTTATCTTTATATTATCATAAGAGCCCATGTAGAGTTTAACCTTGTAGCCCGCCTGTTCCACCAGCGCGGCGTCGTCGGTGACCTCTGGCGCCTGCTGATAGGCTTTAGTTATTATATCAGAGCGGAAGACCTGTGGCGTCTGCACCGCCCACAGATTTTGACGTGGTGGCGTCTGGTGCACTATTCTGTCGTCGTCCGCAACCTTGATGGTGTCGGTGACAGGGACGGCGGCTACAGCGGCCCCCGTCTCTTGGGCGGCTTTTAGTCCTTCCTCGATAAGCTCCTTAGTCACCAGCGGGCGGGCGCCGTCGTGGATTATTACCCAGTCGCATTTTTTAAGCTGCTTTAGCCCCGCCGCCACTGAGTCCTGCCGCCTTTTGCCGCCAGTACAAACGTCAATCGGCTTTGACAGCCCTGCGACCAGCTTTTGGCAGGCTTCGAGGCTTTTCTCGTTGACCACCAGCACGATTTGGTCAACCGACTTACAGCTGTCAAAGGCGCTGAGGACATAGGAAAGAACGGGCCGGCCCCCTAATGAGGCTAAGACCTTATCAATGCCGTTCATGCGCCGACTTTCGCCAGCGGCGACTATTATGGCGGAGACGTTGTTTTTTAAGTTCATTAGCTGGATTATAAGGCAAAAGGGGCGATATATCTACTATACGGTTTATGCTACTTTTGAGTTATAATGCTATTATAAGAGTCTACGTTGCTGAAGGGGGATTCTATGATGGAGGAGGAGTTCATTGGGTATATTGAAGGATACCTCGCAACAACTAACGTAGATTCACAAGGTGACAGACTAACTCCGGAAGCCATAGAGAGTTTTGCCAACCAACTTAGAGATAATCCTGAGAAGAGAATCATGTTTTTTAATCATGACACTACGCAACCTATTGGCTATATAACAGAGTTTCATGTAGATACTAAGGGGCAGTGGAAAGGGATTTTCGCGAAGGCTGGCATATACAAGACTAGACCTGACGTTTGGGATAAAATAGAATCTGGCGAGCTTCGAGGGTTCAGTTATGGGGCACGAATCTTAAAGATGGAGTATTCTAAAATGCCGAATCATAAGGTTTCCTTTTCTGTTGAGGTCAAGATTAGCGATTGGCACAACATTAGAGACATGTTGTCTCAAATGGGCGCACAAGTCGACCCCGTTGTGAAAAAGGGGGCTGATTTCCCTACAATTCTCTACGTAACGACAAGCATACTGGCTCTTCCAGGCACTATATATGGCTTATACAGTATATGGCAGAAGCTATCGGGACGCGATAAAACCAAGGGAATCCAGATGAGAATCAGAACAGTACGTAGGAAATTCAATTTTGAAGATAATACGGTAGAGGAAATTATCACAGAAATCGAAAAGAATTTAAAAGATAGTGAAAGCTCGCACAGCTAGTCTCAATGAACTGTGTTATTTAAATGCCAAATCGCGCTAATCTTCAGCAGCCTTGCTTTTCGGTTTACCTACAACCAGCCCCAGCCTTATCGCATCCCTGAGCGTGCCCGCCTTTATATCTCGAAACGGCCTCTCCCGACGTAGGCGCATTTTCCGCCTATCTTAACGGTGTAGCTATTATCATTAAGCTCGCCCTTCATCAGAATCTTTGACGGGCGTCCCATTTCCAGGCCCTGCTCGTTTATGATT
Organism: Dehalococcoidales bacterium; assembly: GCA_034419075.1. Taxonomy (GTDB): domain Bacteria; phylum Chloroflexota; class Dehalococcoidia; order Dehalococcoidales; family BS750m-G39; genus E44-bin88. Next base: position 10,432 of record DAOULR010000006.1, on the reverse strand, counting down.
TCAAAGGACTTGCCGAAGAGGCCGTATTTTAGCAGGTAAGCCGTTAAGGGTCCGGCGGCGGAGCCTGTGGCCGCATCCTCTATTATTCCTAGGTGCGCGCCAAACAACCTGGTGTGCACCCTTGCCTTTTTGTCAACGGTCTCCAGGGTGAACAGGTAGGGCGCTATTGAGGTTCTATTTCTGAAAAACCGGCTCATGTTGTTCACGTTACCGGCGGCTCTCTGCACGGCCTCCAGGCTCTTTACCGGTACGATGAGCATATTGCTGCCGGTCGATACCTCCTCTACGGGCAAATCGTCGGCGATGTCCTCGGGTGACAGATTGGCTAAAGCCGCGATTTTTTCCTTGTCGGTGTATTTAGCGAAGAACTGCGGCTGGTTCTGGGTCATCCAGATATTCTCGCCATCTTTCTCAACAGGGATGACGCCCACCTTGGTTTTTAGCTTTAATACGTCCTTTCTCTTGGGCCCGATGCCGAGGATATCCAAGATGGTATAGGCGGTCCCGGTTATCGGGTGACCGGCGAAGGGCAGTTCGAATTTAATGGTAAATATCCTGACCTCAAAATCGGCTTCTGCTTTGGCCCCGTCGAGAATAAAGGTGGTCTCGGAGTAGTTTATTTCCTGGGCCAGTTTTTGCATCTGCTGGCTGTTGAGGCCCCCGGCGTTGGGGAATACCGCCAGCTGGTTGCCGGCGTAGGGGACGTCGGTGAAAACGTCAACGAAGATGCATTCCCGCTCCATCTCTAGCTCCCTTTTAGTAGCCCCAGCTTTATCGCCTCCCTCAGCGTGGCGGCGGTCAGAAGCTCAATGTCCTTGGGGGCTTTAATCTTGGCGCCCGTTTTGGGCACCAGGCAGCGCTTAAAGCCGAGGCGGGCGGCCTCGGCTACCCGGCGCTCTAATTGCGAAACGGCCCTTAGCTCGCCACTTAGGCCCACCTCGCCCGCCGCCACCAGAGACGGGTCGACGGCTATATCGCGGGCGCTGGAGGCGATGGCCAGGGCAATGCCTAAATCAGCCGCCGGCTCGCCTACTTTTAATCCTCCGGTGACGTTGACGATGATGTCCTGGTTGCCCAGCTTCAGGCCCACCCGCTTGGTCAGCACCGCCGTAATCAGCAGCAATCTATTGAAATCGACGCCGTTGGCGGTGCGGCGGGGCAGGCCAAAAGATGTCGGGGTGGTCAATGCCTGAATCTCGACGAGGAGGGGGCGGCTGCCTTCAAGCGTGGGCACCACCGCCGAGCCGACGGCCTCCTCCAGTCTCTGGGCGAGGAAGGCCTGGGAGGGATTGTCCACCTCGATAAGCCCTTCCTGCTTCATCTCGAAGACGCCGACCTCGTTGGTGGAGCCAAAGCGGTTCTTCACCCCGCGCAGCACGCGATAGGCGCTGAAAGGCTCTCCCTCAAGGTAGAGCACCACATCAACGATATGCTCTAGGACTCTGGGTCCGGCGATGGAGCCGTCCTTGGTCACGTGCCCGGCCACGAGGACGGGCACGGCACCGGGCTTGGCCCAGTGCATCAGCCGCAGCGTGCACTCCCTGACCTGGCCGACGGAGCCCGCCGCCGATTCCAGTTCGGGGAGGGAAATGGCCTGGATGGAATCGATGACCACCAGCGAGGGCTTCAGCTGTTCCAACTGCCCCAGGATAGCGTTGAGGTCGGTCTCGGCCAAAAGATAGAGCCCCTGGCCGCTGACCCCCAGCCGTTCCGCTCTGAGCCTGATTTGAGATAGCGTCTCCTCGCCGGAGACATAAGCCACCTTGCCCCCAGCCTGGGCTACTAAAGCCGAGACCTGTAAGAGCAGGGTGGACTTGCCGATGCCGGGCTCGCCGCCCATGAGCACCAGCGAGCCGGAGACCAGCCCCCCACCCAGCACCCGGTTAAGCTCGTTTAAGGGTAGAGGCAGACGGTCGGAGCTATCAATAACCACCTGCGATAGCTCGCGGGGTGGATTGGAGAGGTCGGCGAGGGGGGTGGGGGCGGAGGAGACAACAGTTTCCTCAAAGCTGTTCCATTCCTGGCAGCTGGGGCAGCGCCCCAGCCACTTCAGGCTCTCCCGGCCGCAGTTGCGGCAGATAAAGATAGTCCGCCCGCTGGACTTGGGTTTGACCATAGCTTGACTTTAGCCCATTTTGGGGGCTAATGCAAGGGGGATTTTGGGTGCTGTTAGCCAACGTAGTATTTGCCCATCCAATACCCACCCCACCTTGTTGTGCGAAGGCATTGTTGTCCCACCCTGCCCACCCTTAGAGGGTATTCTCCCTCTAGAATTCCTTCCGGGTTACGGCCACCCCACCCCGCAGGCGTTTCAGGGATAAAAAAATCGGCGTCCACGAAACGAACGCGGATGCCGATGACTTCAGAATCTTAATGGGCTAGAGGAGCATGCCCAGGAGTATGCCGGCGACTACCGATGTGGCGATAGCCCCGGCCATATTGGGCCCCATGGCGTGCATCAAGAGGAAGTTCTTGGGGTTGGCCTGCTGCCCCATCTTCTGCACCACCCGCGCCGACATCGGGATGGCCGATACTCCCGCGGCGCCTATCATCGGGTTTATCTTATCCTTTAAGAAGAGGTTGACCAGCTGGGCAGCCCATATACCCCCCGCCGTGCCGAAGGAAAAGGCGACCACGGCCAGGCCGACGATAGCCAGGGTCTGCCCGGTGAGGAATACCGAGGCGGGCATTAGTGCCCCCACCGTCAGGCCGAGGAGGAAGGTGAGCACGTCGATAAAGACCCCGCCCGCGGCTTGAGCCAGTCTATCGGTAACGCCGGTGACCCGCAGCAGGTTGCCGAACATAAACATGCCGATAAGCGGCACCGACTTGGGCACGAGCAGGGCAGCGACGACGAATATCAATACGGGGAATAGAATCTCTTCCAGCTTTGATACCTGGCGCAGCTGCGGTTTCATAAATATGGCCCGCTCTTTCTTGGTGGTAAGCGCCCTTATTATCGGCGGTTGGAGTATGGGTACCAGCGCCATATAGGAATAGGCGACCAGCGTAATCGGTCCTAGGAGCTTGGGGGCGAGGGCGGCGGTGAGATAGACCGTGGGCGGGCCGTCCGAGCCGCCGATGATGCCGACACAGGCCGCCTCGTTCACCGAGAAGAGCCCCGAAGTATAGGCGATGATAAAGACGACGAAGACGCCCAGCTGGGCGGTGGCGCCGAAGAGGAACGATACGGGGCGGGCGATGGTGGGCCTGAAATCGGTCATAGCGCCCACACCGAGGAAGATGAGCAAGGGTATGACCTCGGACTCGATGCCGTAGGTGTAGAGCACGTTGAGCAGGCCGACCTGGCCGCTGCCGATGGCGTGTATCAGCTCGCTCAAGCTGCCCACCTCGACGGGGAAGCCATCGGGGCTATAGACCATCAGGCCGCCGAGAGGAAGATTGACCATAAGGATACCGAAACCGATGGGGACTAATAAGATGGGCTCCATCTTCTTGGCGATGCCCAGGTAGATGAGGAGCCCGGCAATGAGAAACATTACAATGTTGCCCCAGGTTAGCGACCCGAAGGCGGTTTCGTAGAGACCAAACACCTACTTTTCCTCTTTCGGAGTCTCTTCCGGCTTAGCCCTGACTCTTTGTATTATTAAGCCCACTATCCAGGCGGCCAGGGACAGGATTACCAGGGCGAGGATGGTAACACCAAAGCCGCCCCCGGCAATCTCGGCTACTAGACCCCAGTCTGTCATCTTGGCTGTTCCTTAATCTATTTAAGTCCGCTTAGTATTCGATAATTACCACTAAATCACCCGCCTCAACCACCTGCCCCACGGCAAGCTCTACCTTGGTCACGGTGCCCGCCACCGGCGCCAGTATCGGATTTTCCATCTTCATCGACTCCAGCATGCATAGGACGTCCCCCTCCGCCACCTTATCCCCATTTTTGACGTTAACGCTGGTTATCTTACCCGTGATCGGGATTTCGACGTTCTCCTGTGACAATTCCGGTCTCCTTTCTAATACGCCGCCCTAATTTGGGCGAACTTAAAGGGCGGGGGTGGTAGCCGTAGGGTTTCCCGCCCTTTGAATGTCAAAGGTCTTTAAGCGTTTGGTTGATTTAGGCTTTGTCATCTCCGGCTAATGCTTCCACGGCGGCGGGGTGGACGACAATCTCCCCCTTCTCCAGGTCGACTACAGCTGTATCTTCAGCGCGGAACACGCCGCGGAGCAGACTTTCCGAGAGTTTGTCCTCAACCATATCCTGAATGACGCGCCGCAGGGGCCGGGCGCCGAAGACTTCGTCATAGCCCTTTTCGCCGAGGAAGTCCTTGGCGACATCGGTTACCTCCAGCTTTATGCCCTTCTCCTCGAGCTGCTTGGAGACCTGGGTCAGCATCAGGTCGACAATCTTCCTGATGTCTTCCTTGGTCAGGGCGTGGAAGACGACCACGCCGTCAATGCGGTTTAAGAACTCGGGGCGGAAGGACTTTTTGAGCTCTTCGAGCAGCTTTTCCTTCATCTTTTCGTAGTCCATCTGCTTGGTCTTGGCGGCGTCGCTGCGCTGGGTAAAGCCCATGGTACTGCCCTTGCGGATAAGCTCGGCACCGATGTTGCTGGTCATAACTATTATGCTGTTGCGGAAGTCCACCCGCCGACCCTTGGCGTCGGTGAGGTGGCCGTCGTCGAATATCTGCAAGAGAATATTAAAGACATCGGGGTGGGCCTTTTCAATCTCATCTAGGAGTATGCAGCAGTATGATTTGCGCCGCACCGCCTCGGTGAGCTGCCCGCCCTCTTCAAAGCCGACATAGCCAGGGGGCGCGCCCACCAGCCGTGAGACGGTGTGCTTTTCCATGAACTCGGACATATCGAGCCTGATGAGCGTGTCCTCGCTGCCGAACATGAACTCGGCCAGCGCCCTGACCAGCTCGGTCTTGCCCACGCCCGTCGGGCCCAGGAAAATAAAGTTGCCGATGGGGTGGCGGGGGTCTTTAATGCCCGCCCGCGCCCTTCTTACCGCCTTGGCCACGATGTTAATTGCCTCGTCCTGGCCGATAATGCGCTTGTGCAGCACCTCTTCCATATTAAGCAGGCGGCTGGTCTCATCCGAAGCCAGCTGCACCACGGGGATGTTGGTCCACATGCTGACCACCTCGGCGATATCCTCTTCACCGACTTCGGGATTATCCTCCCCCTGCTCCGCCTGCCACTCCTCCTCCATCTTCTTTATCTTCTCTTCAATCTGAAGCTCGCGCTGGCGCAGCTCGGCGGCGTACTCATACTGCTGGGTGGCTAAGGCTGCCTCTTTGTCCTTGCGCACGCTGTCCTCGGCGCGCCTGGCTTCCTTGAGCGTGATGGGGATGGTGCGGTGCCTGATTCTTACCCTTGAGGCCGCCTCATCGATAAGGTCTATGGCCTTGTCGGGCAGGAAGCGGTCGGGGATATATCTCGCCGAGAGCGTGGCTGCGGCGCTGAGCGCCTTTTCGGTTATTATGAGCTGGTGGTGCTCTTCGTAGCGTTCCTTAATCCCTTTTAAGATTTCCAGTGTCTCCTCTACGGAGGGCTCTTCCACGAGCACGGGCTGGAAGCGCCGTTCCAGGGCGGCGTCTCTTTCTATGTACTTGCGGTAGTCGTCCAGGGTGGTGGCGCCGATGCACTGCAGTTCGCCGCGCGACAGCGAGGGCTTAAGGATATTGGCGGCGTCAACCGCTCCCTCCGCCGCCCCGGCGCCCACCATGGTATGAAACTCGTCGATAAAGAGCACGCAGTTGCCCGCCGTCTTTATCTCGTCGATTACTTTCTTTAGTCTTTCCTCGAACTCGCCGCGGTATTTGGTGCCGGCCACCACCGCCCCCATATCCAGGGTGATTATCCTTTTCCTCTCCAGCGTTTCGGGGACGTCGCCGGCGATGATGCGGTGGGCCAGTCCTTCGACAATGGCCGTCTTGCCCACACCGGGCTCGCCGATGAGGGCGGGGTTGTTCTTGGTGCGGCGGCTCAATATCTGAATGACGCGCTCGATTTCCTTGTTCCGGCCGATAACGGGGTCGAGCTTGCCCGCAGTGGCGGCGGCGGTAAGGTCGATACCGAGCTGGTCTAAAGCGGGGGTGCGGCTGGTGGAACGGCTGGCGGTGGGCCTGGCCCGGGCGACGCCTTCACCGAGGACGCGGTTGGTCTCGCTGCGGGCGCGCTCCAGGTTGATGCCGAAGCTATCGAGGACGTCGGCGGCGACCCCCCTCCCCTCGGTGGCTTCGCCTTCGCCTTCGCGCAACAGCCCCAGCAGGAGGTGTTCCGTGCCGATATAGTTATGGCCGAGGTGACGGGCTTCGTCAATGGCCAGTTCGATGACCCTCTTGGCTCTGGGGGTAAGTCCGATTTCGCCGGTGGTCGGCTTTTCGCCGCGCCCGATGATGAATTCCACCGCCGAGCGCGCTTTGGTCAGGCTCACGCCGAGGTTGGCCAGCACCTTGGCGCCGACCCCCTCCTCTTCCCTGACCAGTCCGAGCAGGATGTGTTCGGTGCCGATGTAGTTGTGGTTAAAGTGCTTGGCCTCTTCTTGAGCCAGGGTGAGGACCCTTCGGGCCCTCTCTGAGAACTTCTCGAATCGGCTAGCCATCTTTAATAGCTCGCTCCTAATTTGTTAACCTAATTATAAGTCAACTAGTACTAAAGGTCAAAAGCCTCCTGGCAGTGGCATATTTTCCACAAAGGGTCGCCCCCTCAGTATCGTCTGCGCTAGGGCGTTTCACTTCCGTGTTCGGGATGGGAACGGGTGGTTCCACCCCGCTCTAACCACCAGAAGGCAAGTTATATTTTAGCATATTTTTTACATTTTGCAACCTAAATGGGGGAGTACTTTGGTCGTATACAGAGCTAACCGAAGGTGAGCCAAACGTAATTTAGCTCTTTTTTGGGGGGTGAAAAATATAGAAATAGGGGTGTATTTGAGCATGTTTGCCTATAGCTGCACATCGCCTCCCAGAATCGGCGTCTTGCCCCTGACCCATTGTTTGGCTATCTCCCTACTCTTTTCTATGTATTCGTCCAGGCCGAGCCTCTTCAGCATGAGGAGGTTATATATCTTGGTGTTATGCCTCCTTACCTCGGCCCTATCGCTGACGGGCGCCAGCTTCAGGCAGGGGAACTCCTCACACTGGTAGCAGAAGTCCAAGCCCTTTTGGTTGACGCAGCAATCGTACGTTTGGCAGAGAATATCACCGTGCGGCCTTCCCTGCTTTGGCCGGCAGCCGGCGCAAATCTTTAAGAGCTTTTCAACGGGGAGGTTGGCCCTGGCCGCCTCTTTCTGGATGGCGATTTCGTCGGTGCAGAGGCTCTTTTCGTAGGCGGCGCAGCTGGGGCAACAATAGCCGCAGGGGGATACCATTTGCAGCTTTTCCGAGTTTTTCATTTTTTACCTCCCGGCCGCTGATATAGAATAATACCATATAGTGCTGATTTCAATACCGTTGGGACTGTGTTGCGACATTATAGTATTGACAAGTAGAAAACACAGACATACGATAATGTCGTGGGAGGGGGTGAAGAGATAGTATGGAAGCATTCGAATCATCTGCTGAGGTTGCTTTTGCTTCTGCTGGGATTTTGATAACCGTTTCATTATTGGTACTTAATTTCGCGTGGAAAAGACTTGAACTCATGGTTGATTATTTACCAGAAGGGCGAAGGAGCATTTTCCGAAATTTGCGCACAATACAAGATGAGAGAGAAAAAGACAAAGTCATGTATACAATGGTTCATTTCTTCGGATGCGCATTTTTCATTGCAGCCATAGCATTTGCAGTTTTTTCAATGGCTTGTGTTGTTTCTGTTATGTTGGGCTACAAAATGGGATTTTACCAACAGGAGAATTACGAGGCTGGCAAGTTTTGCTTATTTATAGCAGCATTCTTCTTTTCTTCAGGCTTTTTAGTACTTGGGATGAGCTATATTGATAAAATGATGTCATTGGTAATGGGTAAACCAGAGCTAGCGACTACCAGGTTAGGGGATTTACCCCCAGTGACGGACACACAATTGGCTAAGAGGAAATTCTTTGGAAAGATAGCAGGGGCATTTTTTATTCTGATTCTTGTTACCATGTTTGTTCTCGAAGTATTTAACCCATTTGGAACATGGCTGAAAATAGTGGTATCCCTTGCTGTCGTCATTTTGTTCTTTATAATAGTTAGGAGGATTATGAGGCGAAAGTTCAGAAAAGACAAGGGATAAGCCGCAGACACCATAAAGTTGGGTAGGAATATCTAGAAACAAAAAGAGGCACCGAAAGGTGCCTCTTTTACCTTTGACTAATAACGGCTAGTCGCGCCCGGTAAGCATTACCACAGCGTAGGCGGCAAAGCCCGCGCCCAGCCCGATAAATAGCCCCGCCACAAAATAGTCCACCAGCCAGCCAATCCCCATGCCGATGAAAAGGCCAGCGGGGATAAAGATTCCCCCAAAGGTTTTTCTCCTATCCTTCTTTTCCTTTTCAGCCATTTTGTCCCCCGTTTCTTTTGGTTTAATTATAAGGTGTCATGTCTTTGGGGGCAAGGGAAACAAAAAGAGGCGCTTTTTACACGCCTCTTCTCGTGTTCAGGATAAAATCCCCTCGCCTTATCCCCACATCAGAAAGGCTTACGGCCCACAATGGTTGAGTTAAAAGTGGGTGCAAACATAATATGCCCGAACATAATCGGTTTATCTACCCTCTTAAAATCCAGAGGGCAATGCAACAGCCCGGCGGGAACATACACCCATGTGGTAGTTGTGATAATATGAGTTTCCGCTTCCTCACCCTCACCCATTACGAAATCTACTTCAGCCCCGAATTCTTTAAAATTCATCGGGTCGCCACCGATAAAATACAGGATTTCGGCAACGGAATGCCTATGCCCTTCCGGTATCATTTTATAGGGGCTATAAATCGGGCGCAGGACCTGTGTAAGAGGCTCATCCCAACCTTCTACGGGACCCTTCTGCCCCAGCCCTATGTACACCGGAGCATCGGGAGGAATACCCGGGAGATCGATTCCCCATGGTTCTTTCAAGAAATATTTATCGTATTTTCCTTCGGCCATTTCGCCCCTCGTTTCTTTTGGTTCATTTTATTCTGCTAGCCACCGGATGATGCCGGCCTGATGTTCTCTTTAAAATACTTATTAGTAACCGATACTGCCAGGAAGAATATGGGCCGGTTAACTTTGACCACCCTCAACGGACAATGCCTCAGTCCCTTAGGGACAAAGATAAGGCAGCTATTTTTGAGGATATATTTCTCGTCTTCCAGCCAGAACTCTACCTCTCCCCCTAAATCGCGAGGGTTTTGTGGGTCGCTACCGAAAAAGCCTACGACCTCATCAAAATCATGTGTGTGAGACGGCGTGCCCTCTTTCTCGGTGGCTTTCCAATACCAGGAACTAATTATGCTAGGAGCCCCTTTGATAACAAAATCTTCTAACCATAATATACGTGTTGCCCTCTCGTTATACTCGGCGGCTCTTTTTTGTATGTCCTCCGGTAGTTTTAAATCGGTCAGGATATATTTTTGGTATTTTAATTCAGCCATGCTGACCTCCCCTTCACTTTTGGGCTTAATTATATGAGTATGACATCTTTGGGGCAAGGAAAACAAAAAGAGGGGCTTTTGCCCCTCTTTATAATCATTGACTAATACCTAATCTGAAACAGGTCAAGCCCTCGACCATTAGTACGGCTAAGCTAAATACATTACTGCACTTACACCTGCCGCCTATCAAACAAGTAGTCTACTTGCGGTCTTACCCCCACCAGCAAGCTGATGGGGCAGGAGATATAATCTTGGGGCGAGCTTCGCACTTAGATGCTTTCAGCGCTTATCCCAACCAGACGTAGCTACCCAGCGATGCTCCTGGCGGAACAGCTGGCACACCAGAGGTCTGTCCCTCTCAATCCTCTCGTACTAGAGAGAGCCCCCCTCAAATCTCCGGACGCCCACGACGGATAGAGACCGACCTGTCTCACGACGGTCTGAACCCAGCTCGCGTGCCGCTTTAACCGGCGAACAGCCGGACCCTTGGGACCTGCTTCAGCCCCAGGATGCGACGAGCCGACATCGAGGTGCCAAACCTTCCCGTCGATGTGAACTCTTGGGGAAGATAAGCCTGTTATCCCCGGGGTAGCTTTTATCCGATAAGCCACGGCCCTTCCACACGGGACCGTAGGATCACTTTGCCCTGCTTTCGCACCTGCTCGACTTGTAAGTCTCGCAGTCAAGCACCCTTATGACAATGCGCTATATGTGTGATTTCCATCCTCACTGATGGGACATTTGGGCGCCTCCGTTACCTTTTGGGAGGCGACCGCCCCAGTCAAACTACCCACCAGACACTGTCCCCTGGCTTGAACCAGGGTTAGAGGCTAAACTCACCAAGAGTGGTATTTCAACGATGGCTCCACCGAGGCTGGCGCCCCGGCTTCAAAGCCTCCCACCTAT
>DAOULR010000005.1:0-46346 GCA_034419075.1 Dehalococcoidales bacterium | reverse complement strand
ATTCTTTATCGTGTATTAACAATTTTAGTCGGCCAAAGTTAGCCTGTCAACTGGATGTTTTCGCTTTAGAATCTCCCGGGCGGCCACCACGCCGGAGGCCGATGCCTGAATCAGGCCGCGGCTGACGCCGGCGCCGTCACCGACGGCAAACATGTTGCCCACCTCGGTCTCCAGACTGGGGCTGAGTTCAGGCCGGCTCGAATAGAACTTAACCTCGATGCCGTAGAGCAGGGTATCGGGCGAGGCCACACCCAGAGCCAGCCTGTCCATCGCCTGAAGCATCTCCACGATGCCGGTCAGGTAGCGATAAGGTAGGGCAAAGCTCAGGTCGCCGGGGGTAGCATCCTTCAGGGTGGGCTTTACCAGTCCCCGCTCAATGCGCTCCGGTGTAGAGCGCCGCCCTGCCTGCAGGTCGCCCAGGCGCTGCAGCAGGACACTGCCGCTCAGGATATTGGCCAGCCGGGCCAGATACTTGCCGTAGGCGATAGGTTGGTTAAACGGCTTGGTGAAGGCGGTGCTCACCAGCAGGGCAAAGTTGGTGTTTTCCGTCTTGCGCTCAGCGTAGCTGTGCCCGTTGACGGTGATGACGGGGTCGCGGCCGCCCGTGGACTCCATGATGACCTCGCCGCCGGGGCACATACAAAATGTTCTCACCCGGTCGTCGAAGCTCTTGGAGAGGAACTCCAGCTTGGATTCGTAGAGGATATCGGTCAACGGTGCCATGACCGCCGCCGGTACCTCCACCCGCACCCCCACGTCAACGGGGTTGCTGTGCATGGTCAGTTTAAGGCGCTCGGCTTCCTGGGCCAGCCAGTCGGCCCCCTCCCGGCCCGGGGCCAAAATCAAATAGTCGCAGTCAAAGCTCTCTCCGGACTCGGTGGTAACCCCCTTGACCCTGCCTTTTTCTACTTTGATGGAGGCCACCGCCGTGCGCAGCCGCGATTCCAGGCGGGGGTTGAGGTAGTCCCACATCGATTTCAGCACCAGTCGGCAGTGCTCGGTGCCGAGGTGGCGGATGGGTAATGGCACCAGCTTCAGCCCCGCCAGGTCAGCCTGCTGGCGCAGCTCGTCGGCCTTCTTGCCGGTGCCGTAGAGCTTTTTGGGAGCGCCGAACCTAAGGTAGAGCTCGTCAACGTATTTGATAAGGGCTTCGGTTGGCTCTTCGCCCAGGTAGCGGGGGAGTATGCCGCCCACCTGTGAGGTCAGCGTCAGCTTGCCGTCGCTGAAGGCCCCCGCCCCGCCCAGCCCGCAGACCAGGTTGCAGGGGGTACAGGGGGGACAGGGCAGGCCGGTGTCCCGCGCCGGACACTGGCGCTTCTCGATTTCCCGTCCCTCTTCGATAAGCAGAATCTTGAGGTTGTCGGGGGCCAGTTCCAGGGCGGCAAAGATGCCCGCGGGACCGCCGCCGACAATGATAACATCGTATTTCTTGGGCATTTTGATAAGCCAAGCCATTGTATCGCCTGCAGCTTTGGCCGTCAAGGAGGGATTAGCTATAGACCGCCGCTACCACGGCGTCCTTGGCGTTGTGCTCGTCGAAGAAAATGACCGCCAGCTTTCGGCCCAGCGCCATCTCGGCAGCGGGTATGTTACGCGCCACGGCCACGCCCTGCAGGTAGACTTTGTAGCTGCCGCTGAGCTGTATGGTAGCGGTGTAGTCACCGGAATTGAAACCCTTTAAGATTGCTTTTTTGAGCCTCATGACATTCTCCTATAGGGGTGGTGCCCCACTCAGGTTTTTCTCCCCCTTGTTAGCGTAGGTATTATCGTCCCACCCAGCCCGCCCTTAGAGGGGATTATCCCTCTAGAATTCCTTCTGGGTTACGCCGCCCCGCCCATTTTGTCGTTCCTGCGAAGGCAGGAATCCAGTCCCCCCTAAACCCCGCACAATAACAAACGCTGGCGGTATTCTGCGCGGCGGGGGTTATAAACGAGCGTCAATCCGTTGACGCGTCTCTTGGCGGCAGTAAGCCCGGCACAACTGTCGGTGATATCAATTACGTCGTAGAGTTGCTGCCCGCAGTTGACCGGAACTAGAATAGCGCCGTTGACGGCTGCCATCTCCGCCTTTCTCAGGTAGCTTTGGCCTCTATCCTCGGTGCCGGTGGCGCTGTCTATGTTCTTATCTTCCACATGCCCTAGTCGGTCATACAGCCTATCTATCTCTTCCCAGGCGAAGCTATCGACAACGATAGACTCGTCCTGGGTGGGGTCATAGCCCTCCACCTGGAGGCGGTTAAGCTCCGCTGCTTGAGCCGCGTATCTGCCTTCAAAAATGGCGTGGGCTGAGCCGTAAGCATAATCGGAAGCATCGTCGGCTAAAGGATTGACCACATAGGCGGTGTTCCCCTCGATAAGTAAGACATCAGGGACAAAGGAAAGCAGCCTTTGAATGACGTCCAGACCTTTGTTATTGGGGTTGATGGTGAAGTCGGGGTAGTCATCGGTCAGCGCTTCAGACGCTGATTTCACCACTAGCCTTAGCCCCACCCTTCCCAGCACGAAGGCCAGTAGCTCCTTGACGTTCATCTCATCAGCCTGCTTGTTCCAGCGGAACTGGTGCCGCGCCCGCCAGTTTTCGATGAGCCTCCAGCCGTCGAGAGCGTTTAAGACCAGGCTGGCTTTGCCGCCGGCGCTGATATGCTCAAAAGACTCAAGGATAAAAGCGGGCCCAGTGCTGACCTCTTTGCCCTGGCTGGTGACATAGCCGGGGCTGAACTCAATCTGGCCGCCGATATCCAATAGCGCAATGTCGCCCTCTCCTGGCGCGCTATATCTGCCGTCGTCGTTAGCCAGCTCAACACTAAGCTCACCTCTAGTTGGCGTCAGCTCCTCCTTTAAGGCTAAGACGTCGATGCTTAAATCCAGCTTCTCTTCCGTCAGCTTGGCCCGCCAGACCCCGTAGGGGGCGGAGAGCCAAGCGTAATCGCCGTGGTGGGCGATAGCCAGCCCGTATAGGCTTTCGAGGTTGAGGGGCACGGGCTCGTGCCAGAGGTTATCGATGAACTTTGTTTCGGGCACCGAGTGCGACCAGAAGGGGCGGTTGTAGGACTGGTTGCCGTTGAACTTCTCGACAAAGAAGCCGCGGTAGACGTCGGGCTTGTCCATAAAAGCGGCGCGGTATTCATAGTCGCTGTCGGAAGGGGCGGTGGCAAAGACCTTAAGTTCTGACCATTCGCCTGCCGCTACCTCCCCGCCGTCCCCGTAGACCAGCGACCAAAGTTTATGGTCGTCGTTCGAGTCTTTACCGGTGACAAAAAGGTTCCAGTCGCCATCATAGACGGTGGCTAAACCGGAGAGGTCACCCGTTGACTTGTCCCAGGCGACCTTGCTTCCCCAGTTGTCATCTATCCGCTTCATCACGTAAAGAGTTGCCTGGTCGGCGAAGAAAAGAGCGATATCGCCGTTGGGTTTATAAGCGGCGGCGATGCCGTTTATGGCCGTGGTCGGGCTGTAGGTCAGCAGCTGGGGACTGCCCCAGCTGGCGCCGTAGTCGCTGCTCTTCAACTGGTAGAGCTCGCGGTCAGATTTTATCCAGAATATCGATACCTCGGCCCCCAGCGAGCAAGCGGCCACGATAACCACGTCGTATTGATTTATATAGACCCACTGGCTGAAGTCGGACTGGGGGCCGGGGGCCGCCACCCGCTGGCGGTAGAGCTTACGGGAATCGGAGGGGGGCGTCACCCTCACCCTGACCAGCGAGCCGTCGGAGGGCATGGTGGCGGCGTGATAATAATCATCCTCCTCGCCTTCATAGAGCCTCTCCCAGCGCAGATTGACCACGCCGGCGTGCTTATTGGAGGCCTCCACCTTGACATAAGGGGTGCGTGAAGCCTCCTGCTGGGCGGCGAGCAGTGTTGAGCTGAGCTGTCTCACTTTTCCTTAAGCCTCTTGATAGCCCTTTCGCCGAAGTATTCCAAGATGACGGCCGTCACCAACCCCACCAGCAGTGTCGGAGCTTCTATGTCCGACAGAATGCAGACTCCGTAGACTGAGAACCCCCAGACGATGATAAAGGGCCTGATGGCGGCCTTGATTAACTCTATCCAGTCCTTCATTTCTTTTACACCAGTGCCGCCAGCGTATCGGGCAGCGGCTTATTTGCTTTCCGGTAGTGGTCGGCCAGGTGGTGGGCGGCGGCTAAGATTTCTTCGGGGCTGGCGGCTACCCTCCGCCCCCGGAAACCGGCGGGGGATAACGCCGCCACCGCCGCCCCCATCCGTTCCCAGTCCACCGTTCGTTCGATATCCAGCTTCCCCTTTAGCGCCCGGTAGATGCTCCGCTTGTGGTGGGGCAGCTTCCAGCTCTCGGGGTTAGTGGGGTCGCCCATAATGGCGAAGGCCTCCCTGGGCAGTCCCTCCTTGGCTTTTGCGGTCGTTCTCGTTGTCATAACGCTCCTTTATAGCTGGTAGAGCTGGCGGATACGGACCTTGTTCCTCCGCCCCAGCCTCTTCAGCTCTTTCCTAAACTGCTTCAGCTTCTCGTTACCCCAGTCGAGATACTCCTTGGGGGTGGTGGTGCCGCCCAGGCTCACCCGGTTGGTGGCGTAGCTGGCCCACTCCACGGCGGCGTAGCCCTCGGCGCCGGTGGCAATCAGCTCCTCGTATTTGGTGTCTATGGTCGAGCCCTCGGCATCAAGGGTGTGAAGGATGCCGTAATAGACATTACAGTTCGAGCCGTCAGGGGCTTCATCGATGAAAAGGGTCAGTGCTTGCCCCCAGAGGGCGAACTTCTGGTAGCTGGGCGGGAACTGCTCCAGCGGATACTCCACCGCCTCCACCATCACCCGGTCGGTGAGGGGGGAGATATCGATTACCCTGGAGTCGGCGGTGGTGGGCAGGGTGGCCTTGGTCGGCAGGGGTACCGCCTCGGAAAAGTCCTTGACGGCGTGGGCGATGTGCCGGTCCAGCTCGTCGTCGCTCCAGCGGTAGTTTTCAGCGTCCTCGTCCTTCAGGTCGCGCCTGACGATGGTTCTCATCGTGCTTAGGTCCATAGTTTCATACCTCCTCCCTTGGTCGGCATTTCTATCTTGGCGACGAGTTTGTCGGCGCCCTCGGCCTCTTCCTCGGCGAAGAGGCCTTCGGTCCCGCCGCCTCCGACGGCGCTGGTCTCGGCGCCGGACCCCGCCTCGGCGGCGCCCAGCAGCCGTAAGATAACGGCTTCCACCCCGGAACCGCTATCGGACGCCGTCTTGGCCGAGGGCGTTTCCAGCGACTCAACGGCGTCAAGGCCGCTGCCGCTATCAGTGGCGACCTTATCCTGCTGGCTTTCCAGCGAGACAACAGCCTCGGCCCCGGAGCCGGAGTCGGCGGCATCTTTCTCGGTCACCGTCGGCCCATATGTCCCCGCCCTTATGGCGTCAATGTCGCTGTCGGAGAGGGCCTTGTCAAAGACAACGAGCTCGTCAATCTTGCCGTCGAAGCAATAGCTGTTGGAGTTGTTATAGCGGCCTACCTCCAGCGGTGCCGAGCGGGGGGACATGTCGCCGCCGGCCGTGTCCGAATAGTTGCTGTCCAGCAGGGCCCCGGCATCGTCGTCCCATACCCTTATCTTGACGCTGTTATCAGAGGCGTCGTAGACGACCCCGATGTGATACCACTTGCCGGCGCTTAGCAGGGTGTTGAATTCGTGCAGGGAGTAGCTCTGGCCGCTGTTGTACCCGACGTTAAACTGTACCTGGCCGCTGCCGTCTATCATCAGCGAAAATGTGCGCAGGTCGCCCGCCGTCTGGTATTTGGTTACCAGCCCTTGATAACCGGTGCTGAACGACTCGGCCTTTACCCAGAGACAGATGGAGATTGAGGGCTCGTTGCCGCCGCTTTTTCCCGGGAAGCCGGTGTCAAGGTCGGCATCGGCAATCAAACAGTACTGGCCGTTGTCCCGCTCCAGGTCGAGGCAGTAGCCGCCCTCCTTCTTGTCGGAGCCGTCGTAAGCGGGCGAGTTGACCTCGGTCAGGTCGTTGCCGCCCAGGCTATCATCGGCGTTATTATCGAACTTCCACAGGGCAACGCAATTGGAGTCGCCGCTGAAATTATTAGCCATTGGCTAGCTCCTAGCTCAGAGTTATGCTGACTTCCAGCGTCCAGGTGCCGCTGGACTTGGTGCCCAGTGATTCCACCTTGCGGTTGAGGCACTTGGCGCTGGTGGCCTGCTTGACCACCCACTCGTTCCAGGCGTAGTTGGCCTCGCTATCCCCGAAGCTGGCCTTGAAGGTCGTCTTTTGGCTGGTGGAGGTGGGATAGCCGCTCTCCATGCCCTTGTAGGTCTTGTTGGTGGCCGCCTGGAGGTCGGTCTGGGACGGGTCGGCCGCCGTCGAGCTGTCGCCGACGCCTATCTGGGCGGCGGCGTTATCGAAGATGTGGCCGGAGCCAGAGACCTCGCCCGTAATTAAGTCCCACATCTCGTTGATGCCAGAGTTGAGCAGGCAGTTGCCTTCACCCTTAATGACTTCGTAGGGCTTGAATCTATCGTGAAAATCCGCCTCCCGACCTCGGTAGGACTCGATATCCTCCTGGTACTTGCTTAAGTGGTAGCGGCAGAGCCAGCCGGCTTTCTCTTGCTTTTTCATTTCTTCCTCCGAAATCTAGAATTTAGTCCTGCACCCCGATTAGGGCGGCGCTCTTTATCGAGCTGAACAGCGCCAGCGAGCAGTACCACTTAATGCGGGTGCGCGAGGCGTCTTTGGTCTCCAGGCTTCCGATAGGCTCCACCGTGAGGTGGCCGGGGCCAGTCAGCCCACAGAGGGCACCCTCGCCCATCTGGAAGGCATAGATGGTGGAGCAGTCGCCGCCAGTAGTGGCCGTCTCCACCCCGCCGCTCAGGGTGTGGGTGTCCAGTATCCAGTCGTTGACGCCGATGGGAACGCCGTCCCAGAGCTGGATAAAGCTGCCCCACTGGTCGCGGTCGCTCTCTATCATGCCCCCCGCCGCCCTGACCAGGGCGTTGAGCTTGCGGCGCGAGCGCCGACTCATGAGTAATATATCGGGCTTGCCGCCCTTTACGGCGTCGATAAGCTCGTCCAGCTTGGCCAGCGTCAGCGTGGCCCCGCTGCTACCCATGGCAATGACCTGGTCGCTGGCGGTAGTGGTGTCGATGAGCTTCCTCAGCCCGTCGAACTGCTTGGCGTCGGATGAGGTGTCGCCGTAGATAAAGTTTTCCTCGAACTTGTCCTTGAGCGCCTTAGCCTTGAGCTCGACCACGGCCGCTTCCAGGTCCTGGATGTTGCTGCGGGTCGTCTTGAGGAAGTTATCCACATCGGCGTCGCCGCCCATAATCTTCAGGGAGGCCGTTTTTTGCTCGAAGGTCGGCGTCGACTCGCTCCAGGTGTCGCCGACGTCATAGAAATCGATGGTGGGCAGGGTCTTTTCCTGGTTGTAGGTCAGGACGTTGCCCACAATCTCGATGAAGGGCAGCTGCTTAAGGACGGGCGAGTCCTTGACGATGGTCTCGACCACCCCCTGCAGCAGCATATCGTTGGACAGCTTGGCTGCCTCGTCTAGTGTTAAAGCCATTTTCTATCTCCTTTCGCCTATGGCGTATTGAATCTTGTCCCGGGGGGATAGGGTGGACAGGTCAGCGGGTGTCCTTTGCGGTGCCCCGGCCGGTATTCTGGCGGCGGCCATTTCCGCCTCCAGCTCCTGCCTGACCCGGTTGATAAGGGCCTGAGCGCTGGCCAGGGAAGCATCAATCTCCTCGATGCTTTCACCGGTTATCTGCTCCTCGGGAAGGCTGGGGTTGTATTTCAACGCCAGCGCCCGGTAGCTGGCTATCGCTTGCGCCAGGCTCTCTTCCCGCTCGGCCAGCCTTTGCTCCAGCTCCGCCGCCGACTGAGTCAGGGCGGCAATCTCCTCGTCCTTGCTGGCCAGAGCCTGTTCAAGCTCGGCAATGCGCTGCTCCTTAACTGCCAGCGCCTCATCCTTCTCGGCAATCCCCTCTATTTCCCCCGGATTTAGCTCCTCTCTGTTATCGGGCAATTTGTTACCTCCTTATGGAGATTCCTTAAACTCTCGGTCGGCGGAAACTCTCTCCCTCTCTCGCGTCGACGAAGTGTTAAGCTGTTTGTTATTGTTTTTATTCATGTTTAGGATGGCCTCTCTCTCCTCCAGCCAGCGCTGGAACTCGCCTTCGGTGTCCTTAACGCCGATCTCGTCCATGGCGCGGCGGCGGGAATGGATGCCGCTCTGCACCAGCGTCTGCTCGTTAGCCACCAGCCGCGACAAGTCCTGGGGCAGTATCGGCTTCCAGACCACCCGCAGATGTAAGTTGCCGAAGCTCTCCCCCTGGTACCTCTCCAGCAGCCTTAGAATCATCTGGTTGCGCTGGTTGTAGGCGGCGGTGCGGATAATGCGCTTGCGCCTCACCTTCTGTAGCAGGGGATTGAGCTCAATCTCAAGGGCGACACCCGAGAGGTCGCGCTCGGTGCCGCCGAAGGCAGCCCGCGGCGATTCCGAGATGTCGTGCAGTATTCGGTAGAGCACGTTTATATAATCAATATGCAGCTCCACCCCACCCCCCTGCAGCAGGTCAAGCAGGTAGGCCTTGGCGTCTTCAGGGATGTTCCAGACGGCACCGGGTCTGACGGCGATATCCTCGGACTCCTCCACGTTCTCCAGCACGGCGATGGGGTTGCCCGAAAGCTCCAGTATGCGCGATAGCTGCGATATGGCTCGGTTGAGCTCCCGCTGCGATTCCATAATCTGGGTCAGGTCGGAGATGCCCCAGAACCGCTTGGGCTCCCTGAGGTTGGGATAAATGACAAAGGGGATAAAGCCGTAGGGGTTGGGCTTCTTCTCGATGAGGGCGTCGTCCAGGTAGAGCTCGAACTCGACGTCCGTCCAGAGCTCAACGATGCTAGCCTGCTTGCCCTTGGGCTTGAGCTTATAGATAAACTCGCTCTCCTCGGCGGAGAGCTGGTAGCGGGAGGCAATCCTCCATATTCTGGAGATGTGGTCCCCCAGCCACCAGGCATAGAGCCCCTGGACGTCGGGGGCGCTAACCCGTACCCTTTTGGCTTCGCCGTCCCAGCTGACCTTGTAGCTGGCGTCGCCCATAATGGCGCAGTCAATCTCGGTCTCCAGGTCGAGCTGTTCCAGATTGTTCTCCTCGTAGACCTGGTTCAGGGCGGTTTCGGCTCTCTGCGCCCGGGCTTTGGCCTCCGCCGAGTCCTCGGCGGCTTCGACGACGAAGCTGATGCCCGACATCAAATAAGAGGTAATCTTGTCGATAAAGACCTTGCTGTAGTTGAAGGTGAGCCGTTTCTCCCCCCGCCGCTCTCGTCCCGACCACTGCCGGCCGTGGTAAAAATCGAGCAACTCCCGGTAGTTCTTCAAACGGTCGGTATCCAGGCGGTTTAGCTGGGCAGTAACCGAAGTCTTATTCATTGGCGCTCCCGAAACTCTTGATTTTCAGGCTGTTATCCCGCTCTCGTTTCAATATCCTCTGGATGGTGCGCTGGCTTGTGCCGAACATCGCGGCCAGCTCTTTAACGCCCTTGCCCTGGGTGTGTAGTTGTTGCACCTCTCTGTCTCTCAGCTTCTTAAGCCACTGCTGCCTGCCTCCGGGCTGGGCGTAGATACATTCGGGGAAAGGGCAGTTTAAGCAGGCATCGGCAAATTCGCACCCATCGTCCTGGTATCGACAATACTCCGGCAACAAATCCAAATCGCTCTCATCCACCATGGCTTAACTCTCGAACCGGTGCCGCCATATTAGCACAATTGTTCTATTACCGTCAATGTCATTTTGTCGTTACTAAAGTAATAATTGACATGGCCTCCACCTAAGGCTTATTATTTATAAAAGTTACAAGCTGATTTAGGCGTGAGATGATGGAGGTTTAAGGTGAAGCACAAGAAATTTTTTAGCATTTTGACCGTGGCCGTTGTTCTCTCCCTGCTTATGATAGCAATACCCGCTATACCCGCCTCAGCGGCTGAGGTTATTACCCTTGATGTCGAAAAAGGCGAGCCCGGTGACCAGGTTACCCTTGACGGCACTGGTTTCCTCAAAAGCAGCGGGAGCTATTTCTATAATGTCGATATCTATTTTTCCGAAGAAGTCCTCGATATCGGTGATGAGCTTAACTATTATCACGATATCTACGCGCTGGTTAAACAATACGTCTATACCGACGAGGACGGTGAGATTTCCAAGGTTATTGAAATACCCGCTATTTTGGGCGATAGCAACAACACCGCTGAAGTTCATGGCGGCACCTACTATTTCTACGTTACCTATGGTGGTGAGGAGGTAATAGTGGCCTATGCCGAGTTCACTGTAATTGGTATCACCGACGCTGCCCCGGATTCAGGCCCGGTGGGCACCGAGGTTGAGATTAGTGGTGTTGGTTTTGTCGGCAACGACGATATTGTGGTGTTATATGATGGCAGTAGAATTGATATCATCAGTGGCGGTGGTGATAGGAGGTTTAAGCCCAACGGCAGCTTTACCTCGCGAGTTGAAATCCCGGAGAGTACCGCTGGCATACACACCCTGGTGGTTGAGGATGATGCTGATCATAGCGGCCAGTTCAGCTTTACGGTGGAGCCTAGTATAACCCTCAGTCCCACCTCGGCCTCATCGGGTGATGAGCTAACGATTATAGGCAGCGGCTTTGGCGAAGACTCGGCTCTTTTTGTTTACTTTGACGGCGAAGTGGTCTATATAACCGGCGATTTTGATACTGACGACAGCGGTAGCTTTGAGTCCAGCTTTATCGTGCCTGAGGTAGAACCCGGCACATACCTAGTTGAGGTTGAGGATAACTCATTTAATGTCGTTCAGGCTGAGCTCGAGGTCGGACCTGCTCTGGTAATCAACCCGATTACCTCGTTGGATACCCCCGCTAATATCGGCGATACGGTCGAGCTGAGCGGCAGTGGCTTTGAGCCCGAACACGAGCTGACCATAACCTATACATCTGACCCGGTGACCTATACCACCACCAGTCTGGCCGACGGCTCTTTTAGCTATTCGTTCACCGTACCCCCCAGCCCCGCCGGTGAGCACACTATAAGCGTCAGCGACGGCGTCAGCACCAGAACCGTCAACTTCTTTGTGGAGTCGACACCCCCCGCGGCACCGACGCCAGTGCTGCCCGAAATGGACACCAAGGCGAGCTCGAAGGCTGAATTCGACTGGACCGACGTTAACGACCCCAGCCTGCCCATGACCTATGAGCTCCAGGTAGCCACCAACAGCCAGTTCACCACCGATTCTATTGTGGTCAATAAAATCGGGCTGACCACCTCAACCTATACCCTCACTGACGAAGAGAAGCTGGAATCCGCCAGCGAAGACGCCCCTTACTACTGGCGGGTGAGGGCTAAGGACGCCGCCTTCAACCAGAGTGATTGGAGCAGCGGCACCCGATTCACCATCGGCGGGGGCTTCAGTATGCCGAGCTGGCTGATATATACCCTGATTGCCATCGGAGTCGTTCTTGTCTTCTTCCTTGGTCTGTGGTTGGGTAGGAGGTCGACTACCGAAGAAGATTATTGGTGACCCTTTTAGCCGAGGCAGACCTTTGATTGGCCAACCCCCCTCCCCACTAGGGAGGGGGGTAATTTTTGGCTAAAAAGAGACTTAGACTGGCTTTATGGTACTTGACAGGAAGAGATTTCCGCTTAACAATATCTCTATAGGGTCAGAAGCAAAGAGGAGACGGTGCTGATGAAGAGAATAAGCGAGGCGCTGGCGCGCTTTGTCTTACGCCGTTCCTGGTGGCTACTGCTGGCCGTCCTGCTGCTCTGCGGCGCTGCTATCCCCGGGGCTACCATGCTCACCCCCGACACCGGCTTCGACTCCCTGGTTTCCCCCAGCTCGGACCTAGCCCAGGACAACGCGCGCTATGAAGAACAGTTCGGCGGCGATCCTATCACCGTTCTGCTCGAAGGCAGCCTTGACGATATCTTCTCGACCGGTAACCTGGCCATCCTCGACCAGTTCGAGCAACAGTTTTCCGCCGACGAGCGTTACCTTTACATTATCAGCCCTCTGACCGTGCTCCGCGGTGCCATGGGAGAGATAACTCCGGCCCAGATTCAGCTTATCGGCGAACCGACGCTGGATAACCCCCGCTTTGTGGCTGCTGTTCTCTACGATGGGGGACAGGTCAGCGCGGCCATGCAGCCCCTCATCCCCGATGATAACCATGCCCTTATTCTGGTCACGCCTCAGGGCAACCTGGGAGACGACCAGGCCCTGAAGGCGGCCAAGGATATCGAGGACTTCTTTATCGTCCATTCTTTAAGCGGGGTGAAGACGACGGTAGTCGCCGCCACCAAGCTGGTCGACGCCATCAGCCGCAGCATGAACAATAACATAAAGGTGCTGCTGGCGTTGTCTATAGCCGTCATGATTTTAGTCCTGATGGTGCTCTTTCGCGTGCGCTGGCGATTGCTCTCCCTCTTCATGGTCGGCGTCGGTGCCTTCTGGACTTTCGGCATGATGGGTTACCTCTCGATTCCACTCACCATGGCTACCATGGGCGTGCTGCCCATACTCATCGGACTAGGCATAGACTATTCCATCCAGTTCCATAACCGCTACCAGGAAGAGCTTCTCCGCAAAAGGACGGTGGGCGATTCCATCGTCAGCTCCCTGTCACATATGTTCCCCTCGGTGGGCATTGCCCTGCTGGCGACCATAATCGGCTTTATCACCCTCTACATATCCGAGGTGCCCATGATACGCGACTTCGGCGTGGCGCTTACCATCGGCATCATATTAAGCTACCTGGTGGCTATCTTCCTGCTGCACAGCATTCTCTACCGCAGCGACAAGCGGACGCCCATTGTCAAGCTGAGGAAGGAATCGACGGAGGCGAGCGGCCGCACCGAGCGCATTCTTTTGCGCGTGGGCAGACTGGCTATCAGCCAGACGCTCTGGATTTTTATCGTGGCCGTTGCTTTCGGAGTTGCCGGTGGCGTGGTTGACCACTGGCTGCCCAAGAATACCGACTTCGAGGAGCTTATGCCCCAGGATATAACCGAGCTCAGGGAGGTCAGGGAGCTGCGTCAGATAGTGGGCAGCGGCGGCGATATCCGCCTCATGATAGAGGCCGATGACGTCACCAGCCCCGAAGTGCTGGAATGGCTCAAGGGCTATGAGGATATGGCTTTTGTCCTCCACTCCGAGCTGATTTCGGTCAACAGCCCGGCGACATTGGTCAGCGAAGCTACGGGCGGCATAATCCCCGGCCAGGAACAGATTGATGCCATACTGGCCGCCACCCCGCCCATCTCCCTCGACCAGGTGCTCTCCGCCGACCGCACCATGGCCAGCGCCTCGTTTGCTATTAAAGACATATCATTCGGGGAAATCCACGACCTGCTGCAGGAGATGAAGGCGGAAGCTGGCCCGCCCGCCGGTGTTGACGTATCATCCGTCGGCACCCTGGCCCTCGGCGCCAGCACCATCGACGCTGTGGTCGGCAAGAGGCTCACCATGAACCTCATCTGCCTCAGCGCCGTCTTCGTCGTCCTCCTGGCCGTCTACCGCCGCCTGAGCCGGGCGCTATTCACCATCATACCCGTGGGCGCCGTCATCGCCTGGTCATCGCTGGATATGTATCTAATCGGTATTCCCCTCAACCCCCTCACCGCCGTTCTGGGCGTCATTATCATCGGTATCTGCACCGAGTTTATGGTGCTGCTCATGGGGCGCTATGAGGAAGAGAAAGGGCTGGGGAATTCGCCCAAAGAGGCTATGGCTAAGGCCATATCCAAGATAGGGCGGGCCATCGTTATCACCGCCGTGACCACGCTGGGCGGCTTCGGCGTCCTCATCGCCTCCAACTTTGTCATGATTCGCGACTTCGGCATCGCCACCGTGGTCGGCGTCTTCCTCTGCCTGGTGATAACGATTGCCGTCATGCCCGGGGTCATCGTCTGGTACGACAACTGGCGGGAGAAAAAGCGGCCCAGGCGGCGATTAAAGAGGGCTTAAGCTTTAGCTGTTTACCCCCTCCCCAATCGGGGAGGGGGTATTTTTTTGAGATTCGTCCCCGGGGGTATTGACTCTCCCCCTACGGGAGGGTCTATATTAGGGTGGAAGGTACCTTCCAGAATAATTAAAAGGAGGTCTGATGTTTAAAATCGGCGATTTCTCCATACTAAGCCAGATTTCGGTTAAAACACTGCGCTACTACGACGAAATCGGTCTGCTGAAACCGGTTAAGGTAGACCAGTTCACCAGCTATCGCTACTACTCGGCTGACCAGCTGCCCAGGCTCAACTACATAATCGCCCTCAAGGATATGGGACTTTCCCTGGAGGAGATTGCCACTCTGGTCAACAACAGCCTCACCCCCCATCAGATGAGGGATATCTTCATCTTAAAGAGAGGCGAGCTCCAGCGCCGGGTGAGCGAAGAGCAGTTACAGCTGGAACGGGTGGAGAAGTTGCTGAAACAACTAGAAAAGGAGGGTGCTATGCCAGACTATCAAGTAACCATCAAAAAAATAGAACCAATGCTCATCGCCTCAATCCACGATATACTGCCCAGCTATGGCGCCGTGGGGCCGCTCTACGGCGAGATATTCAAATATCTGGGCAAGAAATGGGTCTTCAAGCCCGCCGGCCCGCCCATGTTTATATGCCATGACAAAGAGTACAAGGAAAGCGACGTTGATGTCGAGATTGCCGTGCCCATCGGCAAGGAAATCAAGGGTTCGGAACGGGTAAAGGTCTACGAGCTGCCCGGCGTGGAACAGGCCGCCTGCACCGTTTACAAGGGTGCCTACGAGGGCATCAGCCAGGGCTATAACGCCCTGATGGCCTGGATTGAGAGCAACGGCTACCAGATTATCGGTCCCGGCAGGGAGATTTATTTCTCCGACCCGAACAAGGTCAAAGACCCATCGGAGAATATCACCGAGATACAGTTCCCGGTAGAGAAGGCCTGACAGCCCGCAGAAACCCCTTATCCCCCCTCCCCCCAATCGGGGAGGGGGGATTTTATTTTGCCCCCTTAACCCCTTTACTTTTTCGGCTATCTGCCTATAATGTAGTTAAGACAAACATCGCGCTCGGCAATGTAACGGAGGTGACAGATGAAACACACCAGGTTTTTCAGGATTTTGGCGGCGGCGGTCGTCCTGGCCTTGCTCATGCTGGCCATACCGATAACGCCGGCCATGGGTGCGGCGGTGCTTGTGATCTCTCCCACTTCTGCCTCCCCGGGGACAGCCATAAGTGTGGTGACCGCCAGTTCTACAGGCTTTACGCCGGGCCTGACCGGCGGTGTGGTCTGGTTCGATACCAATGATAACGGGGATGTAGATACGGGTGAGCCCTACTTGGCGGCCTCGACCAACACCCTCGGCCAGCTCGTTGCCGCAGGCTCCCTTGTCGTGCCCACGAGGCCATTGGGTACGGCCTGCTCCGTGCGTGCGGCTATACCTTCTGATGGGACGGGCGACACTGCCGTAACGCCCTTTACCATAATACCCGGGATTACCGCCACCCCTTCCACGGCTAATGTCGGCGACACGATTACGGTCGCGGGTGGCGGCTTCAATGGCAGCGTTAGTGTAACCATCTACTACGATACTACCAGCGTCGGCACTAAAACCACCGATAGCTACGGCAGCTTCACCGGTTTTACCTTCGCCGTGCCCGCCAGTGTTGAAGGTAGTCACACCGTCAAAGCCCAGGAGACCAGCACTCCCACCAATGATGACACCGTCACCCTGGAAATCGACCCCGACGTAGCCATCAACCCAACCTCGGGGGCTGTCGGAGACACGATTACCGTCACCGGCGATGGCTTTGACGCCAGCTCGACTGTCACCATTACCTTTGACGGTACCGCTGTTGTCACCAGCCCCGCGACGGTGACTACCAGTTCCGTTGGCACTCTGCCTACCACCACTTTTACCGTCCCCGAGTCTTCCCGGGGCAGCCATACCGTAAAGGCCCAGGATGCCGGCACTAATTACGACACAGCCACCTTCACCGTCGGGCAGAAGATAACCATCAACCCGACCAGCGGGCCTTCGGGCGCCACCGTCACCGTTACTGGAACCGGCTTCGCCGCCAGCTCGACTATAACCATCAAGTATAATAATGTGGTCGTTACCACCAGCCCCGCGACGGTGACCACCAACACCGCGGGCAATTTCTCCGCCACCTTCACCGTGCCCGCCGGTGACGCCGGGACTTATGTGGTGCAGGCGAGCGACGCCTCCACCAACACGGCTACGGCCAATTACGAGGCCACCACCTCGGCCACCATCAGTCAGACCACCTCCGAAACCGCCCCCGGCCACGTGGGCATGTCACTGACCATAACCGGCCTCGGCTTTACCCCCAGTCACGCCGTTACCGTCATCTATGAAACCACCCCCGTTACCTTAGTCACCGTTAACTCCGACACCAGCGGTAATTTCACCGCCATCTTCACCATTCCTGCCAGCGAGGGCGGGGAACATACCATCACCGTCAGCGACGGCACTATAACCAAGGAATTCGACTTCTACATGGAGGAGAATGCTCCCCCCACCCCCGAGCTAGTCGCACCGATCGAGGGGGAAAAATCGGAAAAAGAAGCCGTCTTCGAATGGGAAGAGGTTGATGACGTTGAACCCGCCAGCATCCCGGTGACCTATGACCTACAGGTAGCCACCAGCGATAGCTTCACCGCGGCCACCCGTGTCATCAACGAGACCGGGCTGGAGGATGCGGAATACACCATACCCGAGGATGATAAGCTGGAATCGAGGGGCGAGGACGAGCCCTACTACTGGAGGGTGAGGGCGGTGGACGCCGCCTCCAATGAAAGCGAGTGGTCTGAGCCCGAGACCTTCACCGTCGGCTGGTCCTTCCAGTTCACGGGTTGGGTGGTTTGGGTCACCATGGTGGTGGTGGCCATAGTCTTCTTCTTCATCGGCCTGTGGATTGGTCGGAGGGGTGGCGGCGGCGAATACTATTGATTTAGCTGACTCGATATGAAAAGAGGGGAGCCAAAAGCTCCCCTCTAGTGTTTAATTAGGCTATTTGGAGCAGGGCAGGTGCCCCGGTTTGGCTCCTGCCTCCAGGACGTAGCGGCGCATGCCAGCGTCGGTGAGGGCGTAGCCCCAGTTTATTAAATCTTTCTGCTCCTTCTGGCTAAAACCTTTCAGGCGCGTGCCGATTCGGCTTAGCGCCGCCGTCGCCTTGCTGTCCTTGAGCAGCGGGGGCGGCAACCCGTGCTCCACCAGCTCGTAGTCGCTGATATGGGTGGTTATACCCCAGTATGTGCCCAGTGACGCCCCTTCTATGAAGTCAGTTACCGCCCATCGCCGGCGCAGGCGGCGGGTCTGTTCGGTGATAGTGTCGATAACCCGCCTGGTGACCGAGAGTCGGTTCAGCCCCCGCCAGCAGGTCCCGCTTGTCGGCGAAAAGGGCGCCCCGGCGTCGCTGACCAGTACCGTGGTGTAGCGGTCCCAGACCCTTTCCAGCCCCATGTTGTCGTAGACGCCCCCGTCGGTAAGGGCCATGGTCTTACGCATTTTCTCTTTCCCCGGGATGTCTTTCTTTTTGCCCCGGTCGGGCCAGTCTTTCCAGTCGGTGGGCTTGAACTTGAGCATGACGGGGTTCATGATGGGCGGGAAGGCGCTGGAGGCGGCCACGGCTTTAGCCAGCTCGATTTTTGGCTCCCTGATCTCGCCCAGATTATAGTCGGCCAGGTAGGGGCGGGAAAACCTCACGCTGACACCGGTCTGCAGGCTGGTGGCGTAGATGGTGAAGCGGGGGCCTTTTTTATCCGGGGGCAAGTTCTGCAGGGTGGCTTTGCCGAAGAATCGGCGGTAGGGCCGGGCCAGTCCGCAGAAGAAGCCTTCGCCTTCGATCCCGTGTGAGCAGAACTCCCGCAGGGGCTTTACAATCCCATCCTCGAAATTGGTAGCCACCCCGTCCTCGCCGAACTTCAAGTTCTTCCATTGCAGCCCCAGCCACCCCGCCGTAATCGAGCCCCCCGATACGCTGGTGACCTCGGCCAGCCTTTTCAGCCAGCCCAGCTCGTTGAGCCGCCAGAGGGTGCCGATGTGGAAAAGGGCCGCTCTGTAGCCGCCCCCCGAAAGGGCCAGCCCCGCGCCCTTGGTCCTCAGTCTGGTCTGGCATACATGGCAGTATAGTCGGCCTTCTTTGGTAACGGGGTTGGGGTCAACCTTTTTGCACTTCAGGCAGTAGTTTATGCGGCGGTCTCCGGTGTAGAAGTCTTCCATGGCTTGCTCCTGTGGAGCTTTGTCGGAGCTTTAGTGTAGTCCTCTGTTGGGGCGGTGTCAATACCCACAAAACATAAAAAGAGAAGGGCTTGAAAGGACTTTCTTGGGTTTAGCTTTACCCTATTCTACTGGATAATAAACGTTACAGATTAAGTAGGTGTGTAGATTAGCGCCCAGTACCCTGTGGGAATGTCTTCCTTAAAGTTTCTTAGACATTTTTTCACCTTGGTAAAGCATAGATCAGATAGGCGGTCAACGAATGTTATCTGTTTGCTGTCTAGTAGTTCGTCAACGTTAATTGGGTATATGTAATCTAATTGAACCAACGTTTCTTTATCAAACCCCTGTTGGCACTCTAGATAGATGCAGAAGCATTTTTTCTTAGAATTACAGCCCGGGTGACACCAACCGTAATATTCTTTTTGGGAAGTAGTTTTGACAACTAAACAGGTTTCTCTGTTATCACCGGAGTTTAAAACGACGAGCAGCTTATTCCCTGCAGATTTGTTAGAGAAAACGAAATCTTTACAGAATAATATCTGCCCGGCCTTTGGCATCTAGCCTTATTTCACTTTCGTGGGATTTAATCCGAAGTTATTCAATATTTCGAAATGTTCCGTTAATCTTTCCTGGGCTTCTTCTGTAGAGAATGGAGAAGAATCATCTATAGATAGCAGGTAATCTATATATTTGAAAAGCCCTTTTGTTTTCTTCGTGGTTTCCCACGGTTCTTTGGGCAAGTGAGTGATTTCTGTCATTTGACTGGCAGTCGCGTCTCGGTAAATATCGCATAAGTTGTCCATTATCCTCAGTTCACGTGGAGTAAAAACAGACAGGTTCGCTTTTTTTATCGATTTGAATATATATTCTTTACGTTCTGGATGTGTTGTTTCCCAGCGCTCGCTGGGTATAATAGCTAGTTTATCTGCAAAATCATCTGGAACTTTGCCGCCTTGAACTTCCTCGTAAAAACCTTTGGGAACAGGGCCGTTTTGCCAAGCATAGTAAATTAGGTTTATAGAGGGGTAGCCTGTTTCCTTGAAATGAGTGAAGTCTAAAAAATAAAGTAGTTTTAGAATTTTAGTTAGGTTGGGCTTATTAGTTTTACTGGCAAAGTAAAGAACAGCATTTAGTAGCTTAAGCCTGTAAAAATTATCTTTCATATTCTTTTGTCCCCATATAATACCATCGCGTCGTCTGTTGTCAACCCTTGCCATCCTTATCCTTACTAAACCTCACTAAACCTCCCATTTCAATCCTCTCTTATACCCCCTTTTGCCTCTCTCGGCTCGTACCTCTCCGCCGCCTCCACCAGCAGCGCCAGGCTCATCAAAAAGTCGTCGTGACCTTCCGACGGGCTGACATAGAAATTTAGGGTCTGGGAGGGGCGGTAGTGGCACTTTGCCCTGTCCAGCTCCCTCCAGAACTGCCTACATTCGTCTGAGCCGTCCCTGTCGTAAACCTTGAGCCTTCCCGAGTTTATGGCCGCCAGTAATTTAAAGCCCAGCTCCGATTTCGACTTCTGGGTGAAGGTAAAAGGGGAGACCCTGGAGCCGAGCGCCTTTCTCAGGAAAGAGCTTACCGGTTGGCCTAAGCCGGTGGCGTCGACCACGATTCGGCGGCATTTCCAGACGTTTTTGAGGATGTCCACCAAGCGGGGGTAGAGCTCGGCGTGCTTTTTGCCCGTCCAGCTGTAGTGCTCGACCACCTTGATACGGGGCTGCCTCTGAATGTCATCACACACCGAGAAGTCGAGCTCGCCGATGGTGACCACGGTGGAGTCGCGCGGGGGGCGGTCAAGGCTTTCCCCCCCGGCTTCGCCAGCCAGGTCAATGCCGGCAATATAGCTCTTGCCCCGCTGGGCGCGGCGTTTTCTGTTATGCTCACCCTCAAGCTGCGCCAGTTGCTGAAGGCTTAAGAAGCCCCCGCCCCCCTGCAGGGGCAAGAGGCGGTACTGGGTCAGGAATAGGGGGTGGTTTTCGCCCAGACGTTCCCTCTCCGCCTCGACGTAGGCGCGGTAGTCAGGGTTATAGCTGGCTATCTCCTCCCAGTCGTATCTGAAGTGCCGTTTGACCCCGTCCTGCCTCTCCAGCTCCAGATTCGTCTGCTTGACCTCTTCCAAGAGCGTGGAGTCGTCCCAGGTGGTGCCGTAGTGGATGGTTGTGACGTTGGCCGTCGCCCCCATCGGCTTGAACTCCTTGCTGTACTTCTCCTGGCTTACGTCCTGCGCTTCGTCAATCTCCAGCAAAATATGAGCGGTGTTGCCGACAACGTTGGCTGATTCGTCGGCGGAGAGGAAGACGGCGCGGGCGTTGCCCAGCCGGATGATATAGCCCAGCTCGGCCGTCCAGATGCCGCTAAACCCCGCGTCGTTGAGCCTGTCCCTCAGGCGCATCATGGAGATGACCGTCTGCGGCTTAAAAGTAGGGGAGCACTTGACCAGGTTTTTGGGCTGGGTCATATAAAAGGTTAAAAGCAAAAGCTCAAGCTGCGCCGAAAGCTCGTTCTTGCCCCCCTGGCGGGCCATCTCCACCGAGAAGGTCAGCCCCTTTTTGTTAAAGACGCTGTCCAGTATGGCCGCCGCCACCTCCCGCTGATAGGGGCGGAGTCTGTATATAGTGTTCGTTGTCATAATATTCTCTCCCCACCCCCCAGGTTTTTATACCCACACCGACCCGCCCTATAAACGTTTTTCTAAGGGGGCTTCGCCCCCTTAACAACCCCCCAAATAGGGTGGGGTGTAAATCCAAATAAGAAATCTATAAAGGTTTAACCTTTGTAGGGTGGGCATTGGGTGGGAAGACATTACGTACGCTAAACAAGGTAGGGGGCATCCCCCTGTTATTTCCTGCTACTTACTCACAATCTGCCCGATGCCGAGCCCGAGCGGGATGGCGATATCCTTGAGGACATTCTCGATGGCCTCCTTTAAGCCCTGCTTCTGCTCCTTATTAATCTTGTACTTGGTCTTGACCAGACGCACCAGCGTGTTGGTGGCGTCCATAAGCTGCTTGATGTTCTCAGGGTCGTTGGCTAGGAGGGACTTTATCTTGACCCGCAGCAGGGCGATCTCGTCGTCAACGCCCTCGACACCCGCCGCCAGCTCAAAATCGAGCTGTTCGGCTTCGTCCAGCACCCTGCTATAAAAACCAGGCTTTTTAGCCTTTGGGGCGCTTCTTTTTCGTTTGGTTCTTTCGGCCATACGGTCTGTCTCCATCCTTAAGCACTCTGGCGCTGGCCAGCACGATGGTGTGGGCGGCCAGGTCCCATCGCTTAATCTCCACGGCCAATCTCAGCAGCCTCATAGCCCCTCCTTTAGATACGACAAAATATTAGCACATATGTGCTAATATGACCACAAGCTATTGTCACGTATTGCTATCGGGGCTATCGGCGTTATAGAATAGGCTGCAAATGAGTGTCGCCAAACAGCTCTATCGCCTCCAGGAGCTTGACCTGGAGATTGAGGCCGCCGAGCGGGCGCTTAAAGAGGTAGAAAGCCAGCTCGGGGAAAGCCAGGCGGTCATTAAGACCCAGAAACAACTTGAGCTGGAGCAAAAAAACCTGGAAGAGTTAACCCGTAAGCAACGCTCGGCGGAGTGGGAGATAGACGACATCTCCACCAAGCTTAAGGCGGCTGAAGAGCAGCTCTTCAGCGGGCGGGTAAAGAACCCCAAGGAACTGACCAATCTCCAGCACGAGGTCGAGACCTTTAAGAGCCATCGCGACCAGCTCGAGGAACGAGCCCTGGAGATCATTGATAAGGTGGAGCAATCCGAGGCCAGCGTGGCCAAGATAAACAGCGAGCTGGCCAAGCTCACCGCCGAGTGGCAGCGCCAGCAAAAGCAGCTCAATGACGAGATGGAGAGGCTTAAAGCCACCCTCGCTGACCTGAAGGAAAAGCGCCAGCGGCTGGCGGGCGAAATCGACTCGGACGCCTTCGAGTTCTACCAGAGCTTAAGAAAGGGTAAGGGGATAGCCGTGGCCAGGGTGGAGCAGGGCATTTGCCGCGGCTGCCGCATATCGCTGCCCACCACCGACCTGCAGCAGGCGAGAAGCGGCAACCTGGTGCAGTGCAGCAGCTGCGGGCGCATCCTCTTCCTGGCCTGAAACCATGAATCCCAAAAACCTTGTCATCTATACCGACGGCGCCTCGCAGGGCAACCCCGGGCAGGCGGCCATCGGCGCTGTTATTCAGGAGGGGCGGGGCAGAGTTGTCAGCCGTATCTCGCGGCGCATCGGCCACGCCACCAATAACCAGGCGGAATATCAGGCAATCATCGCCGCCCTTGAGGAAGCCGTCAAGCTCGGTGCTGAAGCCGTCGAGGTCAGGGCCGACTCGGAGCTGGTGGTGAAGCAGCTTAACGGCCGCTATAAGGTAAAAAAAGCCACCCTGCGGCCGCTCTATCAGAAGGTGGTCCGTCTCACCGGCTCGCTTAAGGCCTTCACCATCACCCACGTTCCCCGCACCCAGAACAGAGAGGCGGACAGGCTGGCTAACAAGGCTCTGGCCTTTAGAGGGGGGCAAAATGAGCTTCGAAAGAATGTTGGATAAGGAAAACCCGCCCACGGCTAAGGATATTGCCGATTATCTGGGCAAGGATGCGGCCGAGACCTGGAACGATATAACCACCTTCCTCGCCGAGAACTACAATTTCACCCCGGAGACCGTTTTCGGTGGCAAGAAATACGGCTGGGCAGTCCGCTATCGCCGTAGCGGGAAGTCGCTGTGCACGTTGCACCCAGAAAAGGGCGCCTTTACCACGCTCGTCGTGCTGGGGGAAAAAGAGACCGAGCAGACCCTGGCGGCTCTGTCCGATTTCAGTCCAAATGTCGCCGACACTATAAACAGCGCCAAGCAGTATCACGACGGGCGATGGCTCTGGCTGCGAATATTGAATAAGGCTGACACCGCCGACATAAAGCGCTTGTTGCAAATCAAGAAGAAACCCCAGAAGAAGTAATAACTCCCTTGTTGACTAATGGCCATCCCCATACTACACTATCTTTAGGTCAAGTAGACCGGGTGACCGCCCCAATTTTTTGGGGAGGAAAGTCCGAGCTCCACCGGGCAGGATGCTGGCTAACGGCCAGGAGGGGTGACTCTAAGGAGAGTGCCACAGAAACACACCGCCCGCGAGGGTAAGGGTGAAATGGTGGGGTAAGAGCCCACCAGCGGCCGGGTGACCGGTCGGCTGGGTAAACCCCATCCGGAGCAAGACCAAATAGAGGGACATAAGGACGCCCGGCCTGTCCCCGGGTTGGTCGCTTGACCCTGATGGTAACATCAGGGCTAGATAGATGGTCACCGCTCCGATTCGTCGGAGTACAGAACTCGGCTTACAGGTTTACTTGACCTCTTTGCGGCAACTCTTTCCCTTTCAGCCTGACGTTGAGAAAAGGGGAGTAATCCCTAATTTTTAAGCGTAATCGGGTCTAAAAATGTGATGCCAGTTGCCCTCAATGAGCTTGTCAGTCGGGTCGGGTTGGTCATATATTGGAATACCAGAAGGGTAGTTCTATAGAAAGCTGGCATGCAAGAAATCGACCCGATAGTTCGAGACTTTATACTCTTCTGCCTCCAGCGCCAGGGTAAAGGCTGGCCCGACCTCTATGACGAGATGTGTCTGGTGGCGGGCCAAAGGCTCTTCCGGGGGCTGGGCTATACCGATTTGAGAGAACGGGGCCTTTCCTTCAGCCTGGCTAATATCGAAGCCACCATCCGCTTGGTAGACGCTGTTGCTGCCTCCAACTAGTTTCCGCTTCTTTTTTCTTTCTTTTGTTCTCCCTCTCTGATAAGATAGCCTTGTTTGATGGTATAAACTTTAGGGGAGAGTGAGTCCGATGTTCAAGAAGCTGAAGATTGTAACGCTGAGTCTGTTCCTGGCGGTAATTCTGGCCCTGTCTTTCACGGTGGGGTGTTTCCTCGATGTCAATGACACCTCGCAGAATGACTTTGATGTCGTCGAGCAGGCGTGGGAGATAATAGTTAACTATTACGTTGACAACGACCAGATTGACACCGAAGCCCTGGCCCAGGGGGCAATCAGGGGCATGGTGGAGGCGCTGGGCGACCCCTATGCCACCTACCTGGATGCCGAGACTTACCAGCTTAGTTTGCAGAGCCTGGAAGGCAGGTTCGAGGGTATCGGCGCCTATGTGACAGCTGAGGATGACCAGATAATAATCGTGGCCCCTCTCGCCGATTCACCCGCGGATCTGGCGGGTATTAAGGCGGGCGATGTAATTCTTGAGGTCGACGGCCAGCCCACGGCGGACATGAGCCTGACCGAGGTGGTGCTCCTTGTCCAGGGTCCCGAGGGCACGAAGGTCGAACTCCTCATCCTTCATGAGGGCGAGACCGAGCCCGAGCTGATTTCGGTAATACGGGCTGAGATTGAGGTGCCCAGCGTCTACTTTGAGATGATAGAGAAAATCGCCTACATCGGTATCACTGATTTCACTACGCGCACGGCTGAGGAACTGCTGCCAGCGATGACAACCATGGCGCAAGAGGGGGCTGAGGGCATAATCCTCGACCTGCGCGGCAATCTCGGCGGCCCGCTGGAGGCGGCGATTGATGTCACCAGCTTCTTCCTGAAGGAGGGGGTGGTGGTTGAGGTGGTCGATAATGAAGGGAATCGTGATGTTTACCAGGTAAAACCGGGCGGAATAAGCAGCTACCTGCCTATGGTGGTTCTGGTCGATGAATACAGCGCCAGCGCTAGCGAGGTGGTGGCGGGAGCTTTGCAGGATTACGGGCGCGCCACCATTGCTGGTGCCAGGACCTTGGGCAAGGGCAGTGCAAATATTCTCCTCCAGCTCAGTGACGGCTCGGCGCTTTATATCACCAACGCTCGCTGGTACACCCCCAACGGTCGGCTCATAGAGGGCGAAGGGATACACCCCGACCATGAGCTTGATTTAGAGGTCGAGGACGCCGTGCAGTGGGCGCTAGACTACCTGAGGAGTAACTGAGATGAAAGGCCTGTATCTGCGGATATGGGTCATAGTGGCGCTGACCCTGGCGCTGGGTGCGGCCGTTACTCGCTTGGCCTGGGGGCTGGCCGCCGCCGACCACGCCGGCAGCTTGGCCATAATCGTCCTGCTCATGGTGGCTATTCTGGCCACCTACGCCCTGCTCCTCTACCTGACTATCAAGCCCAGCCTGAAAAAGCTCAGGAGCCGGCTGGTGGCGATAGTGGCTACCGTAATAGCCGGCGGAGGTATCATCGGCTGCATCATTCATTTTATCCGTTTCATCCCCTCGCCTAAGGCGTCTTCGCCCTTAAGCATAATAATCGCCAGTATGCTCATGGCCAGCGGCGTGGTTATCTGCGGCCTGATTCTGTGGGTCGTCTGGCGGTTTCGGCAGAGGGGAAAGGGCTAGGGGTTATGGACAGAGCCAGGTTCGAGAGGCTGGTGGAGAGGGCGGTGGAAGGCCTGCCCGAGGAATTTCGCGCCCGGCTGGAGAACGTTGACATCGTGGTGGAAGACTGGCCGTCGTACCACCAGCTGGCGGGTTTGGGGTTGAGGAGTCGCTACGAGCTGCTCGGTCTTTACCAGGGCATTCCCCTGACCAAGCGCGGTGGGCATTACGGGCTGGTGCCCCCCGATAAAATATCCATCTTTCAGAGGCCGATTGAGGCCAAATGCCGTGGCGATGCTACTATCACTCGCGAGATTGGTCGGGTGGTCCGCCACGAGATTGCCCACCACTTCGGCATCGGTGACGGGCGCTTGAAGGAACTGGAAGAAGACTACTAGGCTTCGCCCAAATCCCTGACCATGTAGTCCCCCTGTGATTTATAGCCGAACTCGCTGCGGTAGTATTCCCGGGCGCCGACACCGCTCAGGATGGTCATCTGCCGCGCCCCGAACTCCTCGGCCGCGATTCGCTCCGCCTCCCGCAACAGGGCCTTGCCCAGCCCTTTGTGCTGGGCTGCCTCGCTGTTCTGCTCGGCGAGGGGGACCTCGGGCCCATAGACGTGCAGCTCCCGAATAATCGCTGGGTTTCCGCTGCTCTGGCGCTGAATCCTCATCCTTAGTATGGCGAACAGGGTTTCGCCTTCATCCTCAAAAGAGAGGAAGATTTCCCTGCCCCCCGCCGCCCCGTAGTCAAGCCTCGCTAACTGTGGTTCACCTATTTCCCACCCCTCCCGCGCCCGGTGGCCGTACTCGCGGCAGCGGATGCACTTACATTGGATTCCCCTTTGCTTCATGCGCTGCCTGACCACCCCCCGCAGCGAGTCCTTGCAGCCCGCGGTGATGAACTTGGCGGGGATATCACGCAGCACCCGCGAAATCCTGACGTACTTGGGCACGATGGACTTAATCTCAATCATCAGCTCGACCATGGTCTTGATGCCGTAGGGCTGGTAGCGGTCTTCTTTATACCACCTCTCCAGCTCGGTACCCTCGACTACCATGGTCGGGTAGAGCTTCAGGCCGTCGGGCCTAAAGCGCTCGTCTTCAAAAAGCGTTCGGGAAAGCTCCAAATCGTGCTCGGGCGTGGAACCGGGCAGCCCTGGCATCCAATGGTAATGCACCTTGAAGCCGTATTGCCTGAGGAGGGCGGTTGCCCTGACCACATCCTCGACCTGGTGCCCCCGCTTGGTTAAGCGGTAGATTTCGTCGTCCAGCATCTGCACGCCCAATTCCACTCGCGTGGCACCGAACTTGAGCATGCGCTCTATCTCCTTTTCTCCGCACCAGTCGGGGCGGGTCTCGATGCAAAGCCCGGTGCAGCGGTGCCGGGCCGTCTGGTTGCGTTGCTTGGCTTCCTCTAGGTCAGCCGACTCCTCTCTGTTTAAGCCGTCGAGACATTCCTTGATAAAGCGGTACTGATAGTCCTCGGGGAAAGCCAGGAAGGTGCCCCCCATCACAATCAGCTCGACCTTGTCGGTGGGGTGGCCCATCTCCGTCAGCGCCTTGAGCCTCATTTCTACCTGCTTGGCGGCGTCGTAGTCGCACCTTATCGCCCGCAAGACCGCGGGCGACTCCGGGGTATAGCTCTGGGGCGTGGCCTGGTAGGTGGGGCAATAGACGCAGTTTCCCGGGCATTTCAGCGGCTGGGTCATCACCGCCACCGGTGTCACCCCCGATATCGTCCTTGCAAATTTCTTCATCTTATGCCATAAACAGTGTAGCAGATTTCAGAGGTGAACAGAAACATTATATTGGAGGGATGTCACCTCTCTACCCCACCCTGGCGAACGTGGGTTTTTCGTCCCACCCGTCCCGCCCAATAGAGGTTAGACCTCTCTTTACTCCTTATTTGGGGGTTCTTAAAGGTGGTAGGTGGGAGAGAGACTTAAAGGGGTCACATCCCATTTAGGGTGGGTATTGGGTGGGTCAGAACGACGGACGCTAACAGAGTGGGGTTGGGTGGAAACCAAACCTTGGGTGAAAAGGGGTAGGGTGAACAACAAAGAAGTCTTTGACCAAATCGCCCCCAGCTGGTACAACTTCCGCCACTGGTCTATCTTCCAGATTGAGCTGGAGGCGCTGGCCCGCCGCTGGCAGAAGGGCAGACTGCTCAACGTTGGCTGTGCCCACGGCCCCGACTTTCTGCCCTTTAAAGATAGTTTCGAACTCTACGGGGTGGACTTCTCCGCCGAAATGCTGAAATTCGCCGAAAAGTACGCTCAAAAGTTTGACTTTGCTGTCGAGCTTAAGCTGGCTGATGTCCGCCAGCTGCCCTATGCTGATGAAAGTTTTGACTGGGCAATAGCGGTGGCGACCTACCACCACCTGGGGGGTGGGGAGCATAAAGAGGCGTTGAAGGAATTGAAACGCGTGCTCAAACCGGGGGCTGAGGCCTTTATCACCGTCTGGAACCGTTGCCAGCCCCGCTTCTGGTTCAAGCCCAAAGAGGTAGAAGTTCCCTGGCGGCAAAAGGGCCAGACCCTCTATCGTCGTTACTACCTCTTCTCTTACGCCGAGCTGGAGAAGCTGGCTAAGAGAGCGGGCTTTGAGGTGCTACAATCCTTTCCAGAAAGCGCGTATCGCTTTCCGGTAAAGGCTTTTTCCCGCAATATATGCCTGCTGGTAAAGAAGGGAGCTAGTCCTTAGCCGTCCGGGTGTAGATGACCAGCTCACTGTGCTTGAAGCCCAGCTTCTGGAAGTAGTTCTGCAGCTCCCAGTGGCGCTCATCGATGACGGCGCGCAGCGTATTCACCCCTCGGTCGTGGCAGCGCTTGACCATGGCGTCAACCAGCTTGGTGGCGATGCCCTGCTTCTGGTAGTCGGGGTCGACAATCAACATGTGGATGATGCCCACTTCGTCGATGGGTATGCCAACAAGAGCCAGCCGCCCCCAGATAAAGCCGACGACATTGCCGTCAACCTCGGCGACCAGGCTCAAGTCGAGCGGACCACCGGGGTTGGTTAATTCCACCTCCTCAAAGGTTATGTCGCCCCGGTAGCTTAAGCGGCTGCGCTTAACGCCAGGTATCTTTTCCTCCTTGATTTTGCCGTAAACGGCTAACATGGCGTTGATGTCGCCGCGTTCCATGGGTCGTATCTTCACTTCTTTTCCGGTAGTGGCCATATTAATCACCCCCGCTTTGTGCTTTTCGAAATGGGCTATATTATAGATAGAAGTCTATTAGCTTTTATTGGCTTTTGTCAAATACGATTCTTAATGGA
Source organism: Dehalococcoidales bacterium (assembly GCA_034419075.1). GTDB lineage: Bacteria > Chloroflexota > Dehalococcoidia > Dehalococcoidales > BS750m-G39 > E44-bin88. The sequence goes on along the minus strand of DAOULR010000005.1, from coordinate 17,488 downwards.
CAGGGCGCGGGGTTTGTGATTTAATCTAACCCTGGAACCGGGAGTAAGGAAACGCTTTTGGACTTCGACTGGAAAGAAATAGGCAACATCCTTGCCTACCTGATACCGGTGGTTATCTTCGTCGTCTTTAATATCCTCCTGCGCAAGCAGCAGGAACAGAAACGGCGGCTGGGGGTGGTTAAGGGCCTGATGGACGAGATAGACCAGAACCGGCAGCTGATGGAGTCCTTTCTCCTCCAATGGCAGTTCAAGAAATTCAAGACGGGCCGCTGGAAGCGGAACAAAGACAAACTGGACTATATTGACCAGGGCCTGCGCGCTACGCTGGCGGGCACCTATGAAATCGCCGAAGGCTTCAATAGAGAGATAGAGACGGCCAAGCAGCAAAAGTCAACCAGCTATCTGGCTGGCGTCAGGGTGGATAGACTAAGAGACCCGCTGGCGAAGAGCCGTCAGGGGCTTGAAGAGTGGTACGCCCTGAATAAGGATAGAAAAAAGCCCCCCGAAGACGAGAAAGCCACGCCTTCATAGCTCCTCTTTGGTCAATAGCTTCTTCATTTCCTCGGCGTGCGCCCGCTTCAGACTATCCAGTTTTTTCTTGACCTCGGTTGATTTGAGATCCTCTAGGGACATTAATACCGCGTCCTCGCGGTTATCTGTGTAGTAGCCGCGGCGCAGCCCTACCCTGACGAAGCCGTACTTGGCGTATAGCTTCTGGGCTTCGGTGTTGGAGGCGCGTACCTCCAGCGTAATAAGGTTTGCCCCCAGCTCAATGGCCAGCTCGATAATACCGATGAGCAATGCCTCGCCTATACCCTGGCGGCGGTGTCTTTCCCGTACGGCGATGTTGGTTATGTGGGCTTCGTTCACCAGCAGCCAGAGGCCAGCAAAGCCCATGACATAGCACCCCGCCCGCAGCCCGTTGCCGAAGAGCTGCCTTGTGCGCGCTATCAGCCCCGCAAAGCCCTTTTCGGTGACGGTCTGCTTCTCTTCCCCCTCATCACAGGCGACGATATAGTGGGCCAGCCCGTTTTTCAGCTCGCGCTGGTAGTTGGCCGGCGGCCAGAGAGTAGGGAAGGCCTCGCGGTCAATTTCGGTGACCTGAGGGATGTCCTCTTGTTTCATCAAACGCAGGTTCACCTTAAAATCCCTTCCTCGTAGGGTTATTTTAGCATATCTCCAAACTATCTTTTTGCCCATTGCTTCGTTATACTATGTGCACAGGATAACGCCACAGTTGCCTTAATCTAGAGGGGGTTGTCAGGTGCAAGGTGAAGAGAGCCTGGTTCGGCGGGCGCAAAAAAACGACCAGGAGGCGTTTGCCCAGCTGTACGAGGAGAATTTTGATAAGATTTACCGCTATCTGGCTCTGAGGGTAGGCAATGAGATGGAGGCGGAAGATATGACTCAGCAGGTCTTCCTGAAAGCGCTCCAATCCATATCTTCCTTCAAGTGGAAGGGAGTACCCTTCTCCGCCTGGCTCTTCCGTATCGCCCATAACCAGGCGGTTGACCACCTGAGAAGAAAGAAAAAGCGCGCCTCAGTCCCGCTGGACGAGTCACTGGTGGCCAGCGGTGATAGTCCCCACTCCGCCACCGAGCGCAAGATGGATATCGAACAGCTGCTTCAGGCGGCGAGGCGGCTGACCGAGGCGCAGCGCGAGGTAATCTCGTTGCGCTTCACCAGCGAGCTATCCATCGCTCAGGTAGCCCGGATTATGGGCAAGAGCCAGGGGGCGGTAAAGGCGTTGCAGCACAGCGCCATCGTCGCCCTGCGGCGGACAATGTTGGTGACAGAACCATGAAAAGGGATAAAGAGTTCGATAACATCTTCGACGAATGCCTGGAACGGATGGTAGTCGACGGCGAGACCCTGGAACAATGCCTTAAGCGCTATCCGGAGCAGGCCGCCGAGCTTAAGCCGTTGCTGGAAACGGTGCTGGCGGTCAAGCAGGCGTCGGCGGTCGAGCCGAGGCCCGAGTTTAAGGCCAGGGCCAGGTACCAGTTCCGCTCGGCGCTTCAGGAAAAGGCTGCCCCCAAGATCCGCTCCTTCTTCGGCTGGCTGCCGCGCTGGGCGACGGCGCTGGCTATCGTCCTCGCCGTGCTGGTGGCGGGGGGAGGCACTGTGGCCGCCGCCTCGAACAGTATGCCCGATAGCATCCTCTACCCGGTCAAGCTGGCTACCGAGCACGTGCAGCTGGCACTGACCACCTCCGATCTGGGCAAGGCCAGGCTCTGCGCCAGCTTTGCCGACAGGAGGGTGGTGGAAATAGTCTATATGGCCGACAGGGGTGACGCCCGTCGGGTGGAGGAAATCACCGAGCGCCTGGATGACCGTCTGGAAAGGCTGGTCGCTCTGGTCACGGAACTGGAAGAAGACGAGTCGAAAGAAGCCGAAGCGATGTTGTCGGTGTCTGGTGGTGGCGCCGATAGCAGCGAAGAAGCCCCGCCCGCGGAGCCGGTGGAACCTCCGGCGGCAGAAGGGGCCGAAGGCTGGGGTGGAGGCAATGGCCAGTCCCGTAATCGGGCGGGGCTCAGGGTGGCGGTGATAGGCTCGGCGGCTAACAACCCCGCCGTGATGCGGGCAATACTGACGGAGGTATCCCCATCGGTGCGAGAGGCTCTGCTGGAGGCCATTGCGGTATCGGAAGAGGGCTACGAAAAAGTCCTCGAAGCCCTGGAATAGCCCCGTCTTTTCTTAAATTCACCTAAGTCGCCGCTAACCAAACGGCGACTTTTTCGTTATATATAGATGGAAGCAATAGAAGCGAATTGGGAAAGGAGGTGAATCATGAAACGGAATTTTCTGTTAGGAGCGGGTGTGGTGGTGATAGGTCTGGCACTAGTGCTGTCCCTGGTCGGTTTTTCGTCCTGCACGGCGGGCCCGACCACCATCGGCACGGTGGACTTCAACAATCAGCAGGAAGGGATCTGGGTCAGCGGACAAGGCGAAATCACCGTCAGCCCCGACCTGGCTACTCTCTGGTTAGGTGTTGAGGCTCAGGCAGACACCGTCGCCGAGGCTCAATCTCAGGCCCAGGAGGCTATGGGTAACGTCATGGCTGCCCTTGACGATAGCGGCGTGGATGAGGACGATATCCAGACCCAGTATTTAAGCATCGACCAGGTTACCCGCTGGGATGATGACGAGTACGTCGTCATCGGCTACCGGGTGACCAATATGGTAGAGGCCAAGATAAGGGATATGGATAGCGTCGGTTCTGTCATTGACGCTGTGGCTGCCGCTGGCGGCGACTTTATTCGCATCAACAACATCGCTTTCTCGGTCGATGACCCCTCGGAATACTACGAAGAGGTGCGAGCCGAGGCAATGGCTGATGCCAAGGCCAAGGCCGAGCAGCTGGCTGACCTGGCCGAAATCGAGCTGGGCAAGCCAACCTATATCTCGGAGGGCAACGTCTATACTCCCGTAGTATATCGGGATGTTGGGGCGGTGCCGGCACCGGTTGAGGGTGGAGGTTACGAGACGTCGGTCAGCCCTGGAGAACTGGACATTACCCTTAGCGTCCAAGTGGCTTATGCCATAGAGGACTGATGAGAATTGTCTTTAGGAGGTCAAACTAAAATGTCGAAAATATTAACTGTAACTGGGGTATCCATCTTGGCAGTGGCGCTGATACTGGGGATGGCTCTCCCCGCCTCGGCCGACCCGGATATAACTATACCCTGGACCGAGGATTTTGATATCAGGATAGTGAAGGGTGAGGTAACCTACGTGGATGAGCTAAACCAAGCCTACTTTAATATTCTGTCCGGAGAGGATGAGATAAGCATAAGAGTGGACGAGGATACCAAATACTTCGTGCTGGATGCGTCGGAGCGGATTATGGCTTCGGTGCAACAGTGGATGCGGCTGAGGCATCAAAACCAGGGTGAGCTGGGGATTAGGCAAAGGCTAATGGTTTCTGGGCAGCTGGCTCAGGCGGAGGACACGCCCGTCCCCGCGCTTCGGTCTTTGCTGCCTCCCCACTTTGGCATCAGGGCTGAATTCAGCGATATTGAGGTTGGCGATAGGGTAGTGGTCTTTTTAGCCAATGGGGAAAACCTGGCCAAGGTGGTGCTGATTATAAAACCAGTAACCATTGGCCGTATCAGTGGCGTTATCACCGACCTTTCTTCGACAACCATCGAGATAACTCCCGATGACGGCAGTCCGGTGACCCTGCGCTATAACGAGGACACGGTGTTTATCCTCCACGGCTTTACCTCCGTGCAGGAAAGGCAACTGGCCCGTGCCGTCTATGATAGCGAGCACATGCTGGCGCAAAGGGTGGTGGTATATTTGCCTGGTGATTAACAGCGGCTAGGGCCAGTACCAGAAGGGGGTCTCGAAAAAGAGACCCCCTATTTTATGGTTGTGTTACCGTAACGCTCCCACTCACTGTAGATACAGCCGCAGTATTGCTGGCGGTGCAAATCCATCGGCTTGGTGATATGGCGGCTGTCCGAATAGCGCTTCCTCAGGTCGGCATAGAGAAATTCTACGCCCTTTTCTTCGCTCAGCTCATTCCCGATTTCCTTTAGCAAGTTGTGTTTCTGGTGAGGGCTGATGAGCAGGGTGGTGGTAAAGGCGTTGAAGCCCATCTCTTCGGCTGTTTCCGCCGTCTTCGACAGGCGTAATCTAAAGCAATGCCCGCAGCGCTCGGCTTCGTGCCCCACCACCCCCCTAAAATAGTCAACGATGTCATAGCCGCCCGTGTTTATCAGGGGGACCTCCATCTCCCCGGCCAGCGTTTGCATCGCCTCCAGTCTTTTCTGGTGCTCGCTGTAGGGGTGGATGTTGGGGTTGTACCAGAGCGCGCTCACTTCGTAGCCCTGTTTTCGCCAGTGCTCCACGGTATAGGCGGCGCAGTGAGCGCAGCAGCTATGGACTAAGACCCTTTTCATATTCGCTTCTTAGAATCCCGTAAAGTTCAAAGTCTTCGAATTTGCCCCACTTCTTATATGCCTGTCGCTGGCAGCCCTCGTGTTTCATGCCGATTTTGCGCAGGACTCGCCCCGAAGCCGGATTATTCCCGAAGTGCCGGCCATTGATTCGGTGCAGCCCCAATACTTCAAAGCCGTATTTCACAATAGCCCGCGCCGCCTCGGTACCATAGCCCTTTCTCCAGTAGGGCTTACCAATCCAGTAGCCGATTTCGGCGCGTTCGGACGGCTGGTCTATGTTCATCAGGCTGATGCCGCCGATGAGAAAGTCCTCCTGACGGTGGGTGATGGCGAGGTCAACCGTCTTGCCTTTTTCAAAGCTCTCCTGGCGCCCGCCTATCCACTCCTCACCCATACCGTCTTCATAGGGGAAGGGCACGTTGGCCATGGTCGAGACGACATCGCGCTCGCCTATGAGCCGTTGCAGCTCGGCGGCGTCTTCCATCTGGTATGGTCTCAGTATCAAACGCTCGGTGGTGACGGTCGGTTGCTGTTTCATTTCTTGCGTCCTGAAATCTCGAAGATCGTGCGTTGTGCCTTAGAGCAGCGTGCCCTGCGGCGGCTTTTTGTTGTAGGGCAGCCCCAGGTGCTCGTAGGCGAGCTGGGTGGCTAACCGACCCCTCGGCGTCCGTTCCAGGAAGCCGAGCTGCAGCAGGTAAGGCTCATAGACCTCCATGATGGTGTCCGCCTCCTCGCTGATGGCGGCGGCGATGGTATCTAGGCCCACCGGCCCGCCGTTGAACTTCTCGATGATGGTGCGCAGCACCTTGTGGTCCACCTCGTCCAGCCCGATACCGTCCACTTCTAACTTGGATAAGGCCTCGACGGCAACCGGTTTCGTGGCCACGCCCTCGGCCTTGACCTGGGCGTAGTCCCTGACCCTCTTGAGCAGGCGGTTGGCCACACGGGGAGTGCCCCGGGCTCTACGGGCTATCTCGCTTAAGCCCTCCCCCTCCGCCTTTACCTCCAGTATGGCCGCCGAACGTTCCAGTATGGTCTTTATGGCTGGCTCCTCATAAAAATCGAGGCGATAGACGGCGCCGAAGCGGTCTCTCAGTGGCGGACTGAGCAAGGCGAAGCGGGTGGTGGCGCCGATGAGGGTAAAGTCGGGCAGGTTCAGGCGCAGGCTGCGGGCGCCCGCCCCCTTGCCGATGACGATATCCAGCCCGAAGTCCTCCATGGCGGGATATAAAACCTCTTCCACCGCGCGGTTGAGGCGGTGAATCTCGTCGATGAAGAGTACATCGTGGCTGTGCAGATTGGTGAGGATGGCCGCCAGGTCGCCGCTGCGCTCCACCGCGGGGCCAGAGGTAATCCTGAGGTTGACCCCCATCTCGGCGGCGATGATATAGGCCAGCGTGGTCTTGCCCAGCCCGGGCGGCCCGTAGAGCAGGACATGGTCCAAAGCCTCGCCGCGGCCTTTAGCTGCGGCGATGGCTATCTTCAGGTTTTCCTTGACCTTGTCCTGCCCGGTAAAGTCGTCAAAGCGGTGGGGGCGGAGGCTAGTGTCAAGGGTGGTATCCTCGGTCTTGGGCTTACCCGAAACAATGCGCTCTATCGTTTTTCTCCTCTGGTTAATTCATTATAACACATATAATTCAAGCTAAAAGAAAGGGCCGCCCGAAAAGGGCGGCTCGTTTTAATCTTGAAATAAGACTGGATGCCTAATCGTCCTTGGTCTTCTCAGCTTCCTCAGGTTCTTCGGCTTCTCCAGCCTCTTTAGTCTCTTCCTCGGCTTTCGCTTCGGGTGTCTCCTTGGTCTCTTCAGTCTCTTCAGCGGCCTCCGCGCTCGGTGCTTCCTTGGCTTCCATAGTTGGTGCTTCTTCCCCAGCTTCCAGACTCGGTATTTCCTCGCCCTCCAGTTGGGGTGCTTCCTCAACAGCTTCCAGTTCGGGCTCTTCGGAGACCGGGGAGCGGGCGGGGATGAGCTTGCCGATAATGACGTTCTCTTTGAGCCCGACCAGCCTGTCGATTTCGCCCTTGACGGCGGCCTCGGTAAGCACCCTGGTCGTCTCCTGGAAGGAAGCGGCCGCCAGCCAGCTGTCGGTATTGAGCGAGGCGCGGGTTATGCCCATCAGCACCGAGTGCGCCGTAGCGGGCTCGCCCCCCTCGGCCAGCACCTTGGCGTTGATGTCCTCGTAGCGGAAGATGTCAATCAGCTCGCCGGGCACCAGGTCGGTGTCGCCCGAGGAATCAATACGTACCTTGGAGAGCATGCGGTGGACGATAACCTCGATGTGCTTGTCGTTGATGTTAACACCCTGGGAGCGGTAGACCTTCTGCACCTCGTCCACCAGGTACTGCTGGGCGGCTTCCTTGCCTAGGATATGGAGTATATCCTGCGGGTTGATGGAACCCTCGGTGAGCTGTTGCCCCGCCTTGATGTGTTCCTTGTCCTGCACCCTGATGTGGGCGCTGGCGGGCACGGCGTACTCCTGCTGCTGCTCCTCCATATAGCTGATAACCAGCTGCTCTTCCTCTATAGATACATCACCGGCGACGCGCGCCAGGATGGGTTTATCTTCGCTGGTCAGCTCGGCGTCTTCGGCTTCGCCTTTATCCTTGTCCTTAGCCTTGGCTTTAGTCTTGGTCTTGGTTTTCTTCGGCTTGGGCGGGTTGGCCAGCACGGCGCCGATATCCACCCCCTGCCCATTCTTCACAGCGGCCTTCCAGCCTTTCGGCAGCGGGTATTCGTCGCGGTAGACCTCGAAGCTGCTCACTTTTATCAACTTACCCTCTTCGCTATCAACAACCTCAGCGGTGCCGTCTATTTCTGAAATAATAGCCTGGCCCTTGGGCGGCCTGGCTTCGAAAAGCTCTTCCACGCGGGGCAGACCGCTGGTGATATCCAGCCCCACCACCCCACCGGTGTGGAAGGTACGCAGGGTGAGCTGGGTGCCTGGCTCGCCGATACTCTGGGCGGCGATGATGCCCACGGCGGTGTTGGGTTCGACCAGGTTCCCGCGGGCAAGGTCTCGCCCGTAGCAGCGCTGGCAGGCTCCGTGCCGGGAATGGCAGCTCAAGGGTGAGCGCACGTGGACCTTGGTTACGCCGGAGTCAATAATCTCCTTCGCTTTCTCCTCGTCGATTTCTTCGTTACGGTCGACGATTATCTTCTTGGTCTTGGGCTTGACCACCTTGGTGGCAGCCAGCCGTCCTACGATTCGCTCGGCTAGCGACGGCAGCAGTTCGCCTGGCTTCGGCTCCGTTATCCAGACGCCGTCGGTGGTGCCGCAGTCCTCTTCGCGGGTGATAACATCCTGGGCAACGTCGATAAGGCGTCGGGTGAGGTAGCCACTGTCCGAAGTCCGCAGCGCCGTGTCGGCCAGACCTTTTCGAGCGCCGTGGGTGGAGATGAAATACTCCAGCACGCTCAGGCCCTCGCGCAGCCCCGACTTAATGGGGAAGTCGATGATTTTACCCGCGGGGTCGGTCATCAGGCCGCGCATGCCCGCCATCTGCCTTATCTGGGAGATGTTACCCTTGGCTCCCGAAGTGGCCATCATATAGATACCGCCGTAGCGGTCCAGCGTCTGGGAGATGACATCGGTAATCTTGTCCGTGGTCTCCATCCAGACGCCGATGGTATTATTGTATTTTTCGTCCTCGGTAATCAGACCCTTGTTGTACTGGTTCTCGATAATAGCCACCCTCTCCCCCGCCTCCTCCAGCAGCTTGGGCTTGCTTAAGGGGACCTGGATATCGCTCATGGCGATGGTCGTACCCGATTTGGTGGCATAGCGGAAGCCCAGTTGTTTTATGCTGTCCACTACCGCCGCCGTCTCCTCGTTGCTCAAGAGCTTATAGCAATCAGTGACAATCTGCTTCAGGCTCGACTTATCGATGCTTTCGTTGTAAAAGCCCAGTTGGGGTGGCAGTACTTCGTTAAAGATGATGCGCCCCACGCTGGTCTTAATCCTCTGGCCGTTTTCGGGGGCTTTCCTGACCTCAATTTCGGCCCTGAGGTTGATGTAGCCCAGTTCGTATCTCAGCTTGGCTTCTTCAAAGCTGCCCAGGATAGTGCCTTCGCCCTTGGCCCCAGGTATGACCGTGGTCAAATAATAGCAGCCGAGTACCATGTCCAGGGTAGGGGTCACGATGGGTTCGCCCGAGCTGGGCAGGAGCATATTATGGGTGCTGAGCATGATTTCGCGGGCGCCCTTGACCGCTGCCTTGGAAAGGGGGACGTGGACGGCCATCTGGTCGCCGTCGAAGTCGGCGTTAAAGGCGGAACATACCAGCGGGTGTATCTGTATGGCGCTGCCGTCGATGAGCACCGGCTCGAAGGCCTGTATGCTGAGGCGGTGTAGGGTGGGAGCGCGGTTGAGCAACACGGGCTGCTCCTTGACCACCTCTTCCAGTATGTCGTAGACCTCGGGCTTGTTTCTCTCCACCAGACGGCGGGCGCTCTTGATATTGTGGGTCAGCCCCTGCTCCATCAGGCGGCGCATGATAAAGGGCTTGAACAGCTCTACCGCCATCCTTCTGGGCAGGCCGCACTGGTTGAGCTTTAATTCCGGACCGACCACGATAACCGAGCGTCCGCTGTAGTCGACCCGCTTGCCCAGCAGGTTCTGGCGGAAGCGCCCCTGTTTGCCCCGCAGCATGTCGGAGAGCGACTTCAGCTTGTGATTGCCGCTGACCGAGATAGCCCGCCCCCGTCGGCCGTTATCGATGAGTGAATCAACCGCTTCCTGGAGCATTCTCTTCTCGTTACGGATGATAACCGCCGGCGCCTCTATTTCGAGCAGGTGGCGCAGGCGGTTGTTGCGGTTGATGACCCTCCGGTAGAGGTCGTTGAGGTCGCTGGTGGCGAACCTGCCGCCGTCCAGCTGCACCATGGGCCTCAGGTCGGGGGGCAGCACGGGCAGCACGGTCAGAATCATCCACTCCGGCTTATTGCCGCTGCGGCGGAAGGCCTCCACCACCTGCAGCTGCTTGGCCGCCTTGCGGCGGCGCTGCCCCGAAGCGGAGCGCGTCTCAATGAGAAGATCTTTGCGCAGTTCGTTAAGGTTTAGGTCCTTGAGTAGCTGCAGAATAGCCTCAGCGCCCATGTCGGCATTAAAGACCGCCTCGAACTTTTGGTTCAGGTCGAGGTACTGGCTCTCGGTGAGCAGGGAGTTCTTGCGCAGGTCCCTCAGCTGTTCGATATCGGCGCTGAGCTTCTCCTCCATTTGCGCCTTTTCCTCGGCCAGGCCCTGCCGCATCTTGTTTATCTGTTCTACTTCGGCGCCCTGCTTTTCCATCTCGGCAATGGCGGCATCAACCTCGTTCTGTTTGGCTTCCGCCTGCTGCAGGTAGTTTTCCTCCAGCTGCTTGATGGCTTCCTGGCGCGCCTCTTCGTCTACGGAGGTAATAATATAGTGGGAAAAGTAGAGGACGCGTTCCAGGCTGCGCGGTGAAAGGTCAAGAAGCAGCCCCAATCGGCTGGGTATCCCTTTGGCGAACCAGATGTGACTCACCGGGCAGGCCAGCTCGATGTGCCCCATGCGCTCGCGTCTTACCTTGGCGCGGGCGACCTCGACACCGCACTTGTCACAGATAACGCCCTTGTAGCGTATCCTCTTGTATTTACCGCAGTAGCACTCGAAGTCCTTGGTGGGACCGAAGATGCGCTCGCAAAAAAGCCCGTCCCTCTCCGGTTTCAGGGTGCGATAGTTGACCGTCTCGGGCTTGGTGACCTCGCCGTAAGACCAGCTTCTAATCTGCTCGGGCGAAGCCAGCGAGATACGGATAGCGTCAAAATCGTTAACTTCCAGCATTTAATCTTTTACCTCTGGCTCGTCTTTACTATCTTGAGCCTTTGCCTTCTTGGCTTTGGGTTTTCCCTTGGCGGCCTCGGCCTCTAGTTTGACCTGGAGGGCTTCGGTGTCCTCAGGCTCTGCCTCCGCTTTGGGGGCTTCTTCTTCGGCCTCAGCCTTTGCCTTCTTGGCTTTGGATTTTCCCTTGGCGGCCTCAGCCTCTAGTTTGGCCTGGAGGGCTTCGGTGTCCTCAGGCTCTGCCTCTGCTTTGGGGGCCTCTTCTTCGGCCTCAGCCTTTGCCTTCTTGGCTTTGGGTTTTCCCTTGGCGGCCTCAGCCTCCAGTTTGGCCTGGAGGGCTTCGGTGTCCTCAGGCTCTGCTTCCGCTTTGGGGGCTTCTTCTTCGGCCTCAGCCTTTGCCTTCTTGGCTTTGGGTTTTCCCTTGGCGGCCTCAGCCTCCAGTTTAGCTTTAAGGGCTTCGACTTCTTCTTCGGTGGGCTCTGCCTCCGCTTTGGGGGCTTCGGCTTCTTCAACAGCCTCAGCTTCAGCCTTTTCCTCTTCAGCAGCCTCAGCCTTAGGGGCTTCGCCTTCTTCGCCAGTACCGACGGCGGCTTCCAGTTTGGGCATTTCGGCTTCTTCACCCTCCGCTTCGCCTTCGGCGGCTTCCTTGGCTGCCTCGGCGCTGGCTCTCTCCTCTTCGTTGATAACCTCAATAGCCAGCCCCAGGCTTTGCAGCTCCTTGACCAGGACCTTGAAGGATTCGGGCACGCCGGGCTGGAGAATATCCTCGTTCTTGACGATAGCTTCGTAGGTCTTGGCTCTACCGGTGACGTCGTCCGACTTGATGGTCAGGATTTCCTGCAGGTTATGGGCGGCGCCGTAGGCTTCCAGCGCCCATACCTCCATCTCGCCGAAACGCTGCCCGCCGAACTGAGCCTTGCCGCCCAGCGGCTGCTGCGTGATAAGGGAGTATGGTCCGGTGGAACGGGCGTGCACCTTGTCCTCAACCAGGTGGATGAGCTTCATCATGTAGATGTTGCCCACCGTGACCGGCTGGTCGAAGGGCTCGCCGGTGCGCCCGTCGCGGAGGACGGCCTTGCCCACGATGGGCGGGAGCAGGTTTTGTTCCGCTTTAACCTTGTCTATGGCTTCGGCCAGCTTCTCCGCATCAAGGCCTTTACTTTTCACGCCCATGTCTTCCAGCCAGAGGCGGAGGCAGGCGTCCTTGGCTTGGCCGGGGTTATTATCGCTGAAAACCTTTTCCCCGTCATAGCCGTTCTTTTTGAGCCATTCCATGGCTATTTCCAGTTTCGGGGTGGGGTGGTCTTTATCGGGCTTGAGGCTAACGGCGCCGCTCCTCTGGGCAATCCAGGCTCGGGCCAGGGCGTCTTCGATAGCGGCGTCACTGGCGCCGTCGAAGACGGGGGTAATCGCCCGGAAGCCCAACAATTGGGCGGCCCAGCCCAGATGGGTTTCTAGCACCTGCCCCAAATTCATTCGCGAGGGGACGCCGATAGGGTTAAGGATAATATCTACCGGTGTTCCGTCGGGAAGGAAGGGCATATCTTCGGCGGGCGCAATCATGGAAATGACCCCTTTGTTGCCGTGCCGCCCCGCCAGCTTGTCGCCTACCGAGACCCGGCGCTTCTGGGCAATCCAGACCTGCACCCACTGGTTGACGCCAGCGGGCAGGTCGTCGCCGTTCTCGCGGGAGAATATCTTGACGTTAATCACCTTGCCCCACTCGCCGTGAGGCACGCGTAGCGAGGTGTCCTTGACCTCTCGGGCTTTCTCGCCGAAGATGGCCCGCAGCAGTTTCTCCTCCGCCGAGAGCTCGGTCTCGCCCTTGGGGGTAATCTTACCCACCAGTATGTCGTCGGGTCCCACCTCGGCCCCAACCCGCACGATGCCTTCGTCGTCCAGCTCGCGCAGGCTCTCCTCGCCGACATTGGGTATGTCACGGGTAATCTCTTCGGGGCCCAGCTTGGTATCGCGGGCTTCCACCTCGTGTTTCTCGATGTGGATCGAGGCGAACTTGTCCTGCTCTACCAGGCGGTTGCTGACAATAATAGCGTCCTCGAAGTTATAGCCTTCCCAGCTCATAAAGGCGCAGGTCACGTTCTGCCCCAGCGCCAGCTCACCGTATTCGGTGGCGGAGCTGTCGGCCAGAACCTGCCCCGCCTCCACCCGGTCGCCCTGGCTTACTACGGACTTCTGGTTGATGCAGGTACCCTGGTTGGTGCGGACGAATTTCATCAGGGGGTAGACGTCGTTCTCGCTGTTGTCGGTGGTGACCACAATCTGGGAGCTGGTCACCGAGCTCACCACGCCGGTCCTCTGGGCGAAGAGCACCTGTCCGCTGTGCTTGGCCACCTCTATCTCCATACCCGTGGAGACCATGGGCGCCTCGGGCCGGAGCAGGGGCACCGCCTGACGCTGCATGTTGGAGCCCATCAGGGCGCGGTTAGCGTCGTTATGCTCCAGGAAGGGTATCAGGGCGGTGGCCACGCTGACTATCTGCTTGGGCGATACGTCAATGTACTCTATCTTGTCGGGGGTTTCCAGCATATAGTGGTCGCCCCATCTGGCCTCAATCCTCTCCTCGACAAACTGGTTCCTCTCGTCGAGGGGGGCGTTGGCCTGGGCGATAATATACTCATCTTCTTTGTCGGCGGTCATGTAGCTGACCTCGTCGGAGACGAAGGGAACAACCTTAATCTTACAATCCGGAAGCTTGGCCAGCTTGGCGGCTATAGCGTCGGTAATAGCCGTTCTGGCTTTGACCACGGTGGTGCCTTTGGCGTTGGTCACGGCCTCCCGTGTTGTCCTCCCCACCAGCGCCGGTGAGTTATTGTCCAGCTCGCTGATGACGCGGCGGTAGGGCGTCTCGATAAAGCCGTACTGGTTGATGCGCCCGTAGGTAGCTAAGCTACCGATAAGACCGATATTGGGCCCCTCAGGCGTCTCGATAGGGCATATTCTACCGTAGTGGGAAAAGTGGACGTCGCGGACCTCAAAGCCAGCCCGTTCCCTTGATAGGCCACCGGGCCCCATCGCCGAAAGGCGGCGCTTATGGGTCAATTCGGCCAGCGGATTGGTCTGGTCCATAAACTGCGATAGCTGCGAGCCGCCGAAGAACTCCCTGACCGCCGCCACCACGGGGCGGATGTTGACCAGGACGCTGGGGGTGGCGGCATCGGCGCCGATGATGCTCATTCTCTCCCTGACCACACGCTGCAGCCGCAGGAGTCCGATGCGGAACTGGTTCTGAATCAGCTCGCCGACAGTGCGCACCCGCCGATTGCCCAGATGGTCGATATCGTCGGGGTTATCGAAGCCGTTATTAATCATAATGATGTGCCTGACAATCTCGACGATGTCTTCCTTGGTCAGGGCGCGGGTGTCTTCGGCGATATCAAGCTTCAGGCGCTTGTTGAGCTTATAGCGCCCCACTTCCCCCAGGTCGTAGCGCAGGGGGTCGAAAAATAGGTTCTTTATCAGCTTTTTGGCGTTATCGATATTGGGCGGGTCGCCCGGGCGCAGCTTTCTATAAATATCGAGCAGGGCTTCGGGCTCGTCCTTGACCGAAGGCTCGCGGTCCATGGTCGCCTTGATGAACTGGTGGTCGGGGGCGTTGTCCTCGCTGGCGAACATGTCCAGCAGCTTCTCCTCATTGCTGTAACCGATGGCACGCATCAGGGTGGTGATGGGAATCTTACGCTTGCCGTTAATCTTGGCCGAGATTACATCGCGGTTGCTGGTCTCGAACTCCAGCCAGGCGCCGCGGGAAGGAATCAGCTTGGCGTGGCAGAGGGAGCGGCCGCTGGTGGCGTCCTCTTCCAAGGTGAAATAGACACCCGGCGAGCGCAAAAGCTGGCTTACGGCCACCCTCTCGGCGCCGCTGGTGATAAAGGTGCCCTTGGCCGTCATCAGGGGGATGTCGCCGAAGAAGAGGTCCTGCTCCTTGATTTCGCCGGTTTCCTTGACCAGCAGTTGCGTCCTGACGTAGAGCGGTGCCGAGTAGGTCATGTCCTTCTGGCGGCACTCCTGCTCGGTGTAGTGGGGCTCGCGGAATTCATAATCCACGAAGCTGAGCGCCAGGCGGTTGCCGGTGAAATCCTCAATAGGGGATATTTCCTCCAGCGACTGGCGCAGCCCCTTCTCCTGGAACCAGCGGAAGGAATCGGTCTGAACCTGAATTAGATTAGGTACCTCTAGAATCTGGGGCAGACTGGCGTAGGACTTCCTGGGAACAGGAGGCACCTTATGCTCAATGTTCTCTGTTGGCATATAATCCGTTTCTTGCTCTACCCAACGCCTGCAAAGCGGTTAAATTCTTGATGATGTAGTTCGACCCAAAGTCATACCTGTGGTTAGCCCAAAGGCTTAGCAAGGTGAAAATTGGAGAGGCATAATAACAATCTATCACTATACCACTATTGTGGACTTTTGTCAAGTCCCTTTGGGGCGATTTTATAAAAAGTGGGCTAAAATCGCTGATTAATCCTGAATCGGGATGAGGCAGACGAAACGGAGCACTGTCTGGCCCGTGTTGATAAAGCAGTGCTGTTCATTGGGGGCGATGAAGACGACGCTGCCCTCGCCGATTTCGCTTTCGCCCTCCTCACCCCTCACCACCCCTTTTCCCCAGAGTACAAAGACCTCGTGCTCCCAGGGGTGGGAGTGGTTGGGGGTGGAGCTACCCGGCTCGACCTCAAAGACCCGCATACAGAAATTGGGGGCGCCGTCGCGGGCGGTGATAACCTCACGCTTTAGTACCCCGGGAAGTTCTTTTGTGGGCTTGGTATCGGTATAGTTAGTCACTTTCATGGCTTTATCTCTCCTCAATAACGGTTCGGGGCTCAAAGGAAGCGCTCGAAACGCTCCTTTTTAGCCTTGCATATCGGGCATACCTCCGGCGGTTCTTCCCTGGCACACAAATAGCCGCAGACCTTGCAGCGCCAGACGGGCAGAGCCGGGGCTAAAGCCGATTTTTTAGGGGCTTTAGACTTCATTTCTCTCCTTTTTTCGGGAGGGGGTCTCCGTTCCGGAATGGAGCCTATCTCTTTTTTGCCCTCCACCACCGCCCTGGATACGTAAAGCCCGCAATAGCAGCTGTCATAATCGCTCAGGTCGGGGTCGCGGTAATCGCAGGGGCAGATGATATCGAGGTCGGCCTCTTTCTTGCCCGAAGCCAGGCGGCAGGGGCAGGCCCGGTAGCCGTACCTCTTTTCATTGATAAGCAGTCCCTTCACCAGCTCTTTGGTGATATCGGCATCGGGATTGAGATTGTAGCCGACCGACTCCGCCTCTCGCTTCAGCCTCTCGTAGAGCTGGTTCACCTCGGCCGGTGCTATTTTGCTCTGCACGTTCATTAGCTAAGGGCCTCGCGTATCTCTTCTTCATTAAAGCCGAGGATGGTCTTTTTATCGTCTATCACCAGAGTGGGGAAGGAACGGGACGGATTGTAGTTCTTTACCGTATCCATAACCGCTTCCCTTTTCGCCCCGCCCAGCAGGTCGACGTCGGTATAGTCGTACTCCACGCCCAGCTCGTTGAGCAGCCTTTTGGTTTTTTTACACCATACGCAGGTGCTCAGCGCATAAAGCATTACCTTGCCGGCTTTTCTGCCGGCGACGTGTTTCTTAGCCATGGTATTAACCCCCGGATTTGACTCCCGGCCTCAGCCGCTGGCCTCATAGTCCTTAATGGCGGCTTCGGCTACCTCCTGGAAGCGCTTGTTGTGGGCGTCCCGGCCCTCGAGGTAATCTTTGGGCACCCACTCCATCTCCTCCAGGTTGGCCGTTATCATGGGCAGCAGGTCGTAGGGGATGGTCAGTATTATCAGCCCCTTGGGCATGACCTGCCTTGAGTTCCAGCCCGAGTTGAGGTTGGTTACGGTAAAGTTCAGCTCGCCGGTGAGGTAGGGCTGGATGAAGAGCCAGGCGCAGCCGATAACGGTCGAGCCCTGTGCCTTCCAGGTCTTGCCGGTGGTATAGCTGTGCGCCCGCAGCAGGACTTCGGCCTGGGTCGGGTCGGCGGTAAAGACTATTACATCGGGCTCGAAATTCATCTTATCCAGCGGGGCGAAGACGACATATCTGCAGGTGCCCCTCTCCAGGCGGGGAATGGGGGGATAGATGCGGCGGTTGGCGCGAGCCTCCTTGAAAAGCCCCAGCGGGGCGCCCAGCTGCCCGCTTTCGAAGATGGGGTTGGGCTCCTCCATGCCCAGCACCAATGGCCCCACGCACTCGAAGTCATCCTTGGTGGCGTAGAAGGGGGTGCCCTTCTGGGCTTCGGGAAGCATCTCGCAAAAGGCCAGCGTCTTGTCCAGTTTCTTGATGCCCTTGGGTTTGTTGAGCAGGTACTTGATAGCCACCGGTGGCCTCTTGAAATTGAACTTCTTGAACACGGAAAGGTCGCGCATCTCGCCCTCCTGTTAACTGGGGAAGGGGGGATTTGAACCCCCACGCCTTGCGGCACATGATCCTAAATCATGCTCGTCTGCCAATTCCGACACTTCCCCATATAAAGAGTCAGTAATTAGTTTATCATATTGCTTACCACTTTGCTTACTACTGCTTACCATTTTGCTAGCCAATTTTACACCGGCAGGACGCTTACCGTGTTTGACCTGTGAAAGATATGAGTGGCTTACTCCTAGCTCTTTAGCCAGTTGCCGCAGGAGCAACCCCTAAGCGTTCATTAACAATTCCTTCAATTGTGTCCCATTTCCCCTGACAATTTACACATTAACTCAATTGCCTGAACTGTCCCACTTTTGCTGACCACATACACTAAGGT
>DAOULR010000004.1:0-109463 GCA_034419075.1 Dehalococcoidales bacterium | reverse complement strand
CTCGCCATAGAAGGTCTCCTGAGTCCCGTTACCATGATGGACGTCAAAGTCAATGATGAGTATCCTGTCAAGGCCATAGTTATTCAAGGCATACTTGGCCGCAATAGCAATGTTGTTAAATAGACAGAAACCCATCGCTCTGACTTGAGTAGCATGGTGCCCTGGTGGCCTGACCAGAGCGAAGGCGCTGTTCACCTCCCCACCCATCACCGCCTCCACCGCCTTGATGAGACCGCCAGCAGCATAGAGTGCTACCCTGTAGGAAGCCGGCGAGGTTACCGTATCAGGATCTAGCCAGCCTCCGCCAGCTGCAGCCATGCTCTCAACGCGAGAAATATGTTCTTCGGAATGCACCATCAATAACTCCTCCACCGAAGCCGGCTCAGGTTTAATAGTAGTCAATTGTTGCTTAACGCCACTCCCCTCCAGCACCCCCATTGCCTGCTCCAGCCTTCGAAAGTTCTCCACATGCTGCCCTGTGTCATGCTCCAAGTAAACAGGATCATAGACCAATCCTAACTTCATAATAAGCTCCTTCCCCCCTTCACTCTGCCAGAAAGGCATAGCGCTGCTGGCAATAATACCATTGATTATTCCTCATTACCAGCATGACGAGGGAATGACATTGACACCACAGCCCCATAATAGGAATGAACAAACACGATGCTCGTCGATGCCTATGGGGCTGTGGCCTGATTTGCTTGTTTTCAGCTAGTGCTTTGGGTTAGAATGAGTGTAGCTATGGGCCGTTAGCTCAGAGGAAGAGCACCTGACTTTTAATCAGGGTGTCGTTGGTTCGAATCCAACACGGCTCACCAAAGCTAGAAAGCCGTCCCTAGTGGGGACTTTATAAGAGAATCAGGGTGTCAATACACTAGGTCAACCGACACCCTGATTTTATTACTTCCCCAGTGAACAGTCAACAAATCTCAGGCTTGAAAAATATAGTTATAAAATTTCGACTTGGAGCCAATAACCGCTAGGTTGTAGGTTCGAGTCCTACTCGGGGAGCCACTTTTTTTAATATCTCAGTGTGATTTAATTCCCTGGCTTAACCGGTAGTTGCGCACGGTCGGAGAGAAAAGGAAAATAAGAACAACTATAACCGCGGCGGCGCCAGCAAGGATGATGGTAATAGTTTTTGGGCCCCCCAGCAGGTCAGACCCAGCCCCGGCCATTAAATTGCCCAGGGGTGAAAGTATCCAGGTCAAGCTGACAACGGCGATTACTCGAGCTCTCAAACTGTCCGATATGGAGAGTTGAATCATGACCTGGTTCATGGTGAGGAAGATAATCTCAAAAAACCCCGCCAGCGCCAGGAGTGCTAAGGCTACCGGTAATGATGAGCTAAAGGCAAAAGCCATTAACGATAAACTGAGCAGAAACAGTGAGGCAAGCTGCAAACGTCCCCAGTGTTCCAACCGCCTCAGATAGGCAGTGACGATCCCACCAATAATACCGCCCACACCCACCGACGCCATCAGGAATCCCAACACCCTACCGGATGTATCGCCAAAGACCTCCACAGCATAGATGGGGGGCAGGATGACAAATATCGGAATGACCAGTATGGGCATGATAATTCCAATCAGGGTAAATATTTTGGTAACTGGTTCCTTGGCCAAGTAAGCCAGGCCGGTTCTAATGTTTTTAAACGGAGAACTCTGGACTACGCCCCTTTTCCGCTCCGGCAACCTCATTTGGGTAATGGTGATGATGATGAGAATATAGATACCACCCAGAACGAAAAAACTACCCCCGGCACCAAACCCGACCAGTAAAAGTCCTCCTATTGATGGCCCCAGCACTCGCATCAGACTCCATCCTGTCTGGTTAAGCGTCATGGCACCGGGAACCTGAGGACGGGGCAACAGGTCAAAGACTAGAACCTGCCGTACGTTCAAGTCAAGGATTTGTACCAAGCCGAATATGAAGGCAAAGATGAAAAGGAACGAAATATGAGAGTGGCCGGTAATCAGCAGGCAACCAAGGGCTAGGGTAAGAACAAAAATGCAACCAGTCTCCGTCATCATAAGCTTGCGGCGGTTAAAGTAATCCAACAGAAAGCCTATAGACAGCAACATACACAGAGATGCCGCCGACGAGACCAGGGTAATAGACCCCAATAGAGTACCCGAGCCCGTCAAGTCGTAAACAAGCCAGCTTAAAATTACCTGTTGTATCCACTGGGTGGCATTGGCAAAGACGCCACCAATTAATAACGGGCGGAAGTTCGGAAAGCGCAGCGACTCAAAGGTGCCGACCTTTTTAGTAGAGGATGAAGGCGGACTGGCCGCCTCCGAGACGGATATCTCTTTCCTAGCTTCAGAATCGGAGTTTGAATCTTGAGTCATAGTGATAGCGAACCATCAAATATAACATAGTGATAACGAATCATCAAATGTGAAATACGGGGAGCTAGTTTTCCATTCCCACCCTCCGCCCTTTTATGGTAAAGAGGGGCTACGCCCCTCTTAAACACCCCCGAGAAAGACCACTTGACAATGCTCGAAAAAACCGCTACATTTTATCTCTATTCGCCTATACTTAAGGGATTGATTGGGAATCGCTGGCATTGGATATAGACCAGCCAGGATATACATGATTCAAACTAGAACTAATGTCAGGCTTCTAAAGTACCTGGGAATCGGTCTGGTCGCCCTACCAGAGCCATTTACCACACCATTTGGTGTGGCGCTTTTATTGACCGCGCACCATTTATCTCAAGAACTCAAGGCCGGCCCCGACAACTTCCTCCTAGAGACGCCCGATGATTGGTTCAAGCGCTCCGCTGACCACGTTGTCGGCGGACCCGGCATCCCGGGGGAGGTAAGGCTCTATGCCCGGAGCGCGGGCCACCTGCTTCCCTGGCAATACGAAGGCAGTCGCAGCCTGGAGGTTAACAGTCCCTTAGGCTGGCAGATTCGCTATGATACCAAAGTCAATGTGGCGCACCACGTCGTAGACCTGCCGATGCTTTACCGACGTTACGGGATAAGGAGTGACGGTTCGAAAGTCAAGCCCAGGGACTCCTATCCGAAGCCTACCTCTGGCAGCAATAAGAACCTGGTGCACCACAACATAGATATGCCGATGCTTTATCGGCGTTACGGGATGGCCTCTACTCACTAGAGCGGGGCGTAACTCCCCAAAGAATCAGAGGGTTAAAGGGTACAAACCCCCAGCCCGCTTGCTCGTCCTATCACTTGATAGCATACTTTAGTTAGTAGCTAGTCCCCAGGGCGGGCCACGGCCCAGATGGCACGGACAGCGGTGATGACGGCAGCCGGGGCCATGAAGACAGCTAAATAGCTCACAATGCCATTAAGACTTGTGCCGAGCCCGTCCGCCAAGTCATTCAGTGGGGAAAAGCTAGCTTTGCCCACCACGATGAGGGCGACAGCAGTGAGGAGAAGCAGAGCCATCTCCCTTCTGGTAATGTTCAGGAAGCCAACAACGATGCCTAGAATGACCAGTGCCAAGATTACGTTAGCGTTGTCCCGAGAAACGACTCCGTAGATTATCGCAAACACAATACCGAAGCTGAAGGCGGCCATACCAATATAGCCGAGGACCTTCTGCGTCTTGGACATCCCCTTTTTCTTCTCTGCCATTTTTCGCCTCCTTTTTAAGATATTTTTGACCAGCATATTGTATCTGGGGAGATAGATAATACAATCGCAACTACCGCCTGTCAAGATGCTCTGACAAAACAACCTTCGCCAAACAAGGTGGAGCATAACTCTTAATTTGAGCACCCCCCACCCCTGTGTTATAATTTTCATCGGAGTCTAACTATGTGGGACAGACTGGAAAAAATAGAAAAACGCTACGAAGAGCTAAATAAGCAAATCGCTCAGCCCGAAGTCGCCACCGACCTGAAGAAGGTGCAATCGCTGGCTCAGGAACGCGCGGGCCTTGAGGATATTGTCGTCAGCTACCGCAAATATAAGGCGACCACCAAGCAGCTGGAAGACACCAAGGCTATGCTCGAAGGTGAACTTGACGAAGAGATGGCCGCCATGGCTAAGCAGGAGATAGCCAAGCTCGAATCTCAGCAGGAAAGCCTGCTAGAAGAATTGAAGCTGGCCCTGCTGCCCAAGGACGCCAAAGACGAGCGCGACATCATTATGGAGATTAGGGCCGGCGCTGGCGGCGATGAAGCCGGACTGTTCGCCGCCGATCTCTTCCGCATGTATTCCCGCTACGCCCAGTCCAAGGGCTGGGAGGTGGATGTTATCGACAGCAACGAGAGCGGCATCGGTGGCTTCAAGGAGATTATCTTTGAGGTCAGGGGCAAGGGCGCCTTCAGCCGTCTCAAGTACGAAAGAGGCGTCCACCGCGTACAAAGGGTGCCCGTTACTGAGTCCTCGGGAAGGCTACACACCTCGACAGCGACGGTGGCTGTCCTCCCCCAGGCTGATGAGGTGGAGGTGGACATTAACCCCGACGACCTTAAAATAGACTTTTATCACAGCCGCGGGGCGGGGGGGCAGAATGTAAACAAGGTCGCCACCGCCGTGCGTATCACCCACCTCCCCACCGGCATGGTCAGCACCTGCCAGGACGAACGCTCCCAGCTCCGCAACCGCAACAAGGCGATGTCCGTGCTCCGCGCCCGTCTCCTGGACATTGAGCGCACCAAGCAGGAAGCCGCTATCACCCAGCAACGCCGTTCCCAGGTGGGCACGGGCGACCGCGCCGAAAAGATAAGGACCTATAACTTCCCCCAGGACCGCCTATCCGACCACCGCCTGGACAAGAACCTGCGCAACCTGCCCCACATCATGGACGGTGAGCTCGACGAGCTTATCGATACGCTGGCCGCCAGCGAGCAGGCCAAACAGCTGGAAAGGCAGCTGGCGTGAAGCTTGCCACAGCCCTAAAACACGGTCGTACTGTCCTGTCCCAAAACGCCATCGAAGATGCCTCCCTGGAAGCCGAGCTGCTGCTGCGGCACGTCTTGAAGATAAATCGCACGCAGCTATACATTGACCCCGAACGTGAACTAAGCCCTGAAGAAGAAAAAGCATTTAGAGAATTAGTCGAGCGGCGCCTAAACGGCGAGCCGACCGCCTATATTGTCGGCCATCGCGAATTTTACGGGCGGGAATTCCAGGTCAACCAAAATACCCTTATCCCCCGCCCTGAGAGCGAGCTGCTTGTGGAAACAGTACTGAAACTGGCGCACGAACGTCAACGGCATACCATCGCCGACATCGGCACAGGCTGCGGTGCTATTGCCATAAGTCTGGCACTGGAACTACCCCAGGCCAAAATCTACGCCACTGATATCTCCACCCCTGCCCTTGAGGTAGCCAGAGCAAACTGTCAGCGATATGATGTAGCCGACAAGGTTATTTTATTACCGGGCGATATGCTGGAGCCTTTGCCTGAAGCCGTTGACCTTATCGTGGCCAACCTTCCCTATGTCAATGAGTCAGAGCTAAACCCCAACTTTGAGCCAAGGCTCGCCCTCGACGGCGGCGCCGAGGGTGCGGAAATGATAGCCAAGCTATGTCGACAGGCGAAGGATAAACTCGCCGACGGCGGCTCGATGCTGCTGGAGATAGGCCAAGGTCAAAGCCAGACGATAACAACTCTGCTCAAGAGCATTTTCCCCAACGGCGCTATAGAGATTTTAACTGATTTAAGCGGCATCGAACGGGTGGTAAGCCTTAGTTTGGCTAGAGAAAAGGTGGCCAAATAAATGGAGGCGAGCCCAGTCTCGGCGATAGTGTTGGCGGCGGGCAAGTCCAGCCGCATGGGCAAACTCAAGCAGCTGATGCCGCTGGGCAAAAGCACTATTCTGGAACAGACCCTGAAAAACCTACTCGACTCAACGGTGGCCGAGGTCATCGTGGTGCTGGGGCACAAAGCCGAAGAGATAACGAAAAGGCTTTCGGGTCGCCCCGTCAAGGTGGTAGTCAACCCGCTCTACCGAAAGGGGATGGGCTCCTCCATCGCCGCTGGACTGAGATTCGTTGACCGCCAAGCGCAGGCAGTCATGCTCGTCCTCGGCGACCAGCCCTACGTCGACAGTCCCACCATCAACCGTTTGATTGACGCCTTCGGTAGTAATAATAAGGGCATCGCCATACCTACCTACAGGAAGCAGAGGGGCCACCCCCTCATCTTCGACCGTAAATACCAGGCACAGCTATCCCGTTTAAGCGGTGATGTCGGCGGCCGGGAGATAATCAAGCAAAACCCCCAAGACATCCTCGAAGTCCCCGTTAAATGCGAGGGCATTATCATCGATATCGACGTACCCCCCGCCTCGCCTTGACACTGCTCAAGCCCCGATGCTAAATTATTTAGTTGGACTTTCCAAGCCCTTAATAATCAGGAGGAATAGAGCTTTATGAATATGATTGTCTGCATCAAGCAAGTAATCGACCCCGAAGCGCCCCCCGCCAGCTTCAAGATTGACGCGGCCAGCAACAAGGTGGTGCCTCCCCAGGGGGTATCGCCCGTAATCGACCCCTACGCCGAATACGGCGTCGAGGCGGCGCTCAAGATTAAGGACGCCCAGGGCGGCAAGATAACCGCCTTAAGCCTGGGCACCAACCAGCTCCGCGACATCGTCAAGAAACCGCTGGCCATGGGTGCCGATGAACTGGTTTTACTGGAAGACGAAGCCTTCGACGGCGGCGACAGCTGGTCCACCGCCTACGCCCTGGCCATGGCCATCAAGAAGATAGGCGAATACGACATCATCTTCTGCGGCCGCGAGGCCTCCGACTGGAACGCGGGTCAGGTCGGTTCGGGTATCGCCGAGATATTGGGGCTGCCCAGCGTCACCCTGGTCAAGAAGATAGAGTCCGCCGACGGCAAGGCCAAGCTGGAACGTATCACCGACGACGGCTACGAGGTCGTCGAGGTCTCCCTGCCCTGCGTCGTTACCGTCAGCAACGAAATCGGCGAGCCCCGCTACCCCACCATCAAGGGCATCATGGGCGCCAAGAAAATTGAACCCATCATCTGGAAGCCCGCCGACATCGGTGTCGAAACCTCCCAGATAGGCGCTCAGGGTCGGCACATCAAGCTGCAGAAACTCTTCCAGCCCGTGCGTGAAGGCAAATGTGAGATTATCGAGGGCGAAAGCCCCGAAGAAGCGGCGGCTAACCTGGCGGCAAAACTACGCGAAGTAAAGGTATTATAGGAGTAGGACAATGGCTGAAAATAAAGGCGTTCTCATCTATTGTGAAACCAAAGAAGGCAAACTGGCAACCATCGCCACCGAGCTTTTAGGCTGCGGCCGCAAGCTGGCCGACGACCTGGGGCAGGAGCTGGCGGCGGTAGTGATCGGCAGCGGCATAGCCGAGCTGGCTAAAGAAGCTATCGCCTACGGCGCTGACAAGGTCTACGTCGTCGATGATGCCCAGCTCAAGGACTTCCAGACCGACGCTTACCTGGCAGTTATGGAAAAGGTAGTCGGGCAGGCACCACCCCAGATTATATTATTGGGTCAGACCTCACTGGGGCGTAACCTGGCGCCGGCGCTGGCCTTCCGGCTCAAGACAGCGGCCTCTCTGGGCTGCCTGGAGCTGGATATAGACCCCGGTTCGAAGAAATTACTGCAGACCAAGCCCGTCTACGGCGGCAACGCTCAGGCTGTTTTCGTCACCGATTCTTTTCCCCAGATAGCCACCGTCAGGGCCAAGGCGATGACGCCCTTAGAGCCCGATGCCTCCCGAAAAGGCGAGGTGGTCAAGATTGACGCCGGACTCGACCCGTCGAAGATAAGGACCAAGGTGCTGGAGAAGGTGGCGGAAAAGATGGAGGGTATCAAGCTGGAAGACGCCGAGGTCATTGTCTGCGGCGGCCGGGGCATCGGCAGCGCCGAGGGCTTCGTCCAGCTAGAGGAATTAGCCAAGCTTCTCAAAGGCGCGGTAGGTGCCACCCGCCCGCCCTGCGACAACGAATGGGTGGCTGCGGGCGCCCAGATAGGCCTTACCGGAAAGATTGTGGCTCCCGAGCTCTATATCGCCGTCGCCCTTTCCGGTTCCAGCCAGCATATGTCAGGCTGCTCCGGCTCCAAGACCATAGTCGCCATCAACAAAGACCCCGAAGCCAATATCTTCCGGGAAGCCCGTTTTGGCGTGGTCGGCGACTGGAAGAAGGCGCTGCCCGCCTTCACCGAGAAGGTCAAAAAACTGCTGGCCGATTAAAACCGTGACGGCAATCACTTGATACCCGCTGGCGGCTCTGCTATGATACGAAACAATTTAGCCAAGGGGGCAAAACGATGAAAAGAAGACTGTTAGCTTTCGGCATCTTAGTGGTCTGTTTAATGATTCTTCTCCCCTTAAGCCCCGTCCTAGCTCAGGACGATGACGCCACCATCGAGCTTACCGCTGACTCTTACAAGGTGGAGATAGTCTCAGGGAACAGCGTCAATTTCACTATCGACTTGAACTATACGGGGGATGTGGCGCGGGTCTTTGACCTGACGGCTACGGGACCCGCCGACTGGACGCTCTCGATTACCCCCTCCTATCCCCGTGACCGACAGATACTGGATATAAGGATGGAGCCTCCAGGGGAGGGCGAGGAAGCTAGCGTAGAGCAGATAGTCGTTACCGCTACCCCTGTCGCCTACGTCACCCCCGAAGTGGGCGAATACACGATAACGGTGGGGGCAAGCTCGGGCGACCTCACCAGCACCATCGAGTTCACGGTGTTGGTAACCTCTGTACCCCCTAGCTACACCCTCTACCTGACCACGCCCGACGGTGTCCTCAGCACCACGGCCCAGGCGGGTAAGGATAACTACTTCACGCTGGCCGTAGCCAACAACGGCACCGGCGATATCGACAATATCAGCCTCTCCACCAATAAACCGAAGGGGTGGACGGTTGAACTCTCCCTAACCAACATAAACTCCCTGACGGCGGGCAATTTCCAGACCGTAGAGATGAACATCAAGACGCCCGCTGACGCCATCGCCGGTGACTACGAAATCATCGTCCGGGCAGCGGGCACGCAGGCTTCGGACAGCCTGGAAATCAGGGTTACCGTAAAGACGTCCGCTGTCTGGGGATGGGTGGGCATCGGCATCATCGCACTGGTAATCGTGGGACTGGCCGTTATCTTCATGCGCTTCGGCCGACGGTAGAATATGGCTAAAAAAATTGTAGTTAAGACCGAGGACCTGACCAAGCAGTATGACAAGGTCACCGTGGTCGACCACCTCAACCTCCAGGTCGCTGAAAACGAGGTGTTCGGGCTGCTCGGACCCAACGGCGCCGGCAAGACCACCACCATCCTCATGCTGCTGGGGCTGACCGAGCCAGCATCAGGCACGGCCAAAATCTACGGCTTCGACTCTACACGTGAACCGCTCAAGGTAAAGCGCCTGGCGGGCTATCTGCCGGAAAAGGTAGGCTTCTACGAAACCCTCACCGCCCGGGAAAACCTCAGGTTCATCGCCGAACTAAATAACATCGGCTCAGTCGAGTCCGAGCCTCTCATCGAAGAGGCGTTGAAATCGGTGGGCCTAGGCGATATCGGCGACAAGACGGTGAACAAGTTCTCCCGAGGCATGAAGCAGCGCTTAGGCATCGCCGACGTGCTGGTCAAAAAGCCCAAGGTGGCCTTCCTCGATGAGCCCACCGCTGGGCTCGACCCCGAAGGCATCAACCAGATTATAGATTTGATAGGCAACCTGCCTAAGATGGGCACGACGGTGGTTTTTTCCTCACACCGCCTCTACGAAGTACAGCGGGTCTGCCACAGCATCGGCATACTCTCCAAGGGCAAAATGGTGATCCAAGGCAACCTGGACGAACTGGGCCGAGATGCCCTGGCTGAAGGCCGCTTCCGGATAGAGGTGGAAACCGCCGAGCCCAGCCCACAGCTGGTCAAGGTGATTAAAAAGATTAAGGGAGTACGCAAGGTAGAAGCCAAGGGCAACGTGCTGCACATAACCACCGACGCCGACCTGCGGGCAGAGATTTCCAAAGCGGTGGTGCAAAGCGGCGTAGCTTTAACCCAGGTCAAAATCGAGGAATTTTCCCTGGACGATATCTATATGAAGTATTTTCACGAGGCTGATTGAATAAATGCTGACCATCCTGCGCAAAGAACTGGCTGACTACTTCACCAGCGTAAGGTGTTTCATCCTCTTTCTGCTGGTATTTATCGCCAGCGCCGTCGCCATCTATGCCGCCTACAGCGGCATCCGTGAGGCGTCAATCGACCCCGGACCCGTTTTCATTAAACTGTTCACCACTGGTGAAGACTTACCTTCGCTAACCGTATTCATTGCCCTGCTCGTGCCCATAATCGGTATCGCCCTGGGCTTCGACGCCATAAACGGCGAGCGCTCCAGCGGCACGCTTAACCGCATCCTCTCCCAGCCCATCTACCGGGACAGCGTCATCAACGGCAAGTTCCTGGCGGGCATAGTTACTATGGCCATCATGATAGGGGCTATCATACTCATCGTTGGCGGCTACGGCCTGAGGATGATCGGCGTGCCCCCCGGCGCCGAGGAAATCATCAGAATCTTTATCTACTTCATCGCGGCGGTTATCTACGGCGCCTTCTGGATGGGGCTGGCTATCCTCTTTTCGGTGCTCTTCCGCAATCTGGCTGTTTCCCTGCTCTTCCCGATGGCTATCTGGATATTGTTCGGTATCCCCGCCTCTATTTTCAACCCCTACATCAGCTTCTTCGTGCCCGCAGTAAGCAATTCCATAGGCGTACAGTTGATGATAGCCCGCATCTCCCCCTATTTCCTCTTCCAAGAGGCGACGCAGGTGCTCCTCATCCCAATATGGAGAGGATATGGGCTCTTAACCTCTACCACCACCAGCTCGATGCTGGCCAACCCCCTGTCTCTGGACCAGAGCTTGCTTATCGTCTGGCCCCAGCTCACAGCATTGATCGCCTTAACCGCTATCTGCTTCGCCATCAGCTACGTGGTCTTTATGCGGCAGGAGATAAGGTCTACCTGATTTAAGCGGCTTTTTCCGCCTGATGCGCGGCGATGATCTTCTCGGCGATATGGGCAGGCACCTCTTCATAGTGGCTGAAGCTGGCCTTATAGCTGCCCCGCCCCTGGGTGATTGATTTCAGGTCGATGGAATAGCGCAAAATCTCGGCCTGCGGCACCTGAGCCTCGATGACGTTATAGCCACCCCCCGGGTTCATCCCCTGCACCCGCGCCCGCTTGGTGTTCAGGTCGCCGATAATATCCCCGGTGTAGTCCTCGGGGACAGTAACCTCAATATTCATTATCGGCTCCAGCAGGATGGGCTGCCCCTCGGCCAGGCCCTTCTTGAACGCCCCCGCCCCGGCAATCTTAAAGCATATCTCCGAGGAATCCACCGGGTGGAAGCTGCCGTCGTAGACCGTCGCCCTTACGTCAATTACCGGGTAGCGCGCCAGCACCCCTTCCTGGATAGCCTCGTTGACCCCCTTCTCCACGGCGGGGACATAGTTGCGGGGTATGGCGCCGCCGACAATCTTATCGGCGAACTCGTGGCCGCTGCCCCTGGGCAAGGGCTCCAGCTCCAGCAGCACATGGCCGTACTGGCCGTGCCCCCCCGTCTGCTTCTTATGTTTATACTCGGCTTTTGAGCCGACCGTAATCGTCTCCTTATAGGGAACCTTGGGCACTTCCAGCTTAACGCCGACACCGAACTTACGCTGCATCCTGTCGGCGGCAACCTCAAGCTGCGATTCGCCCATTCCCGATATAATCGTCTCGTTGGTGCCCGTCTCGCGGTGCACCTCGATGGTGAGATCCTCCTCGGTAAGCCTGGTCATCGCCGCCCCCAGCTTATCCACATCGGCCTTGGTCTTGGGGTGGACCGCCAGGCTGAAAACAGGCTCGGGGAACTTGATAGGGGCAATCTTGAGCTGCTTAGCCTGTGTACACAGGGTATCACCGGTATTGGTCGTGTTCAGCTTGGCCACCGCCCCCATATCCCCCGCCCCCACCTGGGGTACCGGTTCCTGGTTCTTACCCCGAACCATAAACAGCTGCCCGATGCGCTCATTACCCTTGCGGTTGGCGTTCCAGACCTGCGAGTTGCTGCTCATAGCGCCGTTATAGACGCGGAAATAGGTAAGCTTGCCCACGTAGGGGTCGGCGGTGGTCTTAAAAACGAGAGCCGCCAGTGGCCCATCCGCGCTCGGCTCCGATGTCTGCTCCTTGGAATTGCTTAAAGCCACCACTTTGCCCTCTTTGGCCGAAGGCAGGTAGCCGTGTATAGCGTCCCTGAGCATACCGATACCAATGTTCTTTAAGGCCGAGCCAGTCAGGATAGGCACCATCTTGCCGGCCACTATCGCCTGGCGCAGCCCCATCCCGATTTCCTCCTGGCTCAGCTCCTGTCCTTCAAGATATTTTTCGATTAGCTTGTCGTCGACCTCGGCCACTGCCTCAATCAGCTTCTCTCGTAAAGAGCTGGCCTGGGACTGGAGTGCTTCAGGCACCTCGCCCTCCTTGGCATCGGTACCGCTGTAGGCCTTCATCGTCAGCAGATTGACCACACCCTCGAAGCTGGCTTGAGCGCCGATGGGTAACTGCAACGGCAAGCATTTATTGCCGAAGCGCTCCTGTATCTGCCCCACCGTCTTGTTAAAGTCGGCGTTCTCCCGGTCCATCTTGTTGATAAAGATAAGTCGGGGTAAGCTGCTCTCTTCACAGTATCCCCACACCTGGTCGGTGCCCACCTCTACCCCCGACGCTGCACAGACCATAATCACCGCCCCCTCGCAAACCCGCATCGCCGCCCTGACCTCGCCGACGAAATCGGAATAGCCAGGGGTATCGACAATATTCAGCTTGGCCCCCTTCCACTCAAAGGGCAGCAGGGACAGGCTTATGCTTATCTGCCGCTTCAGCTCGTCGGGGTCGTAGTCCGAAGTGGTGCTGCCGTCCTCAACCTTGCCCAGCCGCTTGATGGCTCCGGCGCCAAAGAGCATTGCCTCCGAGGCCGACGTCTTGCCTGCGCCGCTGTGAGACAGCAAGACCACGTTCCTGATATTCTCCAGTCCGTACTGTTGCATCTAATGCCACCTACTCTCTAAGTTAACCCCCCTATTATAATCACCGCCGCTTCATAGAGCAAGTTGTCGTTGCCCCACCCCACCCCGTTTTCTATCTTTTCCCACCCACCACCCTTTTAAGGTAGAAAGGGGGTAAAACCCCCCTTCAAACCCCCTCAAATAAGGTGGGTAAGACATATACAGGGGGATATATAAGGGGCACCACCCTTATAGGGTGGGTATTGGGTGGGACAGAAAGACTTACGCTAAACAAGGTGGGGTGGTGGGTGTTACCCCTTAATAAGGAGCTAAAAGGAGTCTAACCTTTTCTAGTCCGCTTCCCCATGCGGAACAAAGAAGAAATGAACCACAAAAAGAAAACCACCCCCAAAAAGGGGAAAAGCATGGAAAAATTACTGCCACCACCCCCGCCCCCAGCCCCACCATTGGCCTGTGCCTCGGTAACCTCCGGCCCGGGGGCATCCTCAGCGCGGGCTAACGCCTCCTCGGTCACCTCGTAGGCAGCCAGGCTAGAGTAGAGAAACTCACTGGGCACCCAGCCCAGCGAATTATCCCGCCCTGTAGCCTCGGCCCATATCCAGCCCGTCTCCCCCGAAAGCTCGAAAAAGGCGGTGGCCTGGTCGTAATCGGGCAGAAAGATGAGGGCAGCGGTATGCTCCTCACCAATGGCTATCGCCGAGCGTAGCCCCGCCCCCTTGCATATCACCGCCAGCAGCACGGCACTGTCCTCGCAATCGCCATAGCCCCGCCCGTTCTGCTCAGCCATAATACCCGCCAGCTCGTCGGCGTTCTGGGCGAACTCTTCATAGCCAAACAGGTCGATATCGGTGGTATACCTCACCCTATCCCGCACGTAATTAAAAACCGCCTCTGCCCTCCGGATGGGGTCGGGGTACTCCTCGGCAAACTCCTGCCCCAGGCTGTAGGCGATGTCGGCGTTCTCCCCCAGGCTCTCGAAGGCGATAATGGGGCGGAAATCGGTCGGGGTCACCTGGTAAAACCCGTCCTCGCCGAAGGAGCGCGTGCGGCATACCACCCAGTCGTCGAAGATTTCGCCGTCAACCTCGTAGAACCCCTGCGACGAAGACGCCCAGGCATAGCCGGCTCCAGTCAGCCCGCTCAAGAGGATGAAGGCTAAACTAATTATAATAGCGATTCTTTTCAAAACGGCCCCGTCAGTGCCGCGTGCAGTATCAGCCCGAAGAAGACGAGGTAGCCCCCCACAAACACCCCCACCGCCACCGGGCTGCGGTTTATGCTCAAAAAGGGTATTTTAGGCGTCAGCCAGTCCAGTATGTAGAACACGGCCACCCCCACCAGCAGACTCACCAGGAAGCTTATTGCCAGCAGCCCCCAGGTCCTGAAATCGAAGATATACCAGACAATGGGTGCCGTGACCGCGGTCAGGGCGCTGACAGAGCCGTGGATAACCAGCCCCACAAAGATAAAAAAGCCGGCGATAAAAATGCCCACCGCCACCGGACTCTCCCCGATACGCTGGCGCTCATGAATGTGTGGGGTCAGTGCGTCCAGCGTCAACACCCCGAACCAGGCCAGCAGACCGGAAATGAAGGCGAGCAGCACCACCTTGGCCAGCCATACCAGTACAATCACCCAGAAAGGAGCTACCAGTCCCAGTTCGCTCATCGGACAGCCTCCTTAACTATATAAAGCCTATCTAGCGCCGAATTTGTCGTGAAAAACTATCTCGTTAAGCTCTTTTCTCGGTCTCGGCTTGGGATCCTCGTCGGGATAGCCCAGCGGCGTCATCGAGACGACCTTGTAACCCTCGGGCACCCCCAGCACCTTCTCCGCCGCCACCGAATCGAAGGCGCCGATGTAGACCGTGCCCAGCCCCAGTGCCGTGGCCGCTAAAACCATATTCTCCATGGCTAGAGCGGTATCAAACATAAACCAGTCGCCCTTATCGGTAACTGGCTCGCGGGGCTCCCTATAGCTGCAGCCCGCCTTGCCCAGCTCGGCGCAGGCGACAATGGTTACGGGTGCCACCCGCATCGCCTCGGTGGCCACATTGGGGTGGGCCCCACCCACCCCGAAACCGGTATCGGCCAGACGGTTCCTCATATCGGCGTCCCGCACCACCACGAACCGCCAGCACTGGGTATTAGCCCAGGAAGGCGCCTGCCGGGCGGCCTCCAAGACCATTTCGACTTTCTCGTCTTCCACCGGAGTGGTCTTAAAACGGCGGATACTTCTCCTCTTTCTAATAGCCTCTAATGCTTCCACATTAAACTCCCTCACTTCTCTTCCTCCCAGGCGTCCCGCCCGATAAGAGCCACGAAACGGCAGCCGCCCAGGTTGCGAATAGACGTTTTTTGGCTAGTCTTGCTGACCTTACACAGCTCCTGGATATGGCGCGAGCCCACGGGGACCACCATCCTCCCCCCGATGGCCAGTTGCGACAAAAGCGAGGGCGGCACCTTGGGGGCGGCGGCGGTAACCATTATGGCGTCATAGGGCGCCCCCCGCCGCCAGCCCAGTGTACTCTCCGCCTGGTGCACCTCGACATTGTTAAAGCCCAGCTCGTCGAGCAGCTTTTCCGCCCGCCCGGCCAAAGCCGGCACCCGCTCGGTGGTAATCACCAGTCGGGCCAGCCGCGCCAAGATAGCCGCCTGGTAGCCGCTGCCCGTGCCCACCTCCAGCACCTTCTCCCCTCCTTTGAGCTCCAGCGCTTCGGTCATCAGGGCGATAATGAAGGGCTGGGAAATCGTCTGGTCGTAACCGATGGGCAATGGTCTATCTTGGTAAGCCAAGTGTCGGCTCTCCCGGGGGACAAAATGCTCGCGGGGTATGGAACGCATGGCCGCCAGTACCCGCTTATCCTTGATCTCGGTGCTGAGATTGTCGATTAACTCAGCCCTAGCGACCTCAAAATCCAAGTCCATATAGGCACCCACTCGGAGCGTTAGCCTAAAATCAAAGGCAAAACGAAATAGGCCACCACCAGCAGCACCACCATTAATCCCCCCACCACCCCAATTCGCTTCAACTCGCCCGCTATGTGGGGAGGCTCGACTACCACCGTCTTGGCAACTGGCGCCTTGGCGGCAACGGGCGGCGCCGCTCGTGGTGTCGGCGACGGCGACATAGGCGCAGGCTTCTGTGCCGCCGGTGCTGCTGTTTCAACCACCGGGGTGGCAATAACCCTGCCCGCTTTTCTCCTCTGGCTGCGGGATAGTCTTCGGCCCCGCCTTCTCGATTTGCCTGACATACTAGACTCCTATTTAGCCCTAGGGTGAGATTTCTGGTAAGCGCGGCGGACGTGCTCGGTGGTGAGGTGGGTATAGACCTGGGTGGTGGAGATATTAGCGTGTCCCAAAAGCTCCTGCACCGACCTCAGGTCGGCACCGCCCCCCAGCATATGGGTGGCAAAGCTGTGCCGCAGCGTATGGGGGGTAATCTCCGTGCCCAGCTCAGCGGCTTTGGCGTAGCCCTTAAGTATCTGCCACAAACCCTGCCGCGTCAGCCTCTCGCCGCGGCGGTTTAAGAAGACCGCTTTTTCGTCCCCACCCCGCCCCAGCCTTGGCCTCACCTCTTTCAGGTATTCCTTTACCGCTTTAACCGCCCGTTCGTGGACGGGGATAAGCCTCTCTTTATGCCCCTTGCCGAAACAGCGCACGTAGCCGCCTTCGGTATCCAGATCAGCCAGGTTCAGGGAGACCAGCTCGCTAACCCTCATGCCGGTGGCGTAGAGCAGTTCCAGCATGGCGCTATCCCGCTTGGCTTCGGAGCCGCCCTGCTTGGCTGGCTGCTCTAAGAGCTTGTGCACCTGGGCTATGGAAATCGGCTTGGGCAGCGATTTGCCCACCTTAGAGGAAGCCACCCCCTCGGTGGGGTTATCCTTCATCATCCCCTCGGCGACCATGAAGCCGAAGAAGGACTTGACGGCGGCGACCTTGCGGGCGACGGTGGCGGCGGCATAGCCCCGCCCCTTAAGGTCGAGCAGGTAGCTCATCATCGCCTGACGGTCGAAAGCCACCCAGGGTGGAATGGTGCCCCGCTTGGCCGCCTCTTCCTCGATGTAGCTGGCCAGCTGGTGCAGGTCGTTACGGTAGGCGGCTATGGTGTTGGCCGAAAAGCCCTTCTCCACCGCCAGGTAGTCCAGGAAGTTATCAACCGCTTCTTTCACCGCTCTCCTTCACTAACCTGTGATATTATGTATTTTAACATAATCATCGGGAAAATTCAGCTACCCCACAAAAAATTCGGCGCCTCCTTTAGGGGAAGCGCCGCAAAAAACGCCGTCATCGGCTGTTTTTACATTATAATGTCTAACAGGTAGTAGTAGATATCCCAATCAAAGGCTCCGATTGCGTCGTTCCAGACGTCCAACGGCCAGGAAGCCTGCAGCACGCCGTCGACGTAGGCCTTCACCGCGGTGTGTTCCACCACCGCATAGCCCTCCTGGTCGGTAACCAGCTCCGGCCAGATATTGGGCATGTAGGTGAAGACCTCGAAGGCGCCGCATTCGTCGGCGGTGATTAAGTCGGCAATATCGGTCAGGTAACCATCGTCGATATTGTAATCGTAGCTATAGAGGTTGAGGACAGTGTCGCTTTCACAGATAGTCAGCACCACCATCTCTCCGGGATTGAAGCCCGAGCCCTTAATCCGCACCCAGCATGCCCAGCTAGGGTGAATCCCCGTCTGGGGTTCGCTGAAATCATAATCCCTGACGGTAACGTCCACGATATCGAAGGGGCCGATGACGCGGTCGATTAAAAGATACATATAAGCCTGGTCATCCCACCAAATATTGGCCCAAGTAGCCGCTATCTGCGGTCCCTGGTCGCCGGGCAGACCCTGCTCCCCTACCGGCCCCACCTCCCCCTGGGGCCCCGCCGGCCCCGCCAGCCCCGGGTCGCCCTGCGGCCCCGTCTCACCGGCTCGACCCGGAGGCCCCTGCGGCCCCGTGTCGCCTATCGGCCCCGTCGGCCCCACCGGCCCCGTCTCGCCCTGCGGCCCCCGCGGCCCCTGGCATGCCGCCAGCAGCACCAGAATTAAGGCTATCATAACCAGAAAGACGATTATCTTGCTCGCTCGCTTCATCTCGCCTCCTTAAACAATCCTAAAAGACTATGGCGCGTCGATATTCAAAAGAAAATAATACAAGCTATACCGGAAGTAATTGTTCTTCCAGACCTCTAAGGGCCAGGAAGCCTGCAACACGCCGCCGACGTAAGCCTTCAGCGAGGTATGCGCCACAATGTCGCTTTCACCCGCCGATACCTGTGGCCAGATATTGGGCATAAAGGTGAACACCTCGAAGGCCCCGCAGTCATTGGCAACTATGTAGTCGGGGATATTCGTTAACTCACCGCTATGGTCGTAGAGGTAATCATAGCTGTAAAGGTCTAAAACCGTATCGTTCTCACAGATAGTCAGCACCACGACATCTCCGGGGTTAAAGCCCGAGCCTTTAATACGCACCCAGCACGGCCCCGTCGGGAAGGTGAACTCGTAGTCGTAGTTCCTGACGACGACATCGTTAATGGTGAACTCGCCCACCTCGCCCATATAATAGCCAACTTGATAAGCGATATTCGCCCAGGTGGTCGATATCTGCGGCCCCGGCTGCCCCGCTATTCCCTGGGGTCCTTGCGGCCCCGCCGGCCCCACCAGCCCCGCTGGCCCTGGTTCTTCGCCCGCCGGCCCCGCCGGCCCCGCCGGCCCCGGTTGTCCCTGGGGTCCCCGCGGTCCCCGCTCTCCCTGGGGGCCCTGCGCCCCCGTCGCCCCCGGCTCCCCCTGCGGCCCCTGCGGTCCTTGGCAGGCTGCCAGAGGCACTACTATCAGGGCTATAACTAACAGAAAGACGATTATCTTGCTCGCTCGCTTCATCTCGCCTCCTTAAACAATCCTCAGGTTCCTCATTAACAGGGTTAGCCTTCCCCATCCATCAGCATCATCAAGTGATTGTAAGAAGCCTCATCAAATGAACTGAAATCCCAGACTTCTAACGCCCAGGAAGCCTGCAGTATGCCGCTAACGTAAGCCTTCACCGAGGTGTGGACCACCGCAGTCTGCGCACCCAGCTCCGGCCAGATATCGGGCATGTAGGTGAAAACCTCGAAGGCGCCGCATTCGTTAGCGACTATGTAGTCAGGGATATCGTCAAGCGGTATGCCGTCACCGACCACGTAATCTGCGATATACAGGTCGAGGACGTAATCGTCCTCACAGATGGTCAAGGTCACTATAGCCCCGGGGTCGAAGCCCGAGCCTTTAATCCGCACCCAGGCCGGCCCGTAAGGCGGCGGATAGCTTCCCTCCCCGTAGGCCCACACGGTAACATCGGTTATTGCAAACGGCCCCGAATAAGGGGACTCCATGCTGAAATCGCCGAACTCGCCGCCGGACCCTTTCGTCGCCACATTCGCCCAGGTAGCCACTATCTGCGGCCCCTCCACCCCCGGGCTGCCCTGCGGCCCCTGTGATCCCGCCGGCCCCGCTGGCCCCTGCTCTCCCTGTGGCCCCGCCGCCCCTGCCGGACCCGCCGGCCCTGGCTCGCCCGTTCGGCCCCGAGGCCCCGGTGGCCCTTCTTCTCCCTGCGGTCCCGCTGCCCCCTGCGGCCCCGGCTCTCCCTGCGGTCCTACCGACAGCTCGCAGGCCGTCAGCGGCACCAGGACTAAGGCGATAACTAACAAAAAGACGATTATCTTGCTCGCTCGCTTCATCTCGCCTCCTTAGCCGTCTCTAAATACAAACACGCTGCTGGGATTATAGCAACGAACATAGCCAGCGTCAACGATTTTTACCCCTTTTCCGGACTAACCCTCCCAAACTTTGCCCCGCTCACAGGCTATGCTAAAATAAATCGGTATGACGACCAGCTATATTACGGAACAGATAAAAGGGCTACCACCCACCCCCGGTGTCTACCTCTTCAAAGACGCCGAGGGCAACATCATCTATGTAGGCAAAGCCGCCAGCCTGCGCCATCGGGTAAGCTCCTACTTCGGCTCCGAGCAAAAGTTGACACCCAAAACTCGGCGCATGGTGAGTCAGGTCAAAGACCTGGAGTACTTCGTCACCGCCTCGGAGCAGGAAGCCCTGATCCTGGAGCTGAACCTTATCAAGCAGCACCACCCTCGCTACAACGCCCGCCTCAGGGACGATAAGACCTTCCCCTACCTCAAGATAGACTTGGGCGAAGACTGGCCCCGTGTCCACATCACCCGAAAACTGGTGGAAAACGGCGGGCGCTATTTCGGTCCCTTCGCCAGCGCCAAGTCAATACGCCAGACCCTAAAGCTGCTAAAAGGCATCTTCCCCTTCCGCTCCTGCACCCGCCAGATTAGCGGAGACGACCCCAGAGCCTGCCTCCAATACGACATTGGCCACTGCCTGGCCCCCTGCATCGGTAAGGTCAGCCGTACCGAATACGACGAGCTCATCAAGCAAGTCATCCTCTTTCTTGAGGGCAAGCAGGAGAAGGTGGTTAAGCAGCTGGAAAACAGGATGAATCAGGCGGCGGAAAATATGGACTTTGAGAAAGCCGCCCGCCTCCGCGACCAGATTCAGGCGGTGGAGGCGGTGGTCGAGGGTCAGCGCATCGCCACTAAGACGAGAGGTGAGCAGGACGTCATCGCCTTCAGCGCCGAGAGGGACCGGGCTTACGTCCAGGTGTTTTTCATCCGCAACGGCAAATTGATAGGCCGTGAAAGCTTTGTCCTCCAGGGCACCCGCCACGAAGAGCCGAATAGTATTATGTCAAGTTTTATCCAGCAGTTTTATTCTTCCGCCCCCCACATCCCTCCCCTACTTTTACTCCAGCACCCGGTGGAGGATAAGGACACCCTGCAAAAGTGGCTTTCCGACAAGCGGGGCGGCGCCGTCAAGATTCAGGTGCCACAACGGGGCAACAAAAAGCAATTAGTAGATATCGTGGCCCAGAATGCCAAACAGGGTCTGGAGCAGTTGAAGATAAAGCAGCTGGCTTCTCCCAAAGCGCTTTCGGCAGCACTAGCGGAGATTAAGGAAGAGCTTAACCTCCCCCACTCCCCCGACCGCATCGAGGGCTATGATATTTCCGATATTCAGGGAATGGCGGCGGTGGGCAGCATGGTCGTCTTCGACAAGGGCAAACCCAAGCCAGCGCACTACCGACGTTTCAAGATAAAGAGCGTTAGCGGCGCCGACGACTACGCCATGCTCGCCGAGGTACTCAAAAGGCGCTTCAAACGGGCGGAGGCCGCTTCGGGAACATGGGCGATTAAGCCCGACATGGTGCTCATCGACGGCGGCAAGGGGCAGCTAAGCGCCGCCATCAAAGCGATGCGGGAAATGGGAGCCGAGGCCATCCCCGCCGCCGGGCTGACCAAGGAAAACGAGGAGCTTTTTATCCCCGGCCGGGCCAAGCCCATCGTTTTGCCCCCCTCCTCCCCCGGACTGCAGCTGTTGCAGCGTCTTAGGGACGAGGCTCACCGCTTTGCCCTCGGTTATCATCATAGAATAAGAAAAAGGGAGAGCTTTGCCTCGGTACTGGATAGCGTCCCCGGTATCGGCGCCAAGCGTAAGAAGGCCTTAATTCGTCATTTCGGCTCGCTAAAAGGTATACGTGAAGCCAGCGTTGAAGAGCTGGCTAAAGTCAGTAGGATAACGGAGAGTCTAGCGCAAAAGATAAAGGAGTATCTCTAGAAAATGCCGGCTAACCTGCCGCCGCAATACTTCGAGGCCGAAAAGGCCTTCCGGGAGGCCAAAGACCCCCTGGAAAAGATAGCCGCCCTGGAAGAGATGCTGGCCATCATGCCCAAGCACAAGGGCACCGACCACCTCCGCGCCGAGCTGAGAGGTCGCATCGCCAAGCTCAGTCAGCAGGCCGCCAAGAAGAGCGGCGCACGGCGGGCATCTTTGGTTATCGAAAAGGAAGGCGCTGCCCAGCTGGCGCTGGCTGGCCTGCCCAACGCGGGCAAGTCTCAAATCGTGGCCGCTATCACCAATGCCTCCCCGCCCGTCGCCGACTATCCCTTCACCACCCACCAGGCCCTCCCCGGCATGATGGAGTTCGAGAACATCAAGATTCAGCTCATCGATACCCCACCCCTCGCCCCCCAGACTACCGAGTTCTGGATGCCGCCGCTGCTCCGAAGAGCCGACGCCCTGCTCGTCATTATTGATTTGAGCGCCGAACCGCTGGAGCAGATGCAGGCCGTCACCGAGCAGCTCAAGAAGATGAGGATATTGATTGGCGAAGGTGATACCGAATTAGACCCCGAGTTCACCGTCTGGCACCAGAAGGCGCTCGTCGTCGGCAACAAGAGCGATTTGGACACAGACGGGCGTAATTTCGCGATTCTGAAGACCGAATACGGCAAGCGTTTCCCCCTCATCGCCATCTCCGCCACCGAGGGCGCGGGATTAGAGGAGCTTAGGGGCAAAATCTACGAAGTATTAGATATCATCCGCGTCTACACCAAGGCCCCCGGCAAAAAGCCCGACCCCAACGACCCCATCATCCTGAAGAAGGGCAGCACCCTGGCCGACGCCGCCGAAGCGGTGCACAAGGACTTCCGCGCTAAGATGAAGTACGCCCGCATCTGGGGCTCGGCCAAGCACGACGGCGTCATGGCCAGACGCGACCATATCTTAAAGGACGGCGATATTATCGAGCTCCACCTTTAAGACATCGCCAGGGTCACGGTAACTCACCAAAGCTGACGTTATTTAACTCCATATAACTCCACCTCTTTAAAGCTAACTATTGCAAAAGTTTCATCTGCACTGTATAATGCTCCACTATATACCTATTAACGCTAGGTAAACGTAAGGAGGTTTATCGCAATGAGAATGAAAGGTGGGAGCCTGAGCCTGACCGTCATTGGTCTGGTCCTGGTCGTTTTCGCCCTGGTCTGGCTGTTGGCCATCTTCCCCGGCATGGTCAAAATCCCCGCAGACCACCACAGAGACATCAACTTCGAGGGCACCTATTACGTGCTCAACCCCGATACCCAAACGCTGGACGAAATTCCGGTGCTCGTACAGCGATTGCAAGATGCAATGGGCGTCCAGGACAACGTGCTCACCATCAGTGAGACGGTTACCTGCACCCACGCCCTGGCTGGCATGGAACTGCCCGATTTTGGTGCCTATGGGGAGATGAGTGTTGACCGCTCTACCCGGGCGTTTGTGGCCAACCAAGCTGATGGTATGCCACGTAGCGGCCAGTTCTGCTTCCCTTCCGATTTAGAAAAGGAAAGCTACTCCATATGGATTCTCAGTGCCGGGCGTCCCCTGGAAGCCGCCTTTACCGGTGAAGAAGAATTCCACGGCCTGACCGTCTACGACTTCGCCATCAGCGAGCAGGACCTGGACATTGGCGCCCAGGAAGGGACCGGTATCCCTCAGGTTTTGGACATAGACATCAGCCTGAAGGTGGAGCCGGTAACCGGTACCACCGTTTACACCATGAGCAATTCGACCTACAGTATGGTCGTCGGGCCCGAAACCAAGATGCCCTACTATATTTCCAGCATAGTCTTCGACGACGATACCATAGACGAGCTGGTTGATGATGCCCAAGGCAATCGCAGCCTCATACTTTGGCTATCGGTCTATGGCTTCTGGATTGCCATAGTCGTGGGCGCGGCCCTGGTGGCGACCGGAGTCGTTAAGGCCGTCCGCAGCAAAGAATAAACCGCCTGTTAATCAAGCGGCCCTAAATCAAAACCGAATAAGCTGAG
Organism: Dehalococcoidales bacterium; assembly: GCA_034419075.1. Taxonomy (GTDB): domain Bacteria; phylum Chloroflexota; class Dehalococcoidia; order Dehalococcoidales; family BS750m-G39; genus E44-bin88. Next base: position 85,737 of record DAOULR010000004.1, on the reverse strand, counting down.
AGCCAGGGCCTAAAAACCCTGGCTCTCGGTTGACTTTCTCTCAAATCCCTCCTAGAGCTTGCTTACCGTACCATCGCTATTAGTAACCCAGATATTGGCACCATCGAAGCAGATGCCGTGAGGGTTAGTACCGACGTTGTAGGTGCCGACCGGGCTACCGTCGCTGGCTTTCAGCTTGGTTACCGTATTGTCGTTGTGGTTAACTACCCAGATGTTCTCACCGTCGAAGCAGATGTACATGGGATTGGTGCCCACATTGTAGGTGCCGACCAAGCTGCCGTCGCTGGCTCTCAGCTTGGTCACTGTGCCGTCTACTTGATTGGTTACCCAGATGTTCTCCCCGTCGAAACATATGTCGTGGGGAGAGTCGCCCACATTGTAGGTGCCGAGCCAAGCACCGTCGCTGGCTCTAAGCTTGGTTACCGTGTCAGGGCCGTTACCAGAGACCCAGATGTTCTCGCCGTCGAAGCAGATTCCATAGGGGTCGTAGCCCACAGTATAGGTACCCAGCACAACACCGTCGCTGGGTCTCAGCTTGTGGACATTAGTGCTGGAGTATTGGGTGACCCAGATGTTAGCGCCGTCGAAGCAGATGGCCAGGGGTTCGGTGACGGGATAGGTGCCGACCAAGCTGCCGTCGCTGGCCAGGAGCTTGGTTACATTATTGCTGGCGTAATTGGCAGTCCAGATGTATTTCCCGTCGAAGCATATACCGTTGGGGGCATTACCCACAGCGTAGGGACTGCCGGCACACTCGGTGCCGTCGATGGCTTTAAGCTTGGTCACATTAGCACTGGCATTATTGGCGGTCCAGATGTTCTCGCCGTCGAAGCAGATGCCCACGGGGTTGGTGCTCGCGCCCACGCTGTAGGTTATGCCCGTCTCATTGGCTTCCCACCACCGCAGCAGGGCAATCTGCATCGGGTTCAACGAAGTCCCCGCCGCCCCTGCCTCTCCCGCTGGACCTGGAGGTCCCATTAGCCCAGTGGCACCCTGTGGCCCGATGGCTCCCTGCGCCCCCGCTGGTCCCTGAGGCCCCGCTGGCCCTGGCTCTCCCTGCGGTCCCTGTGGCCCCGCTGGACCCTGCGATCCTCTTGGCCCCGCTGGACCCGCTGGCCCTGCCGGCCCCTGTGGCCCTGCTGGACCCTGCTCCACCTGCGCCACCTGCCCATCCTGCTCCAGGTCGCAGGCCGCCAGCGGCACCATAATCAATGCCAGAATCACCAGAAAAACGACTACCTTAACTGCTTGCTTCATTTCTCTCTCCCAGGCTGTTCTATCTCCCTATGGCATAAAAAAATTGGGGTATCATAGCCGAAAATCCAGACCATGAACACCCCAAATTTCTCACTGACAATCGCTTTCTGCTTTTATAATCTCTCTGAGTGATTAAAAAGCCATTAACGAATATTATAGCACAGGCAGTCAACCTACATAACACCCCATCAAAGCAAAAACTTATTAATCGCCGCCGCCACCCCGCTCTTCCCCACCTCATCAGTAACGCGGTGGGCCACCGCCTTGACCTCATCGGGGGCATTGCCCATAGCCACCGCCAGCCCGGCGATGGATAGCAGGCTGATGTCATTGGTGCCGTCCCCGATAGCCATAACCTCGCTCAGCGATACCCCCAAGTGCGAAGCCAGCCCCGTCAGCGCCTTCCCCTTGGAAACCTCAGGGGCCACCACGTTGATGAACTCCACGCCGGGATAGGCTGGCGAGCGGGCCACCGAAAAACGCAGGCTGCGGTCGAAGTGGTTACGGAAGCTCTTCGCCTTAGCCACCTCCTCGTCGTCGCGCGTTATCAGCCCCCCCTTGATAAACCTCTGACCACCCCTCAGTTTAGTAAAATCTACCACCATAGGCTCCAGCTTAAAGTAACTGCGGTGAATCTCCGTCGCCCAGTTCTCCCGCTCGACGAAGTAGTCCTTCGCCGAATAAAGCTCCAGATAGATATCGTTCTTACGGACGAAATCAACCACCTCCTTGACCACCCCCCTCTCCAGCGGCTCGACGTAGAGCTCCTTATTCGGCCCTGATACCAGCGCCCCATCGAAGAATATGTGATAGCCGTCCAGCGAAAGCTCATCCACAATCCAATGGCAACCCTGGGCCGCCCGCCCCGTGGAGAGGCAGACCTTCACCCCCGCCCGCCTGGCCGCGGCCAGCGCTTTCTTATCCTTATCCGAGATGCCGCCCTCGCTGCCCAGCAAGGTGCCGTCAATATCTACCACCAACAGCCTGTAGTTCATTAAGTCCTCTTTCTAGAAACAACCCATAGTTCAATAATTATAAAAAAATACGGACTTACTCCGCCCCTAATTTTAACACCTGCGGCAACCAAATTCCAAATCCCCTCCCACCCCGATTTTATCTATTCCCACCCACCACCCTTTTAAGGTAGAAAGGGGCAAAGCCCCCTTTCAAACCCCCAGACGGTTGAGGAATCAAAACAAACGCCAGTTCCAAAGATTTTTGGGAGGTTCTTAAGGGGGGCGTAGCCCCCCTTTGAAAGACCTTTGTGGGCGGTCTGGTGTGGGTAAAAAGACCCGGGGGTGGGGCAGTAAATCAACCTTTCCACCCTTGAACACCCCCCGCAAATAGACTATAATCCCAACACATGCACGCTATCGGCGTTGATATAATTGAAATCGCCCGTATAAAAGCGGCCATCGCCCGCCAGGGAGAAGCCTTCCTCCAGCGGATTTACACCGGCGCCGAGATAAAAGCCTACCGCTGGAAGCTGCCCTCGCTGGCGGCGCGCTTCGCCGCCAAGGAAGCGGTGATAAAGGCACTGGGCAAACCGACGGCGGGCGCTAGCCTCAAAGACATCGAGATACTGGCTGACGATAAGAGTAAACCCCTGGTCAACCTCTACGGCGAGGCACAAAACCAAGCCAAAGCGCTGGGCTTAGAAAATCTTACCGTCAGCCTCTCCCACTCCAAGGAATACGCTATCGCCATCGCCATTGGCGATACGAAATGAACCCTTTGACCCCCAACAGGCGAGGTGCTAGAATCTACTAAAGAGGTAGCTATGTCGGGTCATTCCAAGTGGTCAACTATCAAGCGGAAAAAAGGGGTGGCTGACGACCGCCGCGGTCAGCTCTTCACCAAGCTGGCCCGCGAGATTATCGTGGCGGTGCGGGAGGGTGGTCCCAACCCCGAGGCTAACTTCCGCTTGAGGCTGGCGGTGCAGAAAGCCCGCGACAACAGCATGCCCCTGGACAACATTGAGCGCGCCATCAAACGAGGCAGCGGCCGCGCCGAAGGCGCCGTCCTGGTCGAGATGGTCCTCGAAGGCTACGGCCCCAGCGGCGTGGCCATACTGGTACAGGCGCTCAGTGACAACCGTAACCGCACCCTGCAAGAGGTGAGGAATATCTTTACCCGCCACGGCGGCAACCTGAGTGAAAGCGGCAGTGTCGCCTGGCTCTTCGATTCGCGCGGCTTAATCACCGTCCCCACCAACGCCCAGGACGCCGAAGAACTGGCGCTTGAGGCCATCGACACCGGCGCCGACGACGTCAAGATAGAGAACAAATACCTGGAGGTCTACACCAAACCCGCCGAGTTGGAAAAGGTCCGGGAAGCGCTGGAGCAGAAGAAGATGACCGTCAACTCGGCCGAGGTCTGCCTGGTGCCCAAGAGCGTCGTCGAACTGGAAGAAAAGGCCGCCCTGCAGACCCTAAAATTGCTCGATATGCTGGAGGAACTGGACGAGGTGCAAAGCGTCGCCTGCAACGCCGACTTCTCCGACGCCATACTGGAGAAATACCAATCGTGAGCCAGCCCCGATGATAATATTAGGCATTGACCCGGGCACGATAACCACGGGCTACGGGGTCATCAAGGCCGAAGACGATGAGGCAACCTTTGTTGACTGCGGCGCCCTGACCGCCTCCGAGCGCTCCCCCATCGGGGAGCGTTTGAGCTATATATACCAGGGACTCCGGGAGGTAATTGCCCGCTTTAACCCCGACGTCATCGCCATCGAGAGCCCATTTGTGGCCATGAACGTCAGGACGGCGCTGGCCATAGGTCGAGCGCAGGCCATCGCCATCCTGGCCGCCGCCGAGGTGAAAATCACCGCCTACGAATACTCCCCCGCCGAGGTCAAAAAGCGGGTTACCGACTACGGCGTCAGCACCAAGGAGCAGGTACAGGAGATGGTAAAACTACAATTAAACCTGACCGAAGCCCCCCACCCCACCGACGCCGCCGACGCCCTGGCCGTAGCTATCTGCCACCTGCGCCGAATGCACCTGGAAAGCCTGGTAGCCGAAAGCGAGGAGAAAAGGTGATAGCCTCTCTTAAAGGAAAGCTGGAGACGATAGGCAGCGACTGGGCCGTCATTGACGTCAACGGCGTCGGCTTCAAGGTCTTTATGCCCACCTCCACCCTCTCCACTCTGGGCGCTAAAGGAGAGGATGTCGAGTTGCATACCCACTTCCATCTCCGGGAAGACATTGCTGCCCTCTATGGCTTCGCCGCCCCCGAAGAGCTGGGGCTTTTCCAGACTTTGATTTCCGTATCCAGGCTGGGCCCCAAGCTGGCGCTGTCCATGCTCTCGGCGATGAGCGCCGAAAAGCTGGCCATGACCATCGCCACCGGTAACGCCAACCTCCTGGCCGAAATACCGGGTGTGGGCAAAAAGACGGCGCAACGCATCATACTGGAGCTTAAAGAGAAGATAGGTGCCGGCTGGGTAACCCCACCCCCCGAGTTCGCCGAGGAAAACGCCGAGGTCCTAGGCGCCCTCACCGCCCTGGGCTACTCGTTGCGGGAAGCCACCCGCGCTATTGCCACCATCCCCCCCGACCCCGACCTGACCCTAGAGGAAAAGATAAAGCTGGCGCTTGGCTTTTTCGCCGCCAAGTAACCGCTTTTAGCTTAAAGATAACGTGAATAGCTTTTGATGGGAGGTATTGCTATGCAGATTGAGTACGGCGCCAAGGTAAAGGACAAGAATGGCAAGCTGCTGGGGACGGTTAACAACATCATAAGGGACTCCTGGACGGGCGAAATCAGCAAGTTTCAGGTCACCACCGACCCCACCGAGGCCGGCTATTTCATTCCCCCCGACAAGATAGATAAAGCCACCCCCAAGGAGATAAAGCTGAAGGTCGCCCAGGAAGAACTCTAAAAGGAGACAAGATGGAATACGCCCTCCTGGCCGTAATCTTCCTCCTCGTCATTGTAATCATAGTCTTAATCTTTCGGATGAGGAAGGCCCCCGCCACCGACGTTGACCAGCTGGCCGAAAAGCTGCGCTTCGCTCTGGCTTCGGCGGACTCGGTGCGGGAGATTCAGCGCATTTTGGAAAGCCTGCCCCGCGATGTCCTCAAATCTATTACCTCCAGCGAGGCCGTCAGGGCGGGTAAGCTCAACGAGCTATTGGCCACTCTGGAGCTGACGCATTATGACCGTCTCTTTTATCTCGGCGGCGAGCCCGTTGACTTCGTCGGCATCAAGTACGGCGAGGGCGTTGACTTCATCGAGGTCAAGACGGAAAAGGCGGCGCTTACTCCCGCCGAGAAGGAGCTTAAAGACCTGATTGAGTGCAAGATGGTCAACTATGTGCCCCTTTCGGTGAAGCGCATCGGCATTGCTGAGGAGGTTGAGGGTGGGGAGGGGAAAGGGGATTAGGGGTGGTATAATATTTGGGGGGAGTAAACAAAAAGGAGGTGGTTATAGTGGCCAAGACAAAAGAAGGAAAGAAGATTGTCCCTGTACGTGAATACAAAAGAGCTAAGCCAGGTAAGACACGGAAAACGGTCACAGTAAAGCCTTTCCGCAGGTCTACCCCAGAGTAAACATGCCAATCAAACAGGGAAAGATTTTTATAAAAAGCTAATCAATGAGGTCTAGTTTAATGGCAAGTAGAAGGACTAAAAGAATATATAACCCCGTTACTAAGAAATATTACTCCGTAAGAGGGAAGACTACGAGCGGAGGTCAAAGGGGACAGATAAAAGGTCTTTGGTCTCCTAAAAAGCGGACAAAGAAGTAATGGCTACTATACACAAGTGGCTCATAGATACAAACGTAATAGTCCACTGGCTGATGACCAACAAGGTTATGGAATTCGTGACACAGGAGTTCCATTTAGCCCAAGAATTTGGGGACGTCTACAGAAACCGATACAAGGAATCGTGTGATTTCATTGATAGAGCGTTGGAACTTTCAGATAACAACCAGCAACTTTTAGTCACCGAGCTTTCCTTATCAGAAGTATTTTCAGGCATAAGAGATGAAGTTCGCAGTATTATTATGTTCACGAAAGGAATACCAATCTCTAGATGGAGCTATAAAAGGGAGACAAAAGAAGTTAGTTTCCCACAGGAACTCTCAAGAAAGCTTTATGAATTAGCTTCGAAGGGATTCGATACTTTATTCGAGCGTAAAATTGAAATAATATCGACAACTACCCCATCTGATACAGCAGATTACTTTGACATCTACTCTTCCCTAGTCTTTCTCTATCCTACGCTAAGAACTCAAGATGCAATACTGGTTATAACCGCAATATTACAGAAGGCAGCGTATTTTGTAACTATGGATGGAGACCTTCTAAACCTCGGGAAAGAATTAAGGGAAAGATATCATCTCGAAGTAATAAGGCCTAGAAGGGCACTTCAGCTAATTAAATAGTAATCCTCGCAGTAGCCCAACCTTCCCCCCAAAGGAGCTAAAAATGGATATAGACCCCCAAATCCTCACCAACTTCATCTTCTGCGTCATCATCCTCTCCATGGGCGTCACCGCCTACATCAAAAATCGAAGGACGTGGGCCCTGCTGCTGGGCGCCGCCTTCGGGTTCTTCGGCGTCTCGCACCTGTTCACCCTCCTCGACCTGAAAGAGACGCTGGAAGGCCTCCTGTACGCCGTCAGGATAGCTGGCTACGGGCTGACGTTCTGGGTTGTTTACTGGTACGGCTGCCGCAAATACTCCCAATCATAAAAAAATCAGGGAGGGGTAAACGCCCCTCCCCGACGTCTCCTGGTATTAGGTTGCTAAGCTATCAGCCTATTTGCCTTCGTACTTAAAGGATAACTTTACCTTGGCCCGGTAGTTGATAACCTTGCCCTTGTCAATCTGCATGTCCAGCTCTTCGATCTCGGCGATGCGCAGGTCGCGCAGCGTCTTGCCCGCGGTCTCCACCGCCTCCCGGGCTGCGTCCTCCCACGAATTGGTGCTGGTGCCCACCAGAGTGATTATCTTGTAAACGCTCTCCGACATATTAGCCTCCTTTTCTTTTAAAGCCATTCCTGTATGTGAATACACAGTCTATAAGATATGCGGCGTCCTGTCAATAGCTCAATAGCATTGTCAGCGCTAGCCTCAAAAGCTATACTATTAGTATGCCCGACTTCAAGATTGTCTCTGACTTTAAGATGACCGGCGACCAGCCCCAGGCGGTGGACAGGCTGGTGGAGGGTCTGGAAAAGGACTATAAGCACCAGACGCTGCTCGGCGTTACGGGCAGCGGCAAGACCTTCACCATGGCCAACGTCATCGCCCGCGTGCAGCGCCCCACGCTGGTCATCTGCCACAACAAGACTTTGGCCGCCCAGCTCTCCACCGAGTTCAAGGAGTTCTTCCCCGAAAACGCCGTGGAGTACTTCGTCAGCTACTACGATTATTACCAGCCCGAGGCCTACCTTCCCCGCACCGACACCTTCATCGAGAAGGAGATTGACATCAACGAGGAAATCGACAAGCTGCGCCACGCCGCCACCCGTTCCCTCTTCCAGCGGCGGGACGTGGTCATCGTGGCTTCGGTCTCCTGCATCTACGGCCTGGGCGAGCCCGAGGAATACCGCAGCTTCGTTTTGAGCCTCAAGAAGGGTGAGAGCTACTCCCGCCGCGATCTGCTGCGGCAGCTGGTGGACATGCAGTACGAGCGCAACGACATTGATTTCACCCGGGGCAAGTTCCGCGTCCGCGGCGACACCCTTGAGATTCAGCCCTCATACGAGGATTTGGCCCTGCGCATCGAGTTCTTCGGCGACACGCTGGAGCGCATCATTGAGATTGACCCCCTCACCGGCGAAATGCTCAACGAGATGGAGGCGGTGGATATCTACCCCGCCAAGCATTTCGTCACCTCTCACAACAAGCTGCTCACGGCCATTGACAGCATTAAGGAGGAGCTTGCCGAGCGCCTTGTCGAGCTCAAAGGCCAGGGTAAGCTCTTGGAGGCCGCCCGGCTGGAGGCCCGCACCAACTATGATATGGAGATGCTGCGTGAGGCGGGCTACTGCCACGCCGTGGAGAACTACTCCCGCCACCTGGCGCAGCGACCTCCCGGCAGCCCCCCTTCGACGCTTTTGGACTACTTCCCCAAAGACTTCCTCCTCTTTATTGACGAGTCGCACATGACCATCCCCCAGATACGCGGCATGTACCACGGCGATGTCGCCCGCAAGGAAACGCTGGTGGAGTACGGCTTTCGCCTGCCCTCCGCTCTGGACAACCGCCCCCTGAATTTTACCGAGTTCGGCCAGCGCATCAACCAGGTCGTCTATACCTCAGCCACCCCCGGCGAATACGAGTACCAGCACAGCCAGCAGGTCGTCGAGCAATTAGTCCGCCCCACCGGGCTTTTGGAGCCGACGGTGGAAATCAAGCCGACCAAGGGGCAGATTGACGACCTCATGGAGCAGATTAAGGCGCGCGTGGACAAGAAGGAGCGCTGCCTGGTGACCACGCTGACCAAGCGCATGGCCGAGGAGCTGGCCGACTACCTCATTGAGATGGGCGTCAAGACCCACTATCTGCATTCGGAGATTGATACCCTGGAGAGGGTGGAAATCCTGCGCGACCTGCGCCTGGGCGTCTACGACGTGGTGGTGGGCATAAACCTGCTGCGCGAAGGGCTCGATTTGCCCGAGGTCAGCCTGGTGGCTATTCTCGATGCCGACAAGGAGGGCTACCTCAGGTCGGAGGGGGCTTTGATTCAGACGATGGGCCGCGCCGCCCGCCACATTGACGGCCACGTCATCATGTACGCCGACACCATCACCAAGTCCATGCAGGCCGCCATCGACGAGACCCAGCGCCGCCGCCGCATCCAGGAGGACTTTAACCAGGAGCACGGCATCACCCCGCAGGGCATCCGCAAGGCCATCAGGGACATCACCGAGCGCGTCAAGGTCGCCGCCGAGGTCCGCGCCGTCTATAGCGCCGAAGCCCCACCCACCCGCGAGGACGTCACCCGCCTCATCAAGGAATTAGAGGGCCAGATGAAGACCGCCGCCCGCAACCTGGAGTTCGAAAAGGCGGCGCTAATCCGGGACCGCATCGTTGAGCTGCGCAAGGAGTTCGAGCCGGTGGAGATTGTGGAGATGGAGAAATGAGCGACGACGAGCTGGAGACCAAACAGGAGCGCCGCGAGAAGAAGCTCAAGAAGAAGCGGGAGCGCATGTCCAAGCACGGCAAGAACCTGGCACGGGTTTACATGGATGCGATTTTAAAGAGATTGGGGAGGGGGAGGTGAGTAACAGCCTATTTTCAAAAAACTAATTATTTAGTAAACTAATATAAACCGCGTGAGTATTAAAGGTATTGTCAACAATGTTTGAACTAGACAGCATTTTAAAGGGCAATTCTCTCGAACAATTAAAAACACTTCCAAACTCATGTGTTGACCTCATATTCACATCGCCACCTTACGCCGACAATCGGAAAAAAACATATAAAGGGATCCCAATTAAGAACTATGTAAACTGGTTTTTACCAATATCTTCAGAGTTAAAACGCGTCCTAAAAAATGACGGCACTTTTATCCTAAACATTAAAGAAAGGGCAGAAAATGGCGAACGCCAGACATATGTACTTGAGTTAATACTTGAAATGAAAAAACAAGGTTGGCTCTGGACAGAAGAATATATCTGGCATAAGAAAAACTGCTATCCTGGGAAATGGCCTAACCGTTTCAGAGATGCGTGGGAAAGATGCTTACAATTCAATAAGCAGAAGAAATTTAATATGTACCAAGAAGCCGTCATGGTTCCAATAGGTAATTGGAGTAAAAAGAGACTATCTAAACTTAGCGCAACAGATCTCATAAGAGACGAATCCAAAGTCGGCAGTGGCTTTGGTAAAAATATCTCAAATTGGCTTGGGAAAAAGTATGTTTATCCTACCAATGTGTTACATCTTCCTACAGAGTGCGCTAACCGTGGGCATAGTGCTTCTTTTCCCATATCTCTACCCACCTGGTTTATAAAATTATTTACCAAGGAAGATGATGTAGTACTTGATCCATTTATAGGCTCAGGAACAACTGCAATCGCCTGTTTGAATCTAAAGAGACACTACATTGGCATAGAAACAATGGATAACTACTACCAATTAGCGCAGGACTCGATTGAAATCTGGGAGACAAAAAATAACGTCAAAGCCAGGAAAATGGACTCATGGGCTCTATTGAAATAACAGAGGTTAGCGAATACGTAAAAGGGAATATTGGTAGCTTTCACAAAGCTAGGTTGGAAAGTATTAAGAAACTAAAACTCAATACTGTGCTACGGAGGAAAAACCCGTATCTATTCAAAGCAAAAAATATACTGCTTGCTCAAGACCTAGTTAGAATCCTACTTGACGCTTACTTATCCTCACAGGAGGAGACTATATTTGGGGATTTCCTCGAAGGATTGGCCATTTTCATAAATAAAAAAGTATATGGTGGCTGGAAATCGTCCGCACAAGGCATAGATTTAGAATTCGATAAGGACAGGACCCGTTTCATCATAGCGATTAAGTCAGGACCAAACTGGGGTAATAGCAGCCAGATCAGAAAAATGAAAGAAGATTTCCGAAAGGCACAGAAGACCCTCCGCACTAGCAATTCTAACATACATATAGTATCTGTGAACGGATGTTGTTATGGACGGGATTCAAAACCTGACAAAGGTGATTATTTTAAATATTGTGGTCAAACGTTCTGGGAGTTCATTTCCGGTAATCCCGATTTATACCTAAAGATAATTGAGCCTCTCGGACATTCGGCTAAACAGAGGAACTCGGAGTTTTACAAAGAATATGCTCAAATAGTGAATAGATTTACATCCGAGTTCAGTGATAAATTTGTAACTAACGGTGCAATAAATTGGAATGCATTAGTCCAATTTAATTCTTCTAACACAAAACCAAAGTAACAAGCTAATTCACTTTACCTTCGCAGACTTCCCGCCCCAAACTTTTACCCCTCATTGACACCCCCTAATCCCATAGTACAATTAAAAGCAACAACACCCGTCAAGGAGACCGATATGGCCGCAATTCTCAAAGACCCGCTGCTCCTGCTCTTCGGCAAAGGGAAAAAGTGGTATCTGTGGCACGCCTGGATAGCGCTGGCTCTGGACATTCTGGGCACGGCCTGCCTGGCGGTGGGCATCATCGCCGCCGCTATGGGCAGAGAGCTTGGGCTGGACCCGACCCACTGGCTGCTGATAGCCATTGCGCTCTGGGTGGGGGGTTTATGGTCTTGGCTTCTGGCCTACACCACAGGCAAGGAGAGCTAGACCCATTGACAACGCTTGATTCATCAGTACAATTAAGGGCAGTAAACTCTAAGGAGGCAACAAAATGGCGGCAGTTCCCAAAAATCTAAAGTTCCTGCTCTTCGGTATGGGTCCCAAGTTCCACGCCACGGTGGCTTTCATCATGGAGATTCTGGCCTTCGCCTGCCTGGTGATTGGCATAGTAAGTGGCGTCAAGTATGAAGCCGTCTTCGAGTTATGGTCGACGGAATGGTTCCTGATAGCCATTGCCCTCTTTATCTGGGGCCTGTGGTCGTGGCTCTGCGCCTACGTTGCGGCCAAGGAATAGCAGCTAGAGCTCTTCCCCTCCCCACTTGAACCCCTCCTCTTCGAGCTGGTCCATGATACAAGCCCCCGCGCTTAGAGTGGAGGGCCAGATGGGTTATTGGCGGAAAACTCAGGCTTACCCATAGACACAAAGACGACGGCTGGTACCCCGCAGGGAAGGAAGGTCAAGCAACTGGCTATAGCCCCAGCCAGAGCTAGTCCCCAGCGCTTCCTACGCAGTGCATAAATGCCGCCGATTATCCCCAGCACGCTGATAAACAACACGATTGTGCCGATAACGGCGTAGAAAAAGAAGATAAAGCTGAAGAAATCATCGTACTGGGATTCATTTACATGGGTCGAGTATTCGAACCAAGTGTTGACGAATACCAGGAAAACTGCCCAAAAAACGCCAACACCACCGGCAACTATAGATAAAACCCCGCCTACCTTGGCATTGTTGGACATGGCCCATCCCCCCTTGAATTCTCTGCCTTAGCCCTGGCTCTCGTCCCGCCGGAAGCCCTCTTCCTCGAGCTGGTCCATAATGCGGGCGGCCCGGGGATAGCCGATGTGCAGCCGCCTCTGCAGGAAAGAGGTGGAGATGTGCTGGTGTTCCCGCGCCAGCTGCCGGGCGGCTTCGAGCAGCGGGTCGGGCGGGTAGTCTCCCCTACCCATTGAGGGGGTGCTAATCTCCTCGATTTTCAGCGACGCCGCTTCTTCCTGCTGCTGGCTGCCCCAGAAATAGACCAGCCTCTCCCTCTCATTGTCGGAGACGTAACAGCCCTGCAGTCTCTTGGGCTTGGCCGCCTCGGTGGGCATATAGAGCATATCCCCCCTGCCCAAAAGCTTCTCGGCGCCCCCCATATCCAGAATCGTTCGCGAGTCCACCTGGGAGGTGACGGCGAAGCTGATGCGGGTGGGGAAGTTGGCCTTGATTAGGCCCGTGACCACGTCCACGGAGGGACGCTGCGTGGCCACGATAAGGTGAATCCCTGTGGCGCGGGCCAGCTGGGCCAATCGGCAGAGGACGTGCTCCACCTCGTCGAAGCCGGCCATCATCAGGTCGGCCAGCTCGTCGATGACCAGCACCAGGTAGGGCAGCTTCTCATCGCCCCCGCGGCTCTTGTTATAGCCCTCGATGTTGCGCGCGCCGTCGGCGGCCAGCCTCTGGTAGCGCTTATCCATCTCCTGATTGAGCCAGCGCAACGTGCCCAGCGCCTTGTTGGTATCAACGATAACCGGCGTGGCCAGGTGCGGTATGCTGTTGAAGGGCGTCATCTCCACCCGCTTGGGGTCAATCATGATGAAGCGCAGGTCGTTGGGCGTATAGTGCAGCAGCAGGCAGCAGATAATGGAGTTGAGGCAGACGGTCTTGCCGCTGCCCGTCGCCCCGGCGATAAGCAGGTGGGGCATCCGGGAAAGGTCGGCGGCCACTGCCTCCCCCCCCGCCCCCTTGCCCAGCGCCAGCGTCAGCTTGGATTTGGGCATGAGCTTCTGGAAGACGCTGGTCTCCACCACCCCGCGCAGGCTCACCAGCCCGTAGATAGTGTTGGGCACCTCAATGCCGACCAGTGATTTTCCCGGCACCGGGGCTTCGATGCGGATGCTGGGGGCGGCCAGGGCTAAAGCCAGGTCGTTGGAGAGAGAGGTAATTCGCTCCACCTTGACCCGGGTCTTGGAAACCTCCTCCTGCTTGACCTTGATGTTGCCGTCCTTGTCCCGCTCCCTGACCTCTTTCACCTTGCGGTCCCAGCCCGGCTCGACGCCGAACTGGGTCACCACCGGCCCGGCGTTTATCTGCACTACCTTAGCGGCCACGCCGTAGCTGGCCAAGGCCTCCTCGATGAGGCGCGCCCGCTGCATGTTATCCGCCTGCCCGAACTCCACGTCGGGGATGTTATCCAGTATATCGATAGGCGGTAGTCTCCAGCCGTCAACGGTAACCAGCGAGGGAGATTCGCCGTACTTCTTCCAGACTTCCTGGGCCACCTGCCGCAATTCCTGCTGACCGGGGGTAGGCGTCATTCCTGCCGCTGCGGCAGCCGCCGGTGGTGGTGTCAACACGGGCGTGGTGGTTTCGGCGTCGGGCGGCTTGGTCAGCGGCGGGGTAATTACGGGAGGTTCTAAAGGTCTATCGAGAGACGAAGGCTCGGGATAGACCGCTTCGGGCTCAGGGCGCTTACGCAGTTGTATCCCCACCCAGCCCAGGAATCGCTTCAACTGCCGCCAGCAAAAGCCGGGGGCGATGAGGATAAAGCCCAGAAGCGTCAGCCCCAGCAGCCGGAAGACTCCGCCGAATCCAGAGGTGCCGATAATACCCTCGCCGAAGCTGCCCCCCATCCCGGCGAAGCCCAGTATCCCCCAGACGACAAAGATAAAAGCGACGGCGCCCAGCCACTGGTTCCAGTGGTAGATAACGGAGAGCACCCGCCGCCCCCAAATCACCCCGATGATAAAGCCCAGGGCCAGAAAGAAGAAGAGCAGCCCCCAGCCGAAGAGGTCGGTGGTGCCCGTCCAGACGCTATCCAGCCAGTTAGTTATATTCGTCCACTGCCAGATAATCAGCCCCAGGAAGATGACGGTCAGTATCAGTCGCCGCACCGGCGCCGAAAAGACGAAACGAAAAAAGCGGTTGCCCCCCGAACCCTTTTTGGACCTGGGTTGAGAGCGGGGTTGGCGGTTGGTAGTGGCTCGCTTCCTGGCCATGCTTACACCTTGACCATAACCGGCAGTATCATGGGTCGGCGTTTGGTCTGGTCGTAGTAGTATTTATGCAATATATCCCTGACCTTGGCATTGATATAGCCCCACTCAGCGGGACGCACGCCGCTGTGGTCCAGGGTTTTAGCCACCAGGTCGCGGCTTTTATCTATCATATCCTTAGTCTCTCCAGGCTCGACAAAGCCGCGGGAGATGATATCCGGGCGCCCTACCAGCTTCCCCGTCTGCCGGTTAACCGTAATAACCACCATAACCACCCCATCCCGCGATAGCATTCTGCGGTCGCGCAGAACAACGCTGCCGATGTCGCCCACGCTCAGGCCGTCAACATAGACGTTGCCCGAGCTGACCTTGCCCATTACCTTGCCCCCGCTGGGTCCCAGCTCTAGGATATCGCCGTCCTCGAGGACGAAGATATTCGACCTGGGAATACCCACCGACTCGGCTAATTGAGCGTGCAGGCTGAGGTGGCGGTACTCGCCGTGGACGGGGATAAAGAACCTTGGCCTCACCAGGTTAAGCAGCAGCTTCAGCTCTTCCTGGCTGCCGTGTCCGTGCACGTGCACCTTGGCTACTTTATCGTAGAGCACCTGCGCCCCCTGCTTAAACAGGGAGTCCACGGTGCGGTTAATCAGGGCCTCGTTGCCCGGCACCGCCGTCGCCGAGAGGACTACGGTGTCCCCTTTGAGGATATGGACGTGGCGGTGGTCTCTATTGGCGATGCGCACCAGCGCCGAGGTCGGCTCGCCCTGGCTGCCCGTGGTCACCAGGACCACTCTATTGCGCGGCATCTTTTTAAGATCGTCTATATTAGCCAGTATGCCGTTGGGCGCCTTGAGGTAACCCAGCTCCAGCGTCATCTTGACGATATCAGTCATGCTGCGCCCGACGACGAAGACCCGTCTATTGTGTTTTGCGGCGGCGTCAATGACCTGCTGGATGCGCGATACCAGCGAGGAGAAGGTGGTCACAATCACCCTCCCCGGCGCCTCGGCCATCACCCTGTCCAGCGTCTCCCCCACCACTCTCTCCGACGGGGTATAACCGGGCAGCTCGGAGTAGGTGGAATCGGCCATGAGCAATAACACTCCCTGCGCCCCCAGTCGCGCCAGCCGGGAAAGGTCGGTGGGTTTGCCGTGAACCGGGGTATAGTCCAGCTTAAAATCACCGCTGTGGACGATGGTGCCTATCGGGGTATGTATAATCAGCCCGGCGGCGTCGGGTATGCTGTGGCAGACCGGGAATAACTCCACATTAAATCTGCCCAGCGATATCGGCTGGTTGTAGTCCACCGCCTTGAGCTTGGCCCCCTCCAGCGCCTTTCTCTCCTTGAGCTTCACCGAGATTAAGCCGTGGGGTAGCTTGGTGGAATAGACGGGCACATTAAGCTGGGGCAGGAGATAGGGCAAGGCGCCGATATGGTCTTCATGGCCGTGGGTAATAACGATACCCCGCACCTTCTCCTTATTCTCCAGCAAGTAGCTGATGTCGGGGATTACCAGGTCGATGCCCAGCATTTCCTCCCCGGGGAACATAAGACCGGCATCGATAATCATGATGTCGTTTTCGTATTCCAACGCCATCATGTTCTTGCCGATTTCGGATAACCCCCCCAAGGGGATTATCTTAAGTTTTGATTGGTTTCTGTTTTTTGGTTTTCTCAACTTGGTTTCACCTAGAACATGGTTAACTGCTCTGGTGGTTTTTCCTCCTTAATTGTCTCTGACTGTTTGAGCAGTGTCGGTATCTTGAGCATATCCGTCTCTATCTCCTGGCGCAGGCTGCCTTGATGTAAGGCCGCCGCGGGGTGATACATGGCGTAATAGAGCACGTCATCCCGCTTCTGCACGGTGCCGTGAATCTTGCTGATGCTCTTGCCGGGGAAGAACATGGCCATGGAGTAACGCCCTAAGGTGACAATCATCCTGGGACTGATAATCTCAATCTGGCGTTCCAGCCATAAGCGGCAATTCTGGATTTCCATGGGCAAGGGGTCTCGGTTCCCCTGAGGACGGCACTTTATCACGTTGGCGATGTAAACCTGTGCCCGCTTCAGTCCGATGGTTGCTAGCAGTTCGTCGAGGTATTTCCCCGCCGGCCCCACGAAAGGTCGCCCCTGCTGGTCTTCGTGCCAGCCAGGCGCCTCACCAATAAACATGATATCGGCAGCCTCCGCCCCTTCTCCAGGCACCACCCTATTTCGATATTTAGCTATTTCACACTGCTGGCAAAGCGCAATCTCTTTATTTAGCTCACTGAGAGCCGACATACTCACCAGCCTTTTAATTATGATAGCACGGGCAATATGTCAAGTCAATTGAAAATTTTGGGGCGGGAGCGGCCTTCGGCTGGCAAACTTTTCACTGGGGGGACAGAGCCTATGGCGGTATCGTTATCCTCCAAGATATCTCTTCGAGGTCATAATAATTGTAATCATGCGAAAACACGACTTTACCTGATGGATCTTTTGCTTGAATTCTATACACCCATTCGGGTTTTATAAAGATGATACTAGCTATCTGCTTGGTACTATGGGCTAAAATGACTCCGTAATCTATTGCTTCTCCCAAAGTGCCATCACTAAGAACATCTATTATGTAAATGTTAACATCTTGACTGGTCTGGTTCTCAATTATAGGTTCACCGCCTGGTTCGCATGAGATGAATAAGGCGGGCATAAAAAGACACACTATTATCAGGGTGCTTGCCAAAAGGACTATTTTATTGCCTCTTCGGTGACTCATACCCATATAATAGCACTACAGCCTCCATCAGGGAATAGGTGGGGCAACTCTAAGGAGGATATATAAGGGGCACACCCCCTTATAGGGTGGGTATTGGGTGGGAAGATAATACGTATGCTAAACAAGGTGGGGGTGGGGCTATAATTATTTGTTGACACTAACTAACCGCAGTTGTAGACTTTATCAAAGCAGAAGAGGAGAAGCCATGGATTCTTTAGGCAAAGTCGACCCCGAAATCAGCCGTGTCATCGCCCTTGAAGGCAAACGCCAGAAAGAGACCATCAACCTCATCGCCTCGGAAAACTACGCCAGCCGTGCGGTCATGCAGGCCGAAGGCACCTTCCTGACCAACAAATACGCTGAAGGCTACCCCAGCCAGCGTTACTACGGTGGCTGCGAAAATATGGACCTCCTGGAAAAACTGGCCACCGAGCGGGCTAAAGAATTGTTCCGCGCCGACCACGCCAACGTCCAGCCCCACAGCGGCTCTCAAGCCAATATGGCGGCCTACTACGCCCTGCTGGAGCACGGCGACACCGTCATGGGCATGAGCCTGGCCCACGGCGGCCACCTCACCCACGGCGACAGGGTCAGCTTTTCGGGCAAGGACTATAAATTCATCCACTACGGTGTCAACCGCGAAACGGAGCGGATGGACTACCCAGAGATTGAAAAACTGGCCAAAAAGCACAAGCCCAAGCTGATTGTGGCTGGAGCCAGCGCCTACCCACGGATTATAGATTTCGAGCGCTTACGGAACATCGCCGACTCGGTGGGGGCAAAGCTGATGGTGGATATGGCCCACATCGCGGGGCTGGTGGCGGTGGGCCTACACCCCACCCCCATCCCCTATGCCGAGGTCGTCACCTCGACGACTCACAAGACGCTGCGCGGGCCGAGGAGTGGCTTTATCCTCTCCTGGAAAGACTACGCCGCGGCTGTTGACGACGGCGTTTTCCCCCGCATGCAGGGTGGCCCCCTGATGCAGGTTATCGCCGCCAAGGCGGTCTGCTTCCACGAGGCGATGCAGCCCGCCTTTACCGACTACCAGCGGGCGGTGCTGGATAACGCTAAAGCGCTGGCGGCGGGGCTGCAACAGAACGGCCTGCGCCTCGTCTCGGGCGGCACCGATAACCACATGGTGCTGGTCGACCTGGCCGAAACGGGCGTCACCGGTAAGCAGGCTGAGGAAGCTTTAGGCAAAGTGGGCATCGTGGTCAACCGCAACACCGTCCCCTTCGACCCCAACCCGCCCCGCATCACCGGCGGCATACGCTTAGGCACCCCCGCCGTGACCACGCGCGGTTTCGGCAAAGAAGAAATGAAAAAGATTGCCGCGCTGGTTATTGATGTAATCAGCCACATCGACGATGCTGGTGTGCAGAAAAAGGCGGCACAAGAAGTCGCCGAGATGTGCGCCCGCTTCCCCGTGCCCGGCATTGATGATTAAGGAAGCGCTACCCCCTGTTTAGCGTACGTCTTTCTTTCCCACCCAATACCCACCCTACAAGGGTGGTGCCCCTTAGATATCCCCCTTCAAGGGTCACGTTCATAGCTTCTTTACCTTGGGGGAGTTTAAGAGGGGGCTTTGCCCCCTCTTAGAAAGACTTCTGTTGGGTGGGCAGGGCGGGTCAGAACAACGTACGCCGACAGAGTGGGGAGGTTGGGTAGGAAAATCACACATTCGCCAAACAAGGGGTGGGGCCAAAAAGGGGATGAGCCAGATAAACAATAGTGCTATAATGAGTTAAAGCCGTATTCGAGAGGAGACAACGAGTATGGATGAGCTAAAGGTATTCACCGGTAATGCCCACCCTACCCTGGCCAAAGCGGTGGCGGAATATCTCAAGATACCACTGGGAAAATGCGAGGTTTTCACCTTCAAGAACGAGAATATATTCGTCCGCATCCTGGAAAACGTCCGCCAGCGGGACACCTTCGTTATCCAGCCTCTCTGCTCGCCGGTAAACAACAACCTGGTAGAGCTGCTCATCATGCTCGACGCCCTGAAGCGAGCCTCGGCGGGGCGTATCACCGCCGTTGTCCCGCACTACGGCTACGGGCGCACCGACAAGAAAGACCAGCCCCGCGTACCCATAACGGCCCGACTGGTGGCCGATTTGCTCACTGTGGCCGGCGCCAACCGCCTGCTTACGGTGGACCTGCACGCCGCCCAGATTCAGGGTTTCTTCAACATACCCGTCGACGAGCTCACCGCCCTTAAGCTCTTCGTCAACTACTTCAAGGCCAAGAATCTCAAAGACCTGGTGGTAGTCGCCACCGATATCGGCATCACCAAGCGGGCGCGGGACCTGGCCGCCGCACTTGATGCCTCCCTGGCCATCATGGAAAAGAGGCGGATAGGCAACCTTGATGAGGCGGAAACGATGAACGTCATCGGTGAGGTATCCGGCAAGGTGGCCCTCACCGTGGACGACGAGATAGACACCGCTGGCTCTTTGATAAGCGTGGTTAAGGCGCTGGAAAAGCGCGGCGTCAAGGAGACATACGCCTGTTGCACCCACCCCATATTCTCCGGCTCGGCGGTACAAAAGATAGCCGACGCCCCCATCAAAGAGGTGGTGGTCACCGACACCGTCCCCATTGGCGGCAAAAAGAAGCTGGATAAGATTACCGTCCTGCCCATAGCCCCGCTGCTGGGCGAAGCCATCCACCGCATCCATACCGGGCTATCTATCGGGGCTATGTTTGAATAGAGACAATATGGGCAAACAGCTAAAACTAGTGGAAGTATATAAGGCTCTCGGCGAAGCCGATGCCCTCATCATCAAGAGCCTGCTGGAGGCTAACGGCATACCCTCCATCCTCAAATCCCATGCCGCGCCCTCCGTGCACGTATTCACGGTGGACGGGATGGGGGAGTATAAGGTCATGGTCAGCGAATCGAAAGCCGAGGAGGCCAGAAGGTTAATCGGGGAAGAAGAAAGTGTTTAAATGGCTGGGCGGGGACTCTAACGAAAAAGAGCTCAAGCGCCTCCAACCCATAGTAGACAGCATCAACGAGCTCGAGCCCGAATTCAAGAAACTTAGCGATAGCCAGCTGCGCGCCAAGACCGACGAGTTCAAGGACAGGATAAGCCAGGGCGAATCCCTGGATAAGCTCCTGCCTGAAGCCTACGCCGCCGTCCGCGAAGCCGCCGGCCGCACCATCGGCCAGCGCCACTTCGACGTCCAGCTCATGGGGGGCATCGTCCTCCACCAAGGCAAGATTTCCGAGATGAAGACGGGCGAGGGCAAGACGCTGGTAGCCACCCTCCCCCTCTACCTGAACTCACTGACGGGCAAAGGCGCTCACCTGGTAACCGTCAATGATTATCTGGCGCGGCGTGACCCCTACTGGATGGGCCCCGTCTACCACGCCCTTGGGGTCAGCGTGGCCAGCATCTATCCCATGCAAAGTCCCGACGAGCACACCCCCACCCGCCTCTACGACCCCGAGCACGACTCCGGCGACAGCCGCTGGCCGCACTTCCGCAACATTGAACGTAAAGAGGCCTACCAGGCGGATATCACCTACGGCGCTAGCAGCGAGTTCGGCTTCGACTACCTGCGCGACAACATGGTCGCCGACCTGGCCCGCTGCGTCCAGCGCCCGCTTAACTACGCCATCGTCGACGAGGTGGACTACCTCCTCATTGACGAAGCCCGCACGCCGCTGATTATCAGCGCCCCCGATGTGGAGGCGGGCAAGAAATACCAGACATTCGCCCACCTCGTCCCCGCCCTGAAAAAAGAGGTGGACTATACCGTGGACGAAAAGACGCGCGCCGTCAGCCTGACCGACGAAGGCATGACCAGCATGGAACGAATGCTGAGGCGCGAAGGTCTGCTAAAAGCCCCCAACCTCTACGACCCAGCCAACGCCGACCTGCACCGCTACCTGAGGAACGCCCTCAACGCCAAGGAGGCCTACAAGCGCGACCACCAGTACGTGGTCAAGGACGGGCAGGTCATTATCGTCGACGAGTTCACGGGGAGGTTGATGTATGGCCGGCGCTACTCCGACGGCCTGCACCAAGCGATAGAAGCCAAGGAACGCGTCAAGGTGCAGCAGGAAAGCCGCACCTACGCCACCATCACCATTCAGAACTACTTCCGCATGTATGAAAAGCTGGCGGGCATGACCGGTACCGCCCTCACCGAGGCCGAGGAGTTCCACAAGATATACGAGCTGGAGGTGGTGGTCATCCCCACCAATAAGCCGATGATTCGCCAGGACCACCCCGACTACATTTACAAGACCGAGGAGAGTAAGTTCAAGGCAGTGGTGAAAGAAATCGAGCAACTGCATAAAGAGGGACGCCCCATGCTCATCGGCACGGTATCCATCGAGAACTCGGAGTATTTAAGCGACCTGCTTAAAAAACGCGGCATCCCGCACCACGTGCTCAACGCCAAGGAGCACACCAAGGAAGGTGAGATTGTCGCCCAGGCGGGTCAGCCCGGGTCGGTAACGGTGGCCACCAACATGGCCGGGCGTGGCGTCGATATTATTCTGGGGGGCAACCCCGAAGGCAAAGAGGAGAAGGAGTGGCAGAAAGCACACCAGAAGGTGCTCGATATGGGCGGGCTTTATATCATCGGCACCGAGCGCCATGAAGCTCGGCGCATTGACAACCAGCTCCGCGGCCGTTCCGGAAGGCAGGGCGACCCCGGGGCATCCCGATTTTATATATCTCTGGAAGACGACATCGCGCGCCGTTTCGGCGGCGACCGTATCAAGACCATTCTGGGCTGGGTGGGCATGGACGAAGACACCCCCATCGAGAACAAGTGGGTCAACCGCGCTATCGAACAAGCTCAGGTCAAGGTGGAAGGCTTCCACTTTGATATCCGCAAGCACCTGGTGGAATACGACGACGTGGTCAACAAGCACCGCGAGCTTATCTATGAAGAGCGCAAAAAGATATTAAGCGGCTTCGACCTCAAGTCCAATATCATGTCCATGGTCAGGGACGAAGTGGAGTCGCTGGTGGAAAGCCACACCGCCGGCAGTTACGGCGACGGCTGGGATACCGAGGGCCTGGTCGGCGAACTGGCCACCATCTTCCCCCTCCCCCAGGGCCTCAACGCCGAAAGTCTCTCCCAGATGAGCGCCGGCGAGATTAAAGACCAGCTCATCGAGCACGCCGTAACCCTCTACGAGCAAAAAGAAAGGGATATCGGCGCCGAAAGGATGCGCCTGCTGGAACGGCTGCTCCTGCTCCGCATCATTGACAGCCTCTGGGTGGAGCACCTCACCGCTATGGAGCATATGCGCCAGGGCATCGGGCTGCAGGCGGCGGCCCAACGCGACCCCCTTGTCACCTATAAGCGGGAGGGGCACGCCATGTTCCAGAGCCTGCTGGCGGCCATCCAGCACGACATGACCCATATAATCTACCGTGCCGGCATCGCCAAAAGGGGCGAGACCCCCCAGGGTCAGATGGCACCGGCGCAGGCACCCGCCCCTACCCCTATCCAGGCCCAGGCCGAGGCCCAGGCCGGCGGCGAGGCCAGGAAAAGGCTCAAGGTGAAGGGAAAGAAGGTGGGGCGCAACGACCCCTGCCCCTGTGGTTCGGGGAAGAAATACAAGCATTGTTGTGGGAGGTGAGGAATGAATTACTGGCTAGCTGTGGGCCCTCCTGAAAATTGGGAAATTGCTTTGGAGCAAGGAGGTATTTGGGGCCTAACCACAAGGCAAAAACATTGGTGGAATGGTCTTGCCGAGAATGACTTAGTACTATTCTACGTCACAAAGCCCATTAGTGGACTGATTGGATACGGCACCGTTCAAGCCAAATTTCGGCAAGATAGACCACTTTGGCCCCAAGAAATTTCTGAGGGAAACGTAAAATGGCCGCTACGTTTCGAATTTAACGTGGGTTATTGCCTCCCGCCTAATGCATGGAATACGCAGCAAGTAACCTCCGATGCCTTAAAACTTAAGGCTGGGATGGGCTTTCATTCGCTAGAGCCAGAATTTGCACAACAGATGGTTTCGCAACTCCAACCAGCTCCAACGCCCAGCGCTGAACAAGCCTTATCTTTACACCAGCAAGTTAAACAAAAATTAATTGAAATCGGTAAACTCCAAAACTTTATTGCCGAACAAGAATACCAATTTGATATAGGAAAACTAGACGTCGTCTGGAGAAGAGTAACAAATTCTGTACCTACATACGTCTTTGAGGTTCAAGTTGGCGGGGATATTTATCACGCATTAGCGAAACTGAAACACGCTTTTGATTTATGGAACAGCCGTATTTTTATCGTGGCATCCGAGGCAGACCTCAAAAAGGCTGAGAATTTGCTCTCAGGGACTTTTCACGAAATTAGAGATTACGTGAAACCTATTGAATTGGATAAGGTAGAAGAACTCTATAACCGCAAGAAATCTTATATGGATTTCGAAAAGGGGCTTGGCATTTAATATCTCGGAGGCAAAGGGGATGAGAAAATTGTAGGAGGAGATATGATGCAATATAAGTGTTTGAACTGCGGCTATAGTGGGAACAAGCTGATTTACCAATTCACTGATTATAGCTATTGCGTTGCCTCGAACGAGGAAGCACCCGAATATATCGAGGATTGCCCCGACTGGGTGAAGAACAGAGACTTTGGCGATGCAGAAATCGGCCAACCAGTCGGTTGCCCCGAGTGCCACGCTTGGGGAGTGTCTAAGTTCGAGGAAATTTAGTGGTATCCTCATGAAAAACTCAGAGATATCCGCCATCTTTGACGACATCGCCCAAAGGCTCATGGCCAAAAAGGAGAATATCTTCAAAATCAGGGCCTACCAGAAGGTGGCCCGCTCAATTGAAAGCCTGCCCGTGCCCGTGGAGCAATTAGTCAAAGAAAACCGCTTAAACGAAATCCCCGGCGCCGGCGAAGCCATCAGCAAAAAACTGACCGAGATGGTAACCACCGGCAAGCTCGAATACTACGAAAAGCTCAAGGCCGAATCACCACAGGACTGAAAACCCGTGGACAACCAACTGATAGCCACCGAAACAACCCCCACCGCCGACAACCGGGCTATCACCCACCTCAAACAGGAGATAGCCAGCGGCAAAAACTGGTATATCGCCCTGCTCGGAGCCATCGCCCTCTGGACCAGTGCCGAAGAAAATTATAAGGGACGCCACTACCGCTACCTCATCGACGGCGAGGCCTTTGATTGGCTGCTGCTGGCGGAAAGGCTCTGCCGTGAGGTCGCAAAACTCATCCCCGAAGAAGAAAGGGTTGCCCTGCTCTTTAACGGCCGGCCACCGGTAAAGATGAACGCCAAAGAGTTCAAGAAGCTCATCGGCAGTGGCAAATACCACCAGTACCTCAACTATTTCTACGGCGTCACCGTGGAAGAGGCATTGCTCCAAGCGGTGCAGGAAGAGGTACGCAAGGAAAAACGCATCTCCGGCTACGCTGGTGAAGAGAACCTGGCCAACGAGGCCTACCGCCGCATCTACGGCTCAACCAAGGCGATACTGCTCAAGCGCTTCCGCCGCCAAAAACGCTACCCCCAGCTCAAGTCCACCAGCCTGGCCGAGCTTAAGGAATTCAACTACTGGCTCTTTAAATATCGGCTCCAGCAGTGCGACAAGGCCAGGGTCGCCAGCGACACTAAAAAGGCGCTGGAACGGTTAAGCCGCAACGGATTCGAGCGGCAGACTATTGACATCCCGCTTTTAGGCGAGTAAAATTCCGACAACGAGTAGGTCGTTATTCTAGCTAACCATTCTTAACATTAAATAACCCGAAAAAGAAAGGAGGTAGCTACATCGAGCAAATTTGTGTCCTCTTGTTCGATAAATCTTGACGAAAGGAGGATGAGGATTTGGCGGAACTAACAAGGGAAAGATGGGGCGGCAGGGCTTTTTTCCTGTTCGCCGCGATGGGCTCCGCAATAGGTCTGGGCAATGTCTGGCGATTCCCCTATTTGACCTATGAATATGGTGGCGGAGCCTTTTTGATTGCCTGGATTATCGGCCTTATTATCCTGGGCATCCCCTGGATGATGATGGAGTTCGGCATGGGGCGCCTTTTCCAGAAAGGCTCTCCCGGCGTATTCGAAGGCATCAGCAAGAAGTGGGAATGGCTGGGCTGGTGGCCCGTCTTCGTTGCCTTCCTCATCGTCACCTACTACTCCGTGGTCATATCCTGGTCCCTGAACTATGCGGCTAGCTCGGCTACCGTTGCCTGGGGAACAGGTGAGGCCGGCGCGTCCGGAGCCGCCGGTTATTTCTTCGGGGACGTACTGAACCTTTCCTCCGGACCCACCGCTCTCGGCGGTCTGCAGTGGCCCATAGTCGGCGCCCTAGCAGGAGTCTGGATCATCCTGTTCTTCATCATGTTCAAAGGGGCCAAGGTAATTGGCAGGGTCGCCGTCTGGACGGTAATCATCCCCTGGGCTTTGCTCATTGTCCTGCTGATAAGGGGGTTGACGCTACCAGGAGCAGTTGACGGGCTCAACTACTATCTGGCGCCGGATTGGGGTGCCCTGAGCAATCCCGATTTATGGTTCGGGGCCTTCAGCCAGATTGCCTTTACTCTTTCACTGGGCATGGCCGGGATGTTCGCCTACGGCAGCTTTGTCGCCAAGAAAGCTGACATCAACAACAACGCCTTCATCACCTCGTTTACCAACTGCGCTACCAGCTTCTTCGCTGGCTTTGCCGTATTCAGTATCGTCGGCTTCATCATGCAGGCGCTGTCTATCCCGGTGGGCGAGGTCAGCGCTTCCGGTTTAGGACTGGCTTTTGTTACCTACCCGGTGGCAATCTCCATGATGCCGGCTATGGCGGCCGTTACGGGGGTCATCTTCTTCGTCTGCTTCTTCTTCCTGGGCATAGATTCGGCCTTCTTCCTGACCTACGGTGGTGTTATCGCCCCGCTGCGGGATAAATTCGGCTGGGGTCGGGCCAAAGTCACCGCCTTTATCTGTGCTCTCGGCCTCGTTATCGGTCTCCTTTACTGTACCGGTGGCGGTCTCTACTGGTTAGATATGGTAGATAGAGCTACCGCCTTCTACGGACTACTTATAACCGGCGCCCTGGCCTGTATTGTCGTCGGCTGGTTCTACGGCGCCAAGAAGCTCAGAGAGCACATCAACGCGACCTCGGACTTCAAGGTCGGAGCCTGGTTCGACTGGCTGATTAAAGTCGTCGTGCCCGCCGGACTGCTCTTTGTGGTCATCTACGGCGGCTTCAAGAACGACATACCCGATCCCGGCTACGGCGGCTATATGATCGGGCCACTAAACGGCTCTCATATCATATGGATAATACTGGTCGCCACGCTGGGCTTTAGCTTCTGGCTGCAAGCCGCCAAGACCCGAGGGCCTAAGCTAGCCAAGGAGGTGAAGGAGAAATGACAACAGCGGCCATAGTCACTACGATTGTTATGAGTTTGGTGTTTATCGTCGGCTTGGTTTTCTGCTTCACCCGTATCGGTAAAGGCGGTAAGTGGGAAGACTAAACCCCACTCGATAAAGCCCCAAAAAGCGAAAAACCGCTCTCCTCTAAGCGGGGAGGGCGGTTTGCTTTCAAGACTTAAAGCGCCCCAGCTGCTCTCTCAGCCTCTTCAGCTTATCCTTTCGCTCGGCCAGCTTTTCCCGCTCTTTAGCCACCACCGTCGATGGCGCTTTGGACAGGAAGGCTTTATCCTTGAGCCTGCTTTCCAGCGAAGCAATTAATGCCTGGCTACGGGCAATTTCACCTTCAAGACGCTTGCGCTCGGCATTGAGGTCGACCATGCTCTCCATAGGAATCCTGACTGTTACCGCGTTTGGAAGCACTATTATTCTATCATTTCCCTCCGACGGGATTTGAACGCCTTCCTGACGGATATCGTGGAAACTAACCGGCCTTGCCCGGGCCAGCGTCTGAATTGTCGTTGAATGTTCGGCAATAGCAGAGGTAAGCTCTCCAGCATAGACCTCAGCCTCTACCCACTTGTTGACCTCCACTTTGTGTTCCGCCCGTACATTACGAATATTGTGGACTATATCAATTATGGCTTCCATGACTTTCTCCGCCTCGGCGTCAACGGCTTTTGTATCGGCCTCAGGGTAGGCGGCAATCATTATGGAGTCAGTCTTCTGCCAGTCGGCGGGCAGGCGCTGTTTTAGCTGCTGCCACAATTCCTCGGTAATGAAGGGCATAAAGGGGTGCAGCAGCCGCAGCGAGTTTTCCAGCACATAGACCAGGACTGGTAATGGCGAACTATCGCCAGCAGAGAGGCGAATCTTGGCGAACTCGATATACCAGTCGCAGAACTCCCCCCAGATAAAGTCGTGCAATTGCTTTAAGCCTTCGCCGAACTGGAAGTTATCCATCAGCTTGACGACGCTGGCGTTGGTGCGGCTAAGGCGGCTCAATATCCAGCGCTCCTCCACCCCCAGCCCCTCCTGCTTGATTTCGAGAGCGATATCTTCTTTCTCAAGGCTTCTCACCACGAAGCGGGCGGCGTTCCAGAGCTTATTGGCAAAGTTTCGCCCCGCCTCCAGCCTGGCCTTGGTCAGGTTGATATCGTTGCCCGGCGAGACGTCGGTAGAAAGGGCAAAGCGCAGGGCGTCGGTGCCATATTTATCCATAGTGTCCAGCGGGTCGAGCACGTTGCCCCTCACCTTGCTCATCTTCTCTCCCTTCTCGTCCCGCAACAAACCGTGCAGGTAAACGGTGCTGAAGGGGATATCGCCCACGTCCTCCAGCCCCATCATAATCATTCTGGCTACCCAGAAAAAGAGGATGTCGTAGCCCGTCTCCATCACCGTGGTCGGGTAGAAATAGCGCAGGTCTTCGGTGTCGTCGGGCCAGCCCAGTGTGGAGTGAGTCCAGAGCGCCGAGGAGAACCAGGTATCGAGCACATCGGGGTCCTGCTCCACTTTGGCCGAGCCGCAGTGGGCGCACTTCTTGACCTCGTCCACCGATACCGTCAGCTCGCCGCATTTCGCGCAGTACCAGACGGGTATTCTATGACCCCACCAGAGCTGGCGGCTGATACACCAGTCGCGGATGTTCTCCATCCAGTTGAGGTAGACCTTGGTGAAGCGCTCGGGGATAATGTTGATGCGCCCGCTGGTGACAGCCTCTATGGCCGGCTTGGCCAGCGGCTCGGTCTTGATGAACCACTGGCGGCTGGCGGTGGGCTCGATAATTGTCTGGCAGCGCATGCAGTGACCCACCGAATGCCCGTAGGGCTCTATCTTGACCAGCTGCCCCGATTTTTTCAGGTCGGCGACTATCGCCTCGCGGCATTTGAAGCGGTCAAGTCCCTGATATTTGCCCGCGTTTTCGTTCATGGTGACGTCAGGGTTGAGTATATTTACCAGCGGCAGGTCGTGGCGCTGGGCGACCTCGAAGTCAACGGGGTCGTGGGCGGGGGTAATCTTTACCGCCCCCGTGCCGAACTCGGGGTCAACGGCCTCATCAGCGATAATCGGTATCTCGCGCTTGACGGCGGGCAGTATGACTTTCTTACCCACCACCCTCTTGAAGCGCTTGTCCTTGGGATTGACGGCCACCGCCGTATCCCCCAGTATCGTTTCGGGGCGGGTGGTGGCTACGGTGATGAACTCGTCGCTACCTACCAAAGGATAGCGCACGTAGTAGAGGTTCCCCTGTATGTCCTTGTGGTCGGTCTCCAGGTCGGAAAGCGCCGTGGCGCAGCGCGGGCACCAGTTGATGATGCGCTCCCCGCGGTAGATTAAGCCCTTTTCGTAGAGCCTGACGAAGGCGGTGCGCACCGCTCGGCTCGGCCCCTCCTCCAGGGTAAATTTCTCACGACTCCAGTCGCAGGAAGCCCCTACCCGCTGCTCCTGCTCGGTTATCGTCTGGCGGCATTCCTTAGCCCACTTATACATTCTTCCCAGGAACTTCTCTCGGCCTATCTTATGGCGGTCCGTCCCCTCCTGGGCCAGCTGTTGCTCCACCACCACCTGGGCGGCGATGCCAGCGTGGTCGATGCCCGGCAGCCAGAGGGCGGAGTCCCCCTTCATGCGGTGCCAGCGGGTCATCACGTCTTCGGGAGTGAGGAAGCAGACGTGTCCCATGTGCAGCCCGCCGGTGACGTTGGGCAGGGGCATGATGACGACGAAGGGCTTTTTCTTGGGGTCTATCTCGGCCCGGAAATAGCCCTTATCCAGCCAGAACTGGTACCACTTCCGCTCTACTTTTTGCGGCTCATAGGCTTTGGGCATGTCGCTATGCATTTCAGTCGACTCGGTCATTAAGGGGGTATCTCCTTAATAATCTGGCGATTAGCGCTTGACCAACCCCACCACCCCGTCCAGTATCCGCTCGGCCACCTCGCGCTTGCTTAATAAGGGCAGTTCTTCCACCCCACCCTTCTTGTCGATGATGATGACCCTATTGGTGTCAACGCCGAAGCCGCTGTCGGTGGCGGTAATATCGTTGGCCACTATCATATCCAGCTTTTTATTCTTCAGCTTCTTCTTGGCGTTGGCAATAATGTCGTTACTCTCGGCAGCAAAACCGACCTTGATAAAAGCGCCCTTGACCTCGGCCAGGATGTCGGGCGTTCTCACCAGTTCCAGCTTTAGCTCGGGGGTATCTTTCTTGAGCTTTTCTTTGGATGTGGTCTTGGGCTGGTAGTCGGTAACCGCCGCCGCCATAATCAGGGCATCGGCTTTGGTTACCGCTTTAGATACCGCTTTTTGCATTTCGGCGGTAGTCCTTACCGGCATAACCTTCACCTCCGCGGGTTGAGGCAGCGAAGTGGGTGCGCTGACCAATACAACCTCAGCGCCGCGGTCGCGGGCGGCTTCGGCAATGGCGTAGCCCATCTTCCCCGACGAAGGGTTGGTGATATGCCTCACCGGGTCGATAGGTTCCTGAGTTCCCCCCGCCGTCACCACCACCTTCTTACCCACCAAATCGCCTTTCCTCACCAAAACCTGCTTGATTGTGTCCATAATCTTATCGCTATTGGCCAGCCGCCCCGGCCCCACCCCACCCGAAGCCAGTCGCCCGCTCTCGGGCTCGACGACGGTAAAGCCGCGGGCCCTAAGCTTGACTAGGTTCTCCTGCGTTATGGGGTTCAGGTACATGTTGGTGTGCATGGCCGGCGCCAGGACAATGGGGGCTTTGGTCGCCAGCACCACTAGGGCTGGCATTTCGTCGGCGATGCCCGCCGCCAGCTTGGCAATCAGGGAGGCCGTCGCCGGGGCGATAACCACCGCGTCGGCCGCCTCGGCCAGGGCGATATGCTCGATGTTGCGCTCCGACTCGGGCTCGAACACGTCAGTAAACACCCTCCGCCCCGTAATGCTGCTTAGGGCGAGCGGGGCGATAAACCAGGTGGCGGCCTTGGTCATAACCACCTCCACCTTAGCCCCCCCCTTGGTCAGACGGCTGGCGAGGTCAGCCGCCTTGTAAGCGGCGATGCTGCCGGTTATGCCCAGTATTATGGTTTTTTCTTTCAGCATTTTCAGCCCTTGTTCATCTCGTAGATGAGCCTCAGTCCAATCAGGGTCAGGTCGGGGTTGACCACATCGATGACGTCGGTTACCTTGGCGATAAGCTCGCCGTAGCCACCCGTGGCCACTACCTTGAACTTGCCCCCAAGCTCCTTGTGGATGCGTTCCAGCATCCCCTCCACTAGTGAGGCGTAGCCGTAGATAATCCCCGACTGTATGGCCGCCACCGTATTGGTGCCGATGACGTGCTTGGGTTGGGCCAGTTCCACGCGGGGCAGCTGCGCCGTACGGGTGAAGAGCGCCTCGGCGGCAGTGGCGATACCGGTGGCGATAATACCGCCGATGTAGTCCCCCTCCTTAGAAACAATGCCGAAGGTGGTGGCCGTGCCCAGGTCGATGATAATCACCGGCCCCCCGTAGAGCTTATGGGCGGCGGCGGCATCGGCGATTCGGTCGGCGCCGACCTCGCGGGGGTTATCCATGCGGATGCTCACCCCCGTCTTTACCCCCGCCCCCACCACCAGCGGCGTGATGTGAAAATAGCGCTCGAAAAGTTCCTCAAAGGTCGAAATCAGCGGTGGTACCACGCTACACATGGCCACCGCCTTAATATCGGTGGTCTCCAGCCCCTGCTGGCGCAGCAGGTTAAAGAGCAGCGCCGCGTACTCGTCGGCCATGCGGTGAACGCCCGTAGCCATGTGCCAGGTAGCGCGCAGCTTCTCGCCCTCGAAGACGCCGAGCTTGGTGCTGGTGTTACCGATATCGACCGCTAACAGCATTAGTCAGCCTCTTCGGTAGCTTCGCTAGGGCGGCTGGCCTTTAACCGCTTGATGACTAGGGGCAATTCGGGCAGGAGGTCGGAAGCCACCATACCCGCGTCGCCCAGCCTCTCTTTGACCACCTCCCCCGCCATGCCGTGGACATAGACACCAGCGGCGGCGGCATCGAAGAGGCTAAGCCCTTGCGCCAGCAGCCCGCCAATAGCCCCAGCCAGGACATCGCCCGTCCCCGC
Source organism: Dehalococcoidales bacterium (assembly GCA_034419075.1). Classification (GTDB taxonomy): domain Bacteria; phylum Chloroflexota; class Dehalococcoidia; order Dehalococcoidales; family BS750m-G39; genus E44-bin88. The sequence continues at coordinate 54,002 of DAOULR010000004.1, read as the reverse complement.
CGACGCCAGCCCGGCATTGGCGATATGGCTAATCTGCGTGCGTCCGTCGGGGGCGGCGATAACGGTATGCGCCCCCTTAAGGACGATGGTCTTGTGCCACTCCGAGGCCATCCTCTTGGTCAGCTCCAGCCGGTCGATCTGGACCTCGTCCACTGTCATCCCCGTCAGCCTAGCCATCTCACCAGGGTGGGGGGTAAGGATAGCGTCCTCGGGCATCAGGTCCCACCATTTGGGCACCTTGGCCAAGGCGTTGAGGCCATCGGCATCGAGAACCACGGACGGCAACTTGGGTTTGGCTGTCTTGGCCTTAGGGTGGGTAAGCAAGATAGAGCGGATGAGCCTGACCACCGCTTCGTTCTGACCCATGCCGCAGCCCATAACCAGCACGTTATAGTTCTCGAACTGACGAAAGAGAAGCCGCAGGGCTTCGGGGGCAATAATCCAAGGACGTACCTCCGGTAAAGGCAGATAGGTAACCTCGGTTAACTTGTTGGCTAAAATGGCCTGCAAACGCCCGGTGGCGGCCAGTGTCACCAGGCCCGCGCCGACCCTCATGGCGCCGTTGCAGGCGAGATAGGGCGCACCAAGGTAGTTGATGGAGCCCGCCAGCACTATCACCTTGCCGAAATCACCCTTGTTGGCCTGAGGGGAGCGCTCGGGTAAAACCGATTTCGCCCACTCGTCGGCCAGGTAGTCCGGGCCGGCTTTCTCCTCGACAAATCCGGGCAGGCCGATATCGACCACGCTTATCTCCCCTACTCTCTCAGCGCCGGGGAACTTAAACAGCCCTGGCTTGGGAAAAGCTAAAGTGATAGTGTTATCTACATAAAGACAGCCTGGGTCGGCTTCGCCGGTGTCGGCGTTAAGCCCCGAGGGTATATCCAGGGCGATAGTTTTTATACCGGGGCGTTTAATCTTGGCCCGCCTCACCCTGTCCAGTACCATCAGCAATAGTCCGGAGAAGGGTCGGGTGGTGCCCGTGCCAAAGAGGGCGTCGATAACGGCATCGACCGAAGCCAGCAGCTTGGTCAATTCATCCAGGTTTTCGTCCTTTTCCGCCTCAATGCGCTTGATGCGGCGCTCCCGCAGCGGCTTGAGCATGGGGTCGCGCCCCGGCCTCTGCCCGAAGAAATAGACGAAGACCTTGGCTCCCGCGTCGTGAAGGTGTCGGGCGGCGACCAGCCCATCCCCACCATTGTTACCCGGCCCGATGAGAATTAGAATCTGCTGCTGTCGGATATCTTCCAGGATCCGTGCCGCCTCGTCGGCGACGGCCTGTCCCGCGTTCTCCATGAGCATTTCCATGGTTATGCCGGACTTGATGGCATCTTGTTCCAGCTGGTGCATCTGGTCAGTAGTTAGAACTTTCACTTCCCTCTACCTCCGTAAAAGACTATCTTATCCAGATTGGCTTCCTCTTCTCCAGGAAGGCGGACAGCCCCTCGACGCTGTTCTCCCCGGCCATGACCATAGTGGCATCGACGCCGGTGGCTTCCAGAGCCTCATAGAAATTCAGGTCGAAGTTACGGTAAAGCGCCCGCCGCGCCTGGGTCAGTGTCAGCCCGCTATTGGACGTAAAACGCTTGATAAACTCCTCGCACCCCTTATTGAATTCGGCGGCGGGGACAACCTTATTGACCAGCCCGATTCTCTCCGCCTCCTGGGCGCTGATGCTGTCCCCGGAAAGGATAAGCTCGAAGGCCTTCTGCCGCCCCATTATCCTGGGGAAGAGCACCGATGCTGGCGGCGGATAGACCCCCAGCTTAATCTCGGGCTGGCCCAGCTTCGCCTTATCCGAGGCCACCGCCATATCGCAGCCAGCCACTATCTCACAGCCCCCACCCAGCGCCACCCCATTGACCAGGGCGATGGTCGGCTTATCCACCTCGATTAGCGCTACGAAAAGCTTGTGGAAGACCTCGACCATCTTGGGCAGCTTATCGCCCAGGTGGTCGCCGACGGCTACCCCCGCCGAGAAAGCCTTCTCTCCCGAGCCGGTAATGGCCACCACCTTCACCTCATCATCCTCCCTAAGCTCGGCCAGCGCCTGGTTCATCTCCTCAAGGGTAGGAATATCCAGGATGTTCAATGGCGGCAGGTTAATAGTAATCTTGGCCGCCCCCTCTTTCTTCTCCAGCAGAATCTTCTTAAAAGCCATCGTTTATGCCTCCACTATTATCATTGTGAAGTGTAGCAATATACTGGGCTGCGGTCAAGAGAGGCAAAGGTACTAACCACCCCCCAGCCCCTCCAGCCTCCGCGTCATCGCCCGCCAGTGCGTCCCCCGCCAGTAGATACGCTGGCAGGACGGGCACTGCCGGAACTGGTCTTGCGTCTTGAAGACGTAGGGAGGCACCAAGTCCTTCAGCTCCGCCTTTTTTCTCTCCACCAGGGGCTGGTTGCACTCCAGGCAGAGGCTAAAGGGATTAAAGCGGTAATCGAGGTTCAGGCTGTCGATTAGCTGACGAATCTGTTGTTCGGGCTGGTCGCTGGCGATAAGCAAGGCCTTGAGCCTGCCTTTGGTTACCAGCCGCCGCTGCATAATGCGGGTGTCCCTAGTTAATATTATCCTGCCCTCTTTAAGGGCGATAGCCACCAGCTCGGCATCGCTTTTACCCCGGAAGAAGCGGGCGTCATAGCCCATGAGCCGCAGCCACTTGGTCAGCTTGCCCACATTATGGTCGACGATAAACTTCGGGGTGTCTGACATATCACCCCCGACGGGAATCTTACAGGCTAATCTCCAGCCCCTCACGGGCCAGGGTTATGGAAGCGTCCAGGGCTTTAGCCACCTTGGCCACCTCCTCCGCTATCTCCTTCTCCAGGTGCGGGGTCATGTGCACGATGATGGTACGGGGCAGGTAGCCCTTGAGCTTCCTGAAGTCCTCGAGCTCCTGCTGCAGCAGCGAGGGCGTAAGGTGACCCCCCTCCGCCGCCCACTCCATGAATCTATTGGAGCCGGTGACCTCGATGATGAGCAGTTGTGGCGAAACCTTCTCCCAGCACTCGGCCAGCCCTGGCCCCGTATCCGAGGTGTAGAAAAAGCTCTTATTATCATCACTGAGCTGATAGCCCACGGTGGGCACGCTGTGCTTTACCGGAACGGCTAAAACTTCGTAGCCCAGAATCTTTTGCGGTTTATCTGGCTCGACGACGCTGAATTTAATGGTCGGCTTATCGGGCACTTTAAAGCGGAAAGCGGGGTAAATCACCTCGTTCATCAGGTTATCCTCCACCACCTCGAGCACCTTCGGTATGGAGTAGACGGTGGTACTGGCGCCGCCCAGGAAAAGATTCATGCCCAGCGTGGGTATATCGCGCACGTGGTCATAGTGCTGGTGGGTGAGCAGCACCGCCTCGATTTTATGCTGCGCCTCTAATGATAAACCGGAGCTAAGCCCGCCAGCGTCTATGGCCAAGACATCGTCAATCAGCAGGCTGATGAGCCTGGTGTCTTTTGTCTCGCAGTTGTGTGCCCCCAGAAAACGAATCTTCATCTTTCACTCACTCTCCATAGTCTAGCCTAGAACGCGGAAGGGATTGAAATTGGTGCGGCGGTCGTAGGTGTCGATGCCCTCCTTCCGCTTCAGGTAGCCGACCACGGCGTAGGTGGCGGGCGTGGCGATGACTTCCACCACCACCTTCACCAGCCACTGGCTCAGGATTACGGTCGGCATGAAGAAGGGGGTGCCGACGGTGGCCAACGTGGCAAAGACGGCGGTATCCAGCCCCTCCCCGATTATGGTCGAACCGATGGTTCGGCTCCAGAGCCAGCGTCCCTCGGTGAAAACCTTCATCTTGGCCAGTACGTAGGAGTTGGCGAACTCCCCCACCAGGTAGCCGCAGACCGAGGCCAGAAGCAGCCGCGGCGTATAGCCCAGTATGCTCTCGTAGGCGCCCTGCAGCTCCCAGCCCAAAGCTCCCGGCACTATCTGCCCTATCCAGGCGAAGATAACGAAGATAAGGTTACAGGCAAAACCAAGCCAGATGACCCGCCGGGCGATGCGGTAGCCGTAGACCTCGGTGAGCACGTCGCCGATGATGTAGCTTATGGGGAAGATAAAAACGCCGGCGAAGACGATAAAGGGCCCCAGGCTTATCATCTTTACCGAGATTATGTTGGCGGTGATAAAACAGGTAATAAAGAGGGCAGCGATAATAAGCAGTCGGTGCGAGACCTTCATCTTTATATCTTAACCGTTATATCCAGTGGTGACGTCGGAAGAAATAGAGCATGCCAGCCACCACCAGCGCCCAGATGGAGAAGACGATGACGAAGGAATAGTGCGATTCCTGGAAAGGCAGGGGTACATTCATCCCGTAGATAGAGGCGATGACCGTCAGCGGTAGCAGGATGGTGGCGATAACGGTCAGCATGCGCATGACCTCGTTGGTGCGGTTGCTGGCCAGGGAATCGTAGGTATCATTCAGACCTTCGATAATCTCTTTATATTCATCGAGGGCATCCCATATCTTGTCCAGGTGGTCAACGGTATCCCCAAAATAGACCTCCAGGTCCATCTTGGAATAGCGGCGGATTTTAGGCTCGATGCCACCGATAACCGCCCGCATCGGCCAGATAATGCGGCGGAAGGAGATAACGTCCCGCCGCAGTGTCGAGATTTCCCGCACCGTCCGCCGTGCCTTCACGGCGAAGATGGCGTCCTCCACCGCCTCGATGTTGCCCCCTATTTTATTGAGTATGGGGAAGCAGTAGTCCACCAGGCGGTCGATGATACGGTAGAGCAGGTAGCCCGAGCCCTGGCTGAAGTGCTCTTTTCTTATCTCTTCTTCGCTCTGGCACTGGTTAAACAGGTTCACCAGCGGTTTCAGGTCGCCCTTGTGCAGGGTGATAAGGTAGTTCGACCCGATGAAAACCGAAACCTGGCTGGGTGTGGTCACCCTGGCCTGGGGGCTGAAGACGGGAAAGTGAAAGACCAGGAAAAGATATTCGTCGTAGCGGTCTATCTTGGGCCGTTGGATGCGGCTCAGGCAGTCGTCCAGGTCGAGGGGGTGGAAGGGGTAGTGCTCAGCCAGATAGTCCGTCTCCTCTTTGGTCGGCGACTCGATATTAATCCAGGTCAGCTCGTCCTCGGTGATGGCATTAATGTTGAGTTTCCCCGCCTCCGGCGCTACCTCGGGAGCGACCTTTTTGCCTCTTCTCATTCTCGGGATGGCCATAATACTATCCCCCGCTAGAATACCGCCCTATTCTACCACAATTGCGCACATAGAGGAATACCTTGAATTCAAAGCATTGACAATGCCGTAGCGAATGGTATAATGAAATCCTCCTTAAATAAACCAGCCTTAAGGAACAATAGAGGCCGATGAAAAGAGCACTGGTAACCGCCAGAAGAAAATGTGGTGGTCGCTGGTGCCTTTTTGTTTATCTAGACTTGCGGCAAAGGAGGTGATGCCAGTTAAAAACAAATACCAACCTCAGCCACTAATAAATTCTTATAACCAAAGGAGAAAAATGAAATTCCTGGTCATAGCCAAAATGAAGGACACGGCATCAGCACTTCCGCCAGCTGTAGCCAGACAGATAATGGAGGTGAGCGTGGCTGCCTTGGAGCAGCAGAGGAAAGCAGGTGAACTCTTAGAATTTTACTATTCACCCGCGGGCTGTAGTGTGGTTATCCTTGAACAGAAAAATGCCGAAGAATGGGTTAAAAACCAAGGCGCTGTACCTATACTCAACTACGCGAATTTCGAGGTTTATCCGCTGAGTGAAGGCTTCTCGGCAATGAAGACCCTTATCGAGGGCTTCAAGATGGCGGAAAAAATGATGCCCGGACCACCCGGATAACCAGACCGTATTGGATTAAATAGGAGGCTGTACCTTATTCAGGTGCAGCCTCTTTGTCTTAGCCAAATTAATCGTTGCCAAATAGCACTCTATCTGCTATATTCTATACAGAAATCGGGGATGCCATGAAAGTCAAGACTAAGCCCTCATGGGGCGATAGGCTCAAGATTCGGTTCAAGAAGATGATGGGGAAGAACGTCTTCCTCTGCGATAGCTGCAAGTGGGACTGGCGCAGCACCTGCCACCGCCCCGAAAGGCCCAACGCTACCTGGTGCCCCGACTACGCCAAGCGGGGCAAATAGCTTAAGCCTTTTCCAAGACGACCGCCATCCCCTGCCCGCCGCCGATACAAAGCGTGGCCAACCCCAGCTGGTAGTTCCGCCGCCTCATCTCGTACATCAGGGTAACCATGATTCGGGCCCCCGTGCAGCCGATAGGGTGCCCCAACGAGATACCGCTGCCATGGGGATTCACCTTGTCGGTGCCAACGCCCAGCTCCTTCATCACCCCGATAGCCTGCGAAGCAAAGGCTTCGTTAAGCTCGATGCAGTCGATATCCTTTAAATCAACTCCAGCCAGTTTAAGCGCCTTACGCGTCGCGGGCACCGCCCCCAGCCCCATATAGGCGGGGTCGACGCCACCGGAGGCATAAGACCTGACCTTAGCCATCGGCTTTAAGTCCAGCTCTTTAGCCTTATCCGCCGACATTACTACCATGGCGGCAGCGCCGTCGGTGATGCCCGAGGCGTTGCCCGCCGTCACCGAGCCGTCCTTCTTGAATACCGGGGGCAGCTTGGCCAGAGCCTCCATATTGGTCTCACGGGGGTGCTCGTCGGTGTCAAACTGCTTGACTTCTTTCTTGACCTTGACCTCGACGGGCACTACCTCCTGACGGAAGGTGCCATCCTTTACCGCCGCCAGTGCCCTCTGGTGGCTGAGCATAGCCAGCTTGTCCTGCTCCTCGCGGCTGATGCTGTATTTCTCGGCGATATTCTCCGAGGTCAGACCCATGTGGTAGTTATAGAATATCTCCCAGAGCCCGTCATGGACCATGCCGTCAATCATCTCGGCGTTGAACATCCGGGCCCCCCAGCGGGCGCTGGGCAGGTAGTAAGGCACAGCGCTCATGTTCTCCATACCGCCAGCGACGATGGCTTCGGCATCGCCCGCCTTGATGGACTGGGCAGCCAGCGCTACCGCCTTCATTCCCGAGGCGCAAATCTTATTCACCGTGTAGGCGTTCACCTCTTTGGGAATACCGGCATTTATGGACGCCTGGCGGGCGGTGTTCTGACCCTGCCCCGCCTGGAGGACGTTGCCCATGATGACCTCGTCTATCTGCACCTCTTTTGAGGATTCATCCCAGTCGAAGTACTTCTTCTCCAGTTCGATGAGCTCGTCCCCTTTGAGCGCACCGGGCACGAAGCTGGCATCGGGCGAGCCCTTCTTGGGACGTAAACCAGCCCTCTTCAGCGCCTCCTTGATAACAATGCTGCCCAGCTTCATCACGGGTGTATTCTGCAAGGCACCGCCGTAGTTAGCTATGGCTGTTCTCACCCCGCTGACAATTACCACCTCGGTCATAAGAGTGCCTCCTTATAACTGGCTAAACTCTAAACGCTATTTATCAGTGTAGTCGTAGAAACCCTTGCCCGTCTTGCGCCCCAGCCACCCCGCCGCCACCATCTTGTCCACTAATGTAGGCACGATGTAGCGGGGGTCTTTAAGCTGCTCGTAGAGGGCGTCGGAAACGAACTTTACCACGTCAATACCCACCATGTCGGAGAGGGTCAGCGGGCCCATGGGGTAGTTTAAGCCCAGCTGGATGGCGTTATCGATATCCTCACGGCTGGCGACTCCCTCTTCGTAGAGGCGGATGCAATGAAGCAGGAAGGGTATCCAGAGGCGGTTAACGATAAAGCCGGGGGCGTCCTGGGCGACGACGGTGGTCTTGCCCAGCTTCTCGCCGAACTTCTGGCTGGCAGTCATCGTCGCCTCGCTGGTGGCGATGGTCTTGACGATTTCGAGAAGCTTCATAATCGGTGCCGGGTTGAAGAAGTGCAGCCCCACCACCTTGTCCACCCGCTTGGTCACCATGGCCATATCGATGATGGAAAGGCAGGAGGTGTTAGTGGCCAGAATTGTATCTTTCGGGCAAATGCCGTCCAGCTCGGCGAATATCTTCTTCTTCAGCTCCAGGTTCTCGATAGCGGCTTCAATCATCAGGTCGCAGTCGGCGAAATCTTTAGTGTTGGTGGTGCCCTTGATGCGCCCCATCACAGCGTCCTTGTCCGGCTGCGATAGCTTGCCTTTCTCCACGCTGCGGGCTAAGGTTTTGTCGATAAAGCCCAGCCCTTTTTTCAATAGCTCGTCGTTTATCTCCGATACCACCACCGGAAAACCCGACTGAGCACAGAGCTGAGCGATGCCCGCGCCCATAGAGCCGCAACCCACCACCCCGACTTTCTTGATTTCCATTTATATGCTCCTCTCCTTAACTTTATTTTGCCTTGTAGTTCGGCTTCCTCTTCTCAACGAAAGCCGCGGTGCCCTCGGTGAAGTCCTCGGTGCCATAGAGGTAAGCGCCAAGGGAGTTCTCCAGCCTTAAGCCATCTTCCAAGGTCAGGTTATAACCACTAATCATAGCCTCTTTAGCCGCTCTAACTGCCAGAGGTCCTGCCTGGCAGATGGCCTCAGCCCACTCCTTGGCCGTGGACAAAACCTCGGCCTGAGGCACCACCTTGTTCACCAGGCCGATGCGGTAGGCCTCCTGAGCGTCTACTGGTTTTCCCATGAGCAGTATCTCAGCCGCCTTACACCAAGGAACCATTCGGGGCAGTCTCTGTGTCCCTCCCCAGAGAGGTATCAGACCCAGAGTTACCTCAGGTGTGCCCAAGCGAGCATTATCCGCGGCTATTCTTATATCGCAAGCCAGGGCCATTTCCAACCCCCCGCCTAAAGCGAGGCCATTGATAGCGGCAATAAGCGGCTTCCATATATCAAATCCCCGCATTATTGACGGCGTGGCCGACCAAGGTTCATAACGATGCGCCTTGTTGAACGGTAGCCAGTCCTTTATATCGGCGCCAGCGCAAAAAGCCCGCTCCCCAGCGCCAGTAACGATACCGACCCATAGTTCAGGGTCATCCCTGAAGTCTAACAGTGCCTCGTGAAACTCTTCTACCGCCTCAACATTCAGTGCATTCAGTGCCTCGGGGCGGTTGATGGTGAAGATAGCGATCCGGCCTTCCTTCTTGTAGTCAACTGCCATGACAGACCTTCCTTTCCAGTGCTGAAAAATAGTTTGTAAAAAAGAGGGGTAACCGAGTGGATTTTAGCAGAGCGCTTCCCTTAGCGTCAAGGCAATGATGAGGAAAATCCCCTTTAATCCCCCTCTTTCTTTCCGGCGCAACTAATGATTACCACCCCACCCCGATTTTATCTATACCCACCCGCCGCCCTTTTAAGGTAAAGGGGGACTGCGTCCCCCTTAAAAACCCCTGCAAGTAGGGTGGCGGGGCGTATCCCCACAGGTTAAGGAGTTTACTCATTAGGGCGGGCAGGCCTGCCTGCGCGTAGCCGCTCCGGCGGAGGCAGGGTTGGGACGAAAAACCAACGTTCGCCATGGCGGGGTGGGGTTGATTACCCCCCAACCGATGTGATAATATACTCAACTGAAAAACTAAATACTCTCTCCGAGCCTGCTCATCCTAAAGCCTTAGCCAGGGGGTGCAGGCCGATAGGGTATCGTTGGAAACGGCGGTGCCTCCCGTGTTTGGAAAGGAGAGCGCTCATGCTGACGTTTATAGCATGTCGAGCACCTCCTCCGAGGTGCTTTTTATTTGCGCGTGGCTTAAACGAATTATAAGGAGTATCCATTGAAAAAACTGACCATCGTTATAATATCCACGCTGGTAATCGCTAGCCTGTTGCTCGGCTTTGTCGGCTGCGGTGGTGGGACGGGCGCGCTGGCGGCTCAGGAAAGGCTGAGAGTAGCCACCACCACCAGCCTCTATGACACCGGCCTCTGGGGCTACCTAGAACCCCTGTTCGAGGATGAGTACGGCGTGGAGGTCGATATCCTATCGGCGGGTACCGGTATCGCCCTGGAATACGGCATGCGCGGTGATGTCGATGTTATCACCGTCCACTCCAAGGCCCGTGAACTTCAGTTCGTTGCCGATGGCTACGGCGTCGAGCGCGTCCCCTTCGCCTATAACTACTTTCTCATCGTCGGCCCCGCTGATGACCCTGCCGGCATTATGGACATGAGCCCCGAAGATGCCTTCGACACGCTCTTCCAGTCGGCCAGCGCCAGCTTCATCTCCCGAGGTGACGACTCGGGAACGCACGGCAAAGAGAAGGCAATCTGGGCCGCTGCCGGTTATGACTACGAAGAGGTAAGAAACGCCGGGCAGTGGTATGTGGAGGGGGGCAAAAGCATGGGGGCAACCCTGCTCATGGCCAGCGAGATGGGGGGCTATACCCTCACCGACATGGGTACTTTCCTCGCCTACAAGAGTGACCTGAACCTGGTACCCATCGTGCAGCAGGGCTCGATACTGCTCAATGTCTATTCGGTGATTGCCGTCAACCCGGAAAGCGACCCCAACACCAATATTGATATGGCCAACAACATGGTGGCTTTCCTCACCTCACCTGAGATTCAGGAGCTTATCGGCGAATACGGCGTCGAGGAATACGGCATGCAGCTCTTCACCCCCTGCGCCGGCAACGAGCCGACTTCATAAAACAAGCGGAGATAAAAATTGACCGAGCTATGGGACGGTCTGGTCACCGCGCTAAGACTGATAGTATCCTTTGACCCCGAGGTCATGGCGATAGCGGGGAGGTCGCTGGCGATTTCAGCGACCTCCTCCACCATCGCCGCTTTGATATGTTTACCGCTGGCCACGGTTATCCACTTCAATAAATTCCGCGGCAAGCGCACCCTGATAAATATTATCCAGACCATGTTCAGCCTGCCCACGGTAGCGGTGGGGCTCTTCGTCTTCGTCCTCTTCTCCAGCGCTGGGCCATTGGGCGGGCTCGGTATTTTGTTCAGCCCCCCCGCCATGGTCATCGGCCAAGTCATACTCATCTCCCCCATCATGCTCGGGCTGACCATCTCGGCCCTTAGCGGCGTTGATAAGTCCATCGCCGACACCGCCGTCTCCCTCGGCGCCAGCCGTCTCCAGATGGCCCTGGTCACCATTCGGGAGGCCCGCTTCGCCGTGCTGGCGGCGCTGATTATGGGCTTCGGGCGGGCCATCTCCGAGGTCGGCCTATCGTTGATGGTCGGCGGCAACATACGTGGCTATACGCGTACCATCACCACGGCCATATCGCTGGAAACCTCCAAAGGTGACCTGGAACTGGCGCTGGCGCTGGGCATAATCCTCATCGTCATCGCCCTGATAATAAATATAGTGCTCAACCGGATTCAGCAGAGGTAAAATGGCTTTAATCGAAACGAATAATATCGGGCAGAGATACGGCGGGCAGGATGTCCTTAAAGACGTCAGCCTCGATATCGAGGCGGGTGAGGTCTTTGCCCTCATCGGGCCCACCGGCGCCGGCAAGACGACGCTGCTACGCCTGCTCGACCTGCTCGAAATGCCGGCTACCGGCAGCATCCGCTTTGACGGGGCTGACGTTACCGTCAACAAGAGCCTCAGGTTACAGGCACGCCGCCGTATGGCCTTCGTCCTGCAGAAACCGGTGGTCTTTAATATGAGCGTCTATGACAATGTCGCCTGCGGGCTGAAGTGGCGAAAGCAAAAAGAGCCCGCCCTCCGTCAGCGTGTAGACCATGCCTTAGAGCTGGCGGGCATGGCTCAATACGCCAAGCGTAACGCCCGCACACTGTCGGGCGGCGAAACCCAGCGGGTAGCCATCGCTCGCGCCCTGGCCATCTCCCCCGAGGTGCTCTTCCTCGACGAGCCTACGGCCAACCTCGACCCCGTCTCCACAAACAAGATAGAGGAAGTACTGGCTCATATCATTAGCGAGGGCAAGACCACGGTGGTCATGGCCACCCATAATATGTCGCAGGGCCAGCGCCTGGCGGGCAGAATAGGCGTCATGATGAACGGCAAATTACTCCAGATAGGCCGCCCCGGTGATATCTTCAGCACCCCAGGGGATAAGGAGGTCGCCGAATTTGTCGGCGTCGATAATATCTTAAGCGGGGTAATCGTTAATAGAGACGATGAGCTGGTCACTATTGATGTCAACGGCGCCCACATCCAGGCAATCTCGGACTATCCTATCGGTGCCGAAGTCCACGTCCTTATCCGCCCAGAAGACATTACCCTCGCCCTCCATAAAGACGCCAGCAGCGCCCGTAATACCTTCAAGGGCAGCATCGCCAAGACCTTCCCCATCGGCGCGCTGGTCAGGGTCGAGGTCGCCTGCGGTTTTCCCCTCTTCGCCGTCGTCACCAAAAGGTCGGCGGAAGACCTCGACCTAGCCGTTAACCAGAAAATCTACGCCACCTTTAAAGCTACCGCCGTGCATATTATCAAAAGGTGGAATTGACACCAGAAAGCCGAGCGTGCTATATTCTGCCTGTGGCAGCGTAGCTCAGTGGTAGAGCAGAGGACTCATAAGCCTTTGGTCGTGGGTTCAAATCCCTCCGCTGCCAGTTTTTTTGTGCCTGATTTGGCCGTTTTTCGCAGCTTCCGACCTACCCACCGAATTTTGCTTAACAAAATTGCTTAACTTTTTTGCTTGATTTTTCGACGGTTTTGCCATAGTCCTCCCCTTTCGCACGGTCCGCGTTATCGGCAAAGGCAATAAGGAAGCCCTGGCTCCCTTCGGCCCCATGACCAAGAATTATCTTCGGGCATGGTTAAGCGAATACAGGCCTGAGGGCAAAATATGGGGCTTGAATATCTGGGGTATATCATCAATGCTGCGGCGCCTGAGGCAACGCACTGGTCTTCCCTGTAACCCACATACCTTCCGCCGGACTTTTGCCTGCCTGTTGAGAAAGGCCAGCGTAGACACCATGACAATCAAGGAATTAGGCCGCTGGGAATCCTTAGATATGGTTCAGAGATATACCCGCTCGGTAACCTTTGACGACAGCCTGAGATTCTACAAGGCACCGCTTGAACGAGGTTAAGGTGAATGAACCTCGTTTATCTTTTTACTCCCGACCACACAAAAGCCTCTTTTATGACATAGAGGTAACAATACAAGCAAAAGTGTCCTCATACAATTTACACTGTTGCCACAGTCATCAAACGAGCTAGGTAAGATCTCCTCCCAGTGCTGTTCTAGGCCCCTATCTCCTCCATCTTGCCCGTCACCATGTAGACCACTTGCTCGCAGATATTAGTCACCCTGTCAGCGCTGCGTTCTAGGTTATGAGCCACCCAGGTGAGCCGCGTGCCGCGTTTTCCTTCATTCCCCGGATGACATCTTGCCCTTTTCACTGTAATATTTCCTGGCCTCTCCCAATATCCGGTCAATCTCTTCCTCTTGGCCTGGTAACAACGCTTTTGGTTGGTGTGTAGATAATATTTCGTTTACTCTGTCTTTGGCAAGGGCGATAGCGTCCTTTTTCCCTTTCTTAAGCCACTCGGAATACGATTCATAATCAGCAGCTTTGGGCACGAAGTTTTCATCCCTCCACCACTTTCTCGTATGTGCCTTATTGAGGTAATTGCCTGGAATAGGACCAACCTCCTCTATTAGATCTAAAGCCAGAGTCTCATGGTCGACTTTCATACCCTCTATGAAACGGCCCACCCACTCAGCAATGTCATCGTCCAATACTGCTTGGATAGGACTCCACGTAAGTTCGCTACTTACGCAGCCATGGAATTCTATTAGGTTAGCACCGGCTAGGGCAGCAGTCAGAACAGATAGAGATTTCTCATAACCGCCCTGAAAATCTATCTTCTTTGAACTTGGATAACCTGGTGCACCTAACTCAACCGGAAGCCCATAGCTTCGCCAGATTTGGGCAAATGCCACTTGATGCAGGGAGGAGCCTAATGAACAAAAAGCAGGTTGACCTCTCTTCATGTCCATAGGGAAGGTAAAGTCTGAGGGTAGTACCGGTGTCCCCGGCTTGATGGACTGTAGTAGCACTATGCCTGCTATTATCTCGGCATTATTGGTTATCGTCGATCCCGCAATCGTAGCAGGGGCACTACCGCCATATACACTGCCACTTTGTACAAGAATTGGACAACCTGCCTCGAGAAATCTATATGCAGCCCCGATTGCTGCAGAATAATAAGTTAGCGGCGCTGAAGCAAGCATAACGCCCATGAAGTCTACCCCAATGGCTCTTGCCATCATTATGGAGAATATCTCAGATTCATCTGAATAAGCCGTCATTGAAGCCTTGGATGAATTCTTTATTCGACTTGCGTCAGTCTCTAACTGTGTCATAACAGGGGGAACTCCATCAATATCCATATATGGGGTATAAGGACCCATCATATGATTTGTATCCAATGCGTCCAGGACTTTTACACCTTCGTGCTGTTCCAATATCGTTGCTGGTCGAGACTCCCAGGTATCCGGATCGACAATTCTCATTCCCACGGAGTTAATGAGATATAGAGTATTTCCACCTATTCTTAAGTTGTTCTTTGGATCCCTCGCTTTGACTTCAAAGCTGCTGGGACACTTGCGCAAACAATCCTCTACCAGCCAGGTTGGAATCCTTACTCGTTTCTCTTCGAAATCTACTTTGCAACCATTGGCAGCAAGAAGCTTTAGAGCCCTTTCATCCTCGTATTTTATTCCTGTCTGTTCAAGTACCGCCATGGTACCTCTGTGGATTGTCTCAACTTGTTCATCGGTCAAAATCTTTAAAGGTTTGAAATTCCGTGTAAAGCCTTTTAACATTTTCCACCTCATTCTTTACCGATAAGTTTCTTGGCTAGCACCGCAGCTCTAGGGGCTGTAGATTCGTATCCATCTGCGCCAATACTTACTGCTAAGTCCTCTGTCACAGCACCACCACCAACCATGATCTTAACTTTCTCCCTTATACCTTGTGCCTTCAGCACCTCAATAACCTTCCCTTGTTCATAGGTGGTCGTTGTTAAAAGAGCTGACATTGCTAAAATGTCAGCTTTATATTTCTTAATTGCATCAACAAATTGCTCGGCGGTGACATTAGTACCGATATCGTACACTCGAAAGCCCGTTGCAGTGAGAAATGTTGCTACCATATCCTTCCCGATGGTATGTATATCTCCAAAAACCGTCCCTATTACGACATTACCAAGAGTTGGGCGCTCTTTTCCTCGTTTCTTAATTTCCTCTTCGAGTATTGGCATGGTACTTTGCATAACCTCACCCGCCCCGACCAAATCAGGGATAAAGAGCTCTCCCCGGCCGAAAGAGTCGCCGACCTCTGTAACACCTTCTATTAACACCTCTGCAGCTTTAAGAGGGTCTATTCCCGTAACAGTCGCCTGTCTAGCGAGAGCAACCGCCTTTTCGACATCATATTCCGTGACCGATTTCTTCAGGTCTTCAAGGATACTAACATCCATTCCAAATCTCCTTTCTTCTATTTTTTATCCATTATAGACATCTATGGTTTAACCTTGCATTGCAGCTAGGACTACCCTCTTTACTAAGGCTTTGGTTATTTGAACTTTATATTTGTTCTTAGCTAGCGGGTTCGCTGCTTTAAGTGCAATCAACGATGCTTGCTCAGCCACTTTCTCAGTGGGCTCTTTCCCCTTCAGAAAATCTTCAGACTCTCTAGCCCTTAGAGGAATGGGAGCCACTACTCCAAGTACTATTCGGGCATCACTAACCTTCACAACCGTACTCTACGCTTAACGGTATATTCACATAGAATGGCGAATTTGCTAATGTTTCCGTCATTATAGTATACTATTCGTCTCTTGTCAATTAATTACTTAAAAAATATGGCGAAAAATGTTATATAGTGTTTGACAATTATAATATCTTGTGGTAGAGTAACTAAAATTAGATTATAGTAATAATTAAAATCAGACTTCATTGAATTAAAGAATGGCTAATAATCCAATAACTTATCGGAATAGGTGGAGTTATGGATAAAATTGATTTACAGATAATAGAATCCCTTCAAGAAAACGGCAGAGTAACAAATCTTGGCCTTAGTAAAAAACTCGGAATCGGAGAGGCAACAGTACGAAGGAGAATAAAAAATCTGATTAGTGAAGGAATAATAAAGAGTAGTGTCATACCTAATCCACTTAAAGTTGGGTTTAATTACGTCGCTATAATGGGGTTGCAGGTTCAACTTAGTCATCTTGATGACGTTGCCAATAAGCTATCACAGAACGAGCGTGTTTGCTTTCTGACCTTAGCTAGTGGACAATTCGACATTATGCTTATTGCCCTGCTATCCAGTCCTGAGGATCTCGCTAACTTTATTCGGAAAAATATCAGCCCTGATTTGAGTATCTTAAGAACCGAGACTTTTATGAGCATGGATGTTATAAAAAGTTTTTGGACAGATTCACTAGATTTAATATCACTTTTAGCTAACCTAGAACAAACCAGGCAGAATAATAAAAAAGATAGGAGATAAAGAGATTATCTGTTTTATATTAAGACATAAGTGGGGTGCGGTACAGAGTATAAAGGTATAAAGGATTAATAATGATTGAAAGTTTTTTCGATAAGTATGAGGATGTCCCGAAAGAAGTAATCTTAAAGGAAGATCTGCTTAGGCTCGGCATGCGTTTCTCCGAGAAAGCCCTAGACGCAGCAAAAAATTGTCGACCCAGATCCTACTTTTTATTTTCATATGATGTGATATCTCGTGATGAAATGAAGCATAATGAGGCTTACCGCACCCCGGATGACGTGTTCTTCTACGGCGGTCCCCATGACTTGAGACGCACTTCGGTGCGCGTTGAGAATGCTGTAAATACGCCCTATCTTGTGGATGTTGTCGACGGGAAACCGATACTTTTGGAAAATAATGAAATAATTGCTGAGGTCAAATATCCTGAAAAGCCTCATTATTACTCTTATACTTTCGATGACGGTACTTCTTACGGTCAGACAATAAACTTGATGTTCGGACGGCATGCCTTCGTTACCATATACCGGGTTTGCCAATTTAATGCTGAAGAGCGGTGCAAGTTTTGCGATATAAATACTAACTTGAGTGATTTAAAAGGCCGTAAGAATAATGTAGCGGCGGTAGATATTAAGCACTCCACATATGAGGCTATCAGGGATCCCGAAAAGGTGGCCACGGTAGCCGAGGCTATGTATCGCGATATGTTTATCGATAATAAGGAGAGCCTAGAGAACCGGATGGTCGGTATTCTAATGACTGCGGGGACGATAAAAACTAAGATAAAAGGTCTAAAGCCGGTTGACTTTTACTCGCAATATGTTAAGGCAATTAGGCGTAAAATAGGTAACCGGATTCCAATTGTACTTATTGTGGGAGCAATGGAGGAAGACGAACTCTGGCAACTCTACGAGGCAGGAACGACTGTATATAATCCCAACTATGAAGTCTGGGATGAAAAGCTTTTTAAGATATTGTGCCCGGGCAAAGAAAAGATGATAGGGCGAGAAGAATGGATTAAACGTACGATTAAGGCAGTCGACATCTTTGGGGTGGGCAATGTGAGTCCGAATTATGTCGCTGGCGTGGAGATGGCACAACCCTGGGGTTTTAAAGACGTGGATGAAGCTGTTAAATCGACTTCCGAGGGATTAGAGTTCATGTTCTCACATGGAGTAATACCCCATCCGGATACCTGGTGCATCGAGCCAAGCTCGGCTTTAGGGGGACATCCTCCGATTCCGTTAGATTACTTTGTCAAGATGGATAAAGCATGGTATGACCTATGGCTGAAATACTCCCTTCCCCCGAATAATGGCTGGGGACCTATTGGAAACGGGTGCGGTTGTTACGGCTCCAGCGGTTATGTTGATATGAGGGAATGCCGGTAAACTTCCGAAACAAAATTACACCGATTATTAAGTAGTAAAAGGAGTCAAGTAGTGAGAAATGCGTATTAAGGTAAACAATACGTGGCACGAATTCAAGGTCGGTATTGATATACTCCCCTCCGATACTTTAGGGCAGGTACTTAGAGAGAAGTTAGGATTTACCGGATTAAAGCTTGTATGTGATGAAGGTGCCTGTGGTGCTTGCACCGTGATTATGGATGGAAAAGCTATATTATCTTGTATGACCCTAGCTGTTGAAGCTGACGGACACGAGATTCTCACCATCGAAGGTCTGGAAAAAGATGATCCTGTTATAACCGCCTTTGCCAAACAAAGCGAACCCGGCTACGGTACAGCATTACAATGCGGCTATTGTACGCCGGGTTTTGTGATGGCTACGAAGGCTTTGCTGATGAAAAATCCCAATCCGACTGAAGAAAAGATTAAGGAAGGCCTTTCCGGTAATATATGCCGGTGCGGTTGCTACCCGGCGATTATCAAAGCCGTACAACACGCTGGTGAGATAATGAGAAAAAGAGGTTAGAAAATAATGAAAGAGTTCAAACCTCGTGTGACTCGAAAATACATAGGTACCTATCGACCCAGAATAGATGGTTTTGAAAAAGCCACGGGAACCCAGAAGTATATTAACGATATTACCACAGGAAACCGTTTCCCAGGGCTATTATACGCGAAAATATTAAGAAGTCCTTATCCTAATGCCAAGATAAAAAAACTGGATACCAGTAAAGCTGAGAAATTGCCGGGTGTGAAGGTAATACTTACTTACAAGGATGACGAAGTGGCCTCAGTTAATACATTTTGTACTGTGTGGGGGGATGGATGTGAAAGTTTGACATACGACCGGACGTTTTTCCCTCACGCAAGAGATAGGAGGTTACTTGACAACCACGTACGATGGGTCGGAGATGAAGCCGGAGTAGTTGTGGCCGCTGAGAGCGAGAGGATAGCTGAGGATGCTCTGAAACTACTAGATATAGAATGGGAAGTGTTGCCCTTCGCGCTCGACCCGTTTGAAGCCATGAAACCGGAATCTCCGGTCATACATCCCGAAACCAATCCGGGTAGCAACATAATACCCCCTGACCCTAAAAGAGGCTCTCACGTATTGGCAACACGGGGTGACTTAGAGAAAGCTTTTAAGGAAGCTGACGTAGTAGTCGAGACTACAGCTATATACCATAATCCGAGTCAAGGTGTTTTAGATAGCTGGTGTTGTCTGGCAGAATGGGAAGATGACCTTCTTACCATATGGGCAAATACTTATAAGGCGGATCAAACAAGATTATTCATCGGCGAGATGCTAGGAATACCATTAAACAAAGTCCGTATTATCGCCACTAGAATGGGTGGCTCACATGGCAGGAATGATGATGGTGAGCAAGCGTTCTTCCTTTTTGTGGCATTATTAGCCAAAAAAGCCGGTAGGCCGGTAAAGTACAAACATACCAGAAGAGAAGAGTTCCACGATACGCGTAGTGGTGAAATTGGGACTTGCACAATAGCAGCTAAAAAGAACGGTAAGATAACAGGTATGCACTTAAAGTTAATTGGGGATGCCGGAGCCTATGCTCAAAGTACCTTGGGTGCAATAGAGTACGTACCGGATGATTATATTCACTCATTTCTCGAGCAAATTCCAACTTTGAAGGTGGAAAGCTACGGTGTGTATACGAACAAGATTCCAGGTGGCTGCATGAGAGGGATTGGCAATTCACAGCTCAACTTAATTGTGGGGAAAGCAATAGATGTATTATCTGAAAAATTAGGCATCGACCCCATAAAAATAGGGGTTAATAACTTTAATAGTGAATATTTAACCCTTCCTAATAAAAGCCTTAAAGCAATCCTAACCAAGGGGGCAAAAAGAATAGGTTGGAGTAAAAGGCATAAACCGGGCGAAGGTCCAGTTTATGAAGGTACCCAAAAAAGAGGACTGGGATTATCTTTCCATCATAGCTGGCATGCTGCTTGGCAGGAGAAGCACCGCGGGCCAATCCAAATTATCATTAAAATCAATCCTGACGCTACCGTTTATCTGGAAGCTCCGACGATAGAGACTGGACCGGGTTCGGATACTTGCTATGTTCTTTCTTGCGCCGAAGCCTTAGGTGTCCCTGTAGAATCAATACACTGGACATCGGTGGTAGATACAGAGACCGGTCTTAAAGACCAGGTTCAAACCGATAGTGCTCTTTCTCATGTTATCCCGGAAATCATACACTTAGCAGCTAAAAATGCAAAAGAAAAAATCTTCGTCTTAGCGGCAAAAGAATTCAAAGTCAAACCTGAAGATTTGGATATAAAGGATGGCATAATATTTACTAAAAAATCCCCCAGGAAGCAAATTACTCTCAAAGAACTCCTTTGGAAAGGATACCTAATTCCTATTCTTGGCGTTGCCAATCAGGTCGTTCCTACTGAAAAAACAGGAGTTCCTTACGTAGCCGCATTTGCGGAAGTTGAGGTGGATACCGCTACGGGCGCGGTTGAGATAATTAAGTTGGTAATTATCAATGACTGCGGCACGGTAATGCATGCTTCCGGAACAGAAGCTCAACAAGTTGGCGGCCAGTGCATCGGTATTGGGCAAACCCTGACTGAAGAAACTATCTATGATGAGGCTTCTGGGGTTCCGCTTAATTTTAACTTTATTGATTTTAAGATACCTACAATGGCAGATTTTCCGGAGATT
This sequence comes from Dehalococcoidales bacterium, assembly GCA_034419075.1. Lineage (GTDB taxonomy): Bacteria > Chloroflexota > Dehalococcoidia > Dehalococcoidales > BS750m-G39 > E44-bin88. The sequence goes on along the minus strand of DAOULR010000004.1, from coordinate 33,525 downwards.
GAGCCTGTCCCCATGGAGGTCTGGAGAGGTGCTGGGCAATACGGCGCTTGCGGTATAGGGGAGTCTGTTTTAACCTGCACGCCAACAGCTATCACAAATGCTATTTATAACGCTATCGGTATAAGGGTTGATGATATCCCAATCACACCAAATAAAATTCTCAAAGCTTTACACTCGGTAGGAGATAATTAATGACACTAATACCATTCAAACACTTGAATGTAACATCTATTGAGGAAGCTGTTTCGCTTCTAGATCAATATAAAAATAAAGCTGCTTTAATCGCCGGTGGCACCGATTTACTCGGTGCATTAAAGGATAATATACACCCCGATTATCCTGAAATATTATTGAATATTAAAAATATTAAAAATTTGGCTTATATTAAAGAAAGTCGGAAAGGCTTAAAAATAGGGGCTTTAACGAAACTTCAGGATATCGAGGCAAATCCGGTCGTTAAGGAAAAATATAGAGTACTTTCTGAAGCTGCCCGTTCCGTTGCTTCACCCCAGATAAGAGATATGGGGACTATCGGCGGAAATATCTGCCAGGAAGTTAGGTGTTGGTATTATAGAAATCCGGAGAACCGGTTTTATTGCATGAGAAAAGGTGGCAAGGTTTGTAATGCGCTGACCGGTGAAAACCGGTACCATTCAATCTTCGGAGCTGCTAGAGTCGTTATTCCCCCTTGTTCCTCCGATTGTCCTACTAACGTGAACATACCTTCATACTTAAGTGAAGTTAGAAAAGGCGACCTGGATAAAGCCGCTAGGTTACTACTCGAAAATAATCCGATTCCGGCTATAACAGGACGCGTATGCCCGCATTTTTGTGAACAGGGATGCAATCGGCACGAGTTCGATGAATCAGTATCCGTAAGATGCGTAGAGCGGTTTCTCGGTGACTATATTCTAGAGAACGCTACCCAAATCGCGAAATCTCCTAATACTGAGACCAGTAAGAGTATAGCCATTGTGGGTTCCGGCCCGGCCGGGCTTTCCGCAGCTTACTACCTTAGAAAATTAGGCCACAGTGTAACGGTTTTTGAAAAACTACCTGAAGCAGGTGGCATGTTGACCTACAGCATACCCCCTTATCGTTTGCCTAAGAGTATAGTCAAGAGACAGGTAAAGGTAATTGAGGATATGGGAGTTAAGTTCAAGGTAAATAGCGATATTAAATCAAGATCAGCTTTAAAACAATTGATGAAAGATTATGATGCCGTTCTTCTGGCTACGGGTGCCTGGGTAGAAAAACCGGTAGGAATAAAAGGCGAAGAATTTATCATGTCAGGGATGGAATTTCTGAATCGGATTAATAGCGGCAAAACTGAATTACCGGGGAAAAAGGTCGGCGTTATTGGTGGCGGCAACGTGGCCATAGATGTAGCACGGACACTTTTAAGGCTGGGGGCTCAACCTGTAATAATCTACCGACGTAGCATCTCCGAGATGCCAGCGATACACGAAGAAGTTGAAAAGGCCAAAGAGGAAGGCATTAAATTCGAATTTCTTGCCCAGCCACTTGAGGCTGAGAAAAAAGGCAAGAAGATAATCCTCGGTTGTATAAGAATGAAACTCGGAGCTTTAGATGCTTCCGGTAGACCTAGCTTTAAACCGATAACCGGTTCGGAATTTACTATTGAGTTTGACGCTGTCTTTAAGGCTATCGGTGAGGGACCTAATACCTCTTATTTACCTGCTGAATTTGTTAAAGATAGAGGACAGGTAAAACATACCTCAGAATATTTTGTAGGCAAAAACCTTTTTGCCGGTGGTGATTTTGTTACCGGCCCATCAACAGTGGTACAATGTATAGCCGCCGGAAGGAAAACAGCTTCCCTTATTAATGAATACTTTAACGGTGGTACGGCTCGACCTGCAGAAGAGGTTAACGCGGAAACTGGAGATTCTCTAAATAAGTGCAATAGTTCATACCTTAAAATAGTACCTAGAATAAAAGTACCCGAACTTCCAATATCCGAAAGGACTAAATCCATAGAGGTTGAAGACACTCTCGGTCTTAATTCAAATGAAGTCGCAACAGAGGCAAACCGCTGCTTCGATTGCGGTTGCGTAGCCGTAAATCCCTCAGATGTTGCTCCTGCACTGGTAGCCTTAGAGGCGAAAATAAAGACTACGAATAGAATCATCGAAGCTGAGAAATTCTTTGTTGCCAGGCTAAAGGGTTCGACGATACTCGATCAAGATGAACTGGTAACAGAAATACAGATTCCTGCTCCAAAACAAGGCAGTAAACAGGCCTTTCTCAAATTCAGATTAAGGAAAGCCATAGATTTCCCTATAGTGGCTGTAGCATGCATTTATACTATTAATTATGGGAAGATAAAGGATATTAAGATAGCCTTAGGAGCAGTGGCACCGATTCCACTCAGGGCGAAAGAGGCTGAAAAACTTATAAAAAATAAGGAACTTAGCGAAGAGATCGCTGAAGCAGCTTCACTGAAAGCGGTAAAAAATTCCAATCCTCTGGTTTTAAATGATTATAAAGTAGATATAACAAGGGCGTTAGTGAGGAGAGCAATTTTAACTGCACGATGAAGACTGTTCATTAATCGGTTATACACATAACGCCGTGCCTCTGACGAGTCCCACTGGGTCATCGGGGTAGGATTTGTAATTGATGGAGGTGTATTAGCTGGAGGCGGCCAAAAGTAGCAATGGCCTGAAAGATTGACAACCTTTGAACACAACCCGCAATTGTTTAAGTGTTGACTTTTGCACTATATATCCCTTGGTTCACTCCTAACTTATTTCTAACCTGTCCGCCAAATCTTAAGATAGCTTTATCATCGTATCAAGAGGCTAGGGAGAAAAGTGGCCAGAGGTTGGAATATTAGAATTAAGACAAGAGTAAGCGCCTGAAGCCCAATAAAGGGAATAGCAGCGCGATAAATATCCCCTATAGATATGTTAAAAGGTTTCAGTTCTGGAATAGTTGGAAGGACTGCCCTCATGGCAAATAGAGCGAAACCGTAGGGCGGTGTCAAGAACGCCAATTGCATGTTAACCATGAATAATGCGCCATACCATAGCGTATTAAAGCCTAACGATGCAACAACACTTAAGAAGATAGGCCCAAATATCATTATTATGGCAACATCATCCAAAAACATCCCGAATATGATGAGAAATAATTGCATTATTATGATAACCGGCAATCCCTGACCTGGTACTGCCGCAGCTATATTCGACGCCAGGTCTAAAGCGCCGATACCAGCATACACAGCGGTGAAGCAGCCGATAGCTAGAAACATCCAGCCTATCATGCAAGTGATTCGGAGCGTCATAGAGACTGCCTCCCAGACCATTGACCAAGTAAGACGGCGTTTTATGGCAGCACATACCAATGCTCCGGCAACTCCTACCCCCGAAGCCTCCATCGGCGTGACGGCTCCAGAATAAATGCCTATCAACATAGACAATAGCAGGGCTAAAGGCAATACCACCCCCTTTAACTTGGCAATTTTTATACCCCAGCTAGCTCTGATTTCTGGGGGCGCTGGGGGACCCATCGCTGGGCGCAAGTAGCATCTTATTCCTATGTACAACATATATAAAGCAGCAAGGAGAAAGCCAGGAACAAAACACGCCAGATACATCCTACCCACTGATTGTCCAGTTATTGAGGAAAAGATAATTATACTTATACTGGGTGGAATAATCAGTGCCAGAGTACTACCAGCAATTACGCAGCCTATAGCTAAGTGTTTATCATAACCCCGTTTCAGCAGCTGAGGTAAGGCTATAGTGGTAACAGTGAAGATAGCAGCCAGAAGGTCGCCACATATTGCTCCGAAAACAGCACCTATGGCCACGGTCCCAATTGCCAAGCCACCCCTCACACCACCCGCCCAAACATGCAAAGCATCGAAAAGGTCCTCGGCGATGCCAGACTTATAAATAATCCACCCCATTAAGATGAATAACGGTATAGCTACCAAATTGATGTTCTGGAGGGTACTAAAGCCGGCTGTAGCTATTACAGATAGGTGGTCAATTCCCCAAAAGGCAATAGCAAACACCACCGCCACCCCACCTAGAGCGAAAGCAATAGGCACTCCCACCGCTAAAAGCGCAAAGGTACATACAAACAGAAGCAGTGTGAGAATTTCAACGCTCAATATTAGCCTCTTCTCCCCCCCCTTTTCCCTTGATGAGGCGGATATTGCGGACAAACTGAGCTACACCCTGAAGTAATAACAAAAGGACAGCTAAAGCGAAGGCTATCTTCTTGGGGTAAATCGGAGCTTTAAAAATATACCAGGATACTTCCCCTATTTTTAGTGATTCCCAAGCCATTTCTATTGAAGCCCAGGCTAGTGCACCGGTAAATAGTAGGAACACTACAAATGTAGCTATATCGCTAATTGCCTGCCCCCTAGGACTCCAACGGCCATATAGCAAGTCTAGTCTAACATGACCTTTTACCAATAATACATATCCCCCGGCCAGCAACGCCACCGGAATAAAAAGGAGTAAAAGTACTTGTCCACCCCACGTTATAGGGTCATGCACCAAGTACCTCATAATAACCCCATACAGGGTTATGCCGGCAAGTGGGAAAATGAGGGCGGCCATGATCTTGCCCACCCAGATGCTAATATTATCGATAACCTGCAAAGACGATTTCCGTTTCATTGCAGTCACCATCTGTGATAAATATGGCTTGCGGCTGGAGGTTTCCTCCAGCCGCAAACATCAAATCACCAAGGTATTCCTCTGTACTCCATCCAAGCCTTATATATCTCAGTCGCCTCAGCAGCAGCGGGGCTTAAACCAGCTACTTCATCCCAAAAGGCTCGTGATGCTTCGCTCAGTCTGGCTACGTCGGCGTTGGACAGAGTGATAAATTGAACTCCATTTTCTTTGGCTTCTTCCATCGCTATCTCAGTGAACTCATCGATTGCGGCGTAAGCTTCATACACATGGGCATCGACACGGTCCTGAATGCGCATTTGGAGCTCCGGCCCCAGAGCGTTCCACGCATCCAAGCTCACCACCGCATGTAAGCCACCAGCGCCAAGTCTCGGAAGCATGACATACTCTACAACCTCCATGTGCTTGTAATCTTTCAGCCCTTTGTAAGGCCACCAGAAGCCATCAATGGTACCAAGCTTCGTCGCCATGTACATATCATAGTCGGGAACTTCGGTAGGGGCTGCCCCAAAATTCTCTAGCCAAAGAAGGTCAGGAATGAGCCAAATTAGCTTACCATCAAGGTCATTGAGAGTATTAATGGGGAAAGTTGAGTCTATAGCACCCACTCCACAGTATTGTGGAGCCAGCAGGTATAGTCCATGTTCAGCATACTCCTCCCTCTGTACCTCTAGCATCCCCCAAGCATGGTGGAGCTCGTAATAGTCATACCCATCTCTGACACCCATAGGCATCTCACTAAGTAAAGACGATGGCACTATCTCCGAAGCAACGCCGGCGGGGTAGTTGATCATTTCGACAGTGCCCGTAGTTACGGCGCCAATCATTTCATCCATGCCACAAATCATTCCAAGGGGGTACCTCTCAACCTGAACCCGTCCGCCACTTGCCTCTTCTATTAGTTGCTCCAGCAGCGGGTCCGAAACCTCCCATTCAGTCTCACCCGGAACGTCACAACACTGCCATCTCCAGGTGAATACTTCATCCGATTGAGGTGGTGAGGTAGTTGACGGTGATGTTGTTGATGTCGTGCAGCTGATAGTCACCAGACTGATGGCCAACAACAGTGCTAGTAAGATTAACAATAACCTTTTTGTCATTTGTTTACCTCCCCGTATAAATATTACTTCTGCTTTAATTTTTTTGTTCTTTCACATTGTGCACCTCCTCACATTCCCACGCTCATTTTACATACGGAGCGAATCGAGAATACAAACATTTTCGCCAATAAAAAAATTTACCTCTGAGGCTTTCGATAAAGCGTCCTAAGGCCAAACTATCCCACAACGGTTGACGACATACACTCACTCCAGTTGTATTATTTAAGAGTTGGTTAATTCTTTTTTATCTGTCCAATTGTATCTGTAATTTGTCAAGTAGTGATGCTAAATCAAGCGTATCTGTCCAAAAGCTTTTAATAATTTCCGCACTAACGAAGCTCTCGGTTCTTAAGATACTTGAGTTGGTGCTAATCTGCTCTCGAATAAAGCGAGTTAAATACTGGGGTTCCGATGATAGGAGAATAAGCATTATGTCGAATTGCCCAGTAGTTAGGGATAGAAAGCTAACCTGCTCATTTTGTGACAGCTTATTAGCGATGTCATCAAGATGGGTTGGTTGAACCTGTAACCCCATGACAACTATGTACTTAATTCCAACTTTGAGAGGATTAGGTATAGCATTTATCTTTATTATTCCCTGACTAATCAGAGTTTTTAATCTTCTTCGTATAGTGGCCTCCCCAACCCCAAGCCTTTTACTAAGCTCAAGATTCGTCGCTCTTCCGTTTTCCTGAAGGGCTGCTATTATTTGCAAATCAATCTTATCCAAAACTTCGCCTACGCAACAATAATTTATTTGTTATCATCTAATTCTCTTATAGTTTCTTCTGGTGACTCCCTTTCGTTTGCTTATCAGCTATGCTAGCATAGCTGATATCCTTTGTCAATAGTTAAATGCCTTCTTTTTTACATATTTCGTCAATTTAGTCGAATATATACTTGTATAATGGCGAATAATCTGTTATAATCTCGTTATTAACTTGATATTCGCTATAAGTGTTGGAACATGTCAGTGTATGCTGAGCTGTTACAGTAGTGGTGCTACTTTGACATGAGCGAAGGGTAATAACATAAGGAGAGCAAATGGGCCTTTCCATTTTTAAAGCAATGGCACAAGGTGACTGTGAGGAGCTTGTTTTTTGCTACGATGTAGCATCGGCTCTCAAAGCAATAATCGCTATACATGATACTACACTGGGGCCAGCCGTAGGTGGAGTAAGGAGATGGGTCTACAAAAGTGAGCAGGAAGCGATTGAGGATGCTATACGCCTATCTAAGGCAATGACCTACAAACTTGCAGCGAGCGGTTGCAATGCTGGCGGTGGTAAAGTAGTCATGATAGCCAGTTCAGATGATAAAAGCACTAAGGCCATGTATCGCTCATTGGGTCGCTATATTGAGAGCCTTAATGGTAGGTTTCACGCTGGTCCTGATGTTGGAACGTCACTGCTGGCATTAGAATATATTAGACTCGAGACGACTTATGTATCCGGCTTTCCGGAAGAACGTTTAGGGAAAACCAGCGCATCAGTTCAAACTGCTAGGGGTGTAGCACAAGGTATCCGTGCATGCCTTAATGAAGTTTTTGGGAGTAGATCGGTTTCTGGCAAAAAGATTAGTGTGCAAGGACTAGGTGAAGTAGGATACAACTTAGTTAGGGAACTTTGCCAAGAAGCAGCAGACATTGTTGTAGCAGATGTTGACAGGGGGCGGATAGAACGTGTGGTCAATGAATTTGGGGTCAAGGCAATTGAACCAGAGGAGATATATGATATAGATTGCGATGTTTTTGCACCTTGTGCTATGGGAGGAGTACTAAACGATAACACGATTCCACGATTAAGATGCCCCATCATAGCTGGTGCAGCCAATAACCAGCTAAGGGAAGACAGACATGGGGGAATGCTGCACCAGCGAGGAATTCTCTATGCCCCAGATTTTGTAATCAATGCAGGTGCTGTGGTTTATGATATTGACTATATTGAAAGCGGTACATTTAATCGCGAAAGGGCAGAAATCAAAGTCTCAAAAATATATGACAATATTGCAAAGGTTATTGAAATTGCCAAACGCGATAGGATACCAACATATAAGGCAGCAATGATTATGGCAGAGGAGAGAATCAATGCCAAACAAAATAAGGACATGGAACCTCCGGCGCTAGTGGCCAAAAAGAAGGTTATAAAGTAAGGTAGCGCGATAGATAGATTATCAAAAAGTGAGGATTCTCGGATGAGACCAAATAAAAGGCACCTCGTTACAAACAGAAGGCATGCTCTTGATTGTTTTAGTTTCAAAATTATTATTAGGCATGTCCATCGGTGGTATGAGCTAAGGCAGAAGCGATGACGGTGCTTGGATTAGTGGCTATGGAAGTGCTAAATCCTATTAACGACTTACAAGTAGCCGGACTGTCGTTTTGCATGTGTACTAGAAATCTCATAGGGGTTAATACACTGGTAGCTATATGATTCAATGCTGATATTCGCTACTATGTCCCAGCGTGGTAAAGCAAGCTCATAGTTGAGAAAGATAAAAGCCAAGGGAGTTATGCTACATGATGGAATCTAAGGTATGTCAGGAAATTGAAAGCAAGGTTATAAAAGAGAATCTTTGTACACTATGTGGGGCTTGTCTTGAGGTGTGCCCTTACCTTGTGGCTTATGAGGGAAAGGTTATATTAAGGGATGTTTGTGATTTACCTCAGGGGTGTTGTAGTGCGGTCTGTCCTAGGTTAGCATTTAACTTGGATAATATGAGCAAGACAATTTTTGGGATTCCGTATGCTCGGGATGAACTGGGAACCGTACAACAAGTGCTCATGGCTCGGTCTAACGATGACATAATTAGGGCAAGGGCACAAGATACCGGCACGGTTACAGCCCTGATTTGCTTTGCCTTAGACCAGGGGTTCGTTGATTCAGCTGTATTGACACTTTTTGACGACAAGTCATGGCCTAAAGGAGTGATAGTCTCAACAAGGGATGAAGTATCAGAGTGTTCTGGCTCAAGTTATATGGCTACGCCTACGCTAGGGGCTTTTAATCAGGCAAGACAGGATGATGATCGGAAGAGTATTGCTGTTGTAGGCACACCGTGTCAGGTGATGGCCTTAGCGAAGATGCGGGCAGCATCCCCAGAGATATGTAAGAATATGGTTAAACTTAAGTTAGTAATAGGGCTCTTCTGTACATGGGCTCTTTCTTACCCTAGTTTTGCTCATTTCCTCGAGAGAAAAACATCAGACCACATAGTAAAGTATGACGTTCCGCCACATCCAGCCAATGTTTTGCTAGCTTATACCGAGAAAGAGCATATCAGCATTCCCCTCGACAAGGTTTTACCATTTGTTATGCCTGCTTGTCATTTGTGCACTGATTTGACTGCGGAGTTTGCTGACGTTTCAATAGGGAGTGGTCGGGGAGAGGTATTAGATTGGAATACAGTCATTGTGCGTACCGAGAGAGGCATGAGATTCATCGAGTCTGCTATAAAAAAAGGCATTATTGAAACGAGAGACGTACCAGAGGGAAACTTAAGTCGCCTCAAAGTAGCTGCTGATAATAAGAAGAAGAGGGCGTTAAGGAATATCATTCAAAAGACAGGGAGTCTGCATAGCCTTTTATATCTGAAAGGTCAGAATGAGATGATTAAGCAGCTAATAGAGCAGTAGAGAGAGGAAATTCGGAGATGGCTAATATAGCAATTAATGAACCAAATGCAACGCAACTATTAATGGGTAACGAAGCGATTGCGCGAGGAGCTATGGAGGCCGGAATAAAAACGGCCACTGCCTATCCTGGTACCCCTTCAACAGAGATTATTGAGGTACTATCCCAAATAGCCAAGGAGTTGAACATATATGTTGAGTGGTCAATAAATGAAAAGGTAGCTCTAGAGGTAGCTGCTGCCGCTTCATTCTCCGGGTTGCGTGCCATCTCTGCTATGAAGCAGAACGGGCTCAACGTAGCATTAGATTTCTTAGCAAATCTCAATTTGACGGGAGTAAACGGTGGAATAGTCATGGCAGTCTGTGATGACCCAGGAGGCATATCTAGCACAAATGAGCAGGACTCAAGATATATAGCCAAGTTATTGGATTTGCCCCTTGTGGAGCCAGCTACCGTTCAGGAGGCCAAGGATATTACCAAGTGGGCGTTTGAGCTCTCCGAGAAGGTATCTAACATCTGTATCCTCAGGAGTGTAACCAGGGTGTCCCATGCCAGAGGTAGGGTGGTATTAGGTGAACTACCAAGAGTAGAGAACCAAGCCTATTTTGACACCTCCCGAAGGACCTACGCTAGTATTTGCGATACAACGCCGCCGCAATTCCATAACGCCCTCCACCAAAATCTTAATAAAATCAGGCAAATCTATGAATCAGCACCATTTAATTGGTATGTTGGACCACAAAAACCCGAACTATTGATTATAACATGCGGCAGTGGCTGGCTTTATTCAACGGAGGCAGTTAAGATGCTGTCCGCGGAGAAATCGGTGGGTATTCTTAAATTGGGCACTACTTGGCCTTTACCAACGGACCTCTTAAGGAAGCATATGCTAAAGACTGAGAAGGTTCTTATCATAGAGGAAATAGACGCATTTCTTGAGAGCAATATAAAGGAACTGTCTGTCAATCTAATGCCTAGGGGAAACTACACATTCTACGGTAAAGCTTCAGGTCACATCAACCCCTTTGGAGAACTTAATCCCGACATAGTAATGGAAGCAATAGCTAGTGTCCTCAATCTAAAACACGCTCCTAGAGAAGTACAATACCAACAAAAATTTCAAGAAATTACCCAAAAACATTTAAACCCCAGGGCGTTACAATTTTGTGCTGGCTGTCCTCACCGAGCCACCTTTTGGGCTATTAAAAACGCATTAAAGCTTGATGGTCGTGATGGCGTTCTGACTGGTGATATCGGCTGCTATAGCATGGCACTGACTCCAACTGGCTTCTCGCAGCTAAGAACGGTACATAGCATGGGCTCTGGCGTCGGTATAGCTACAGGGTTAGGTAAGCTAGATCAGTTCGGGCTTAAACAGCCGGTCTTAGCTGTCTGTGGAGATTCCACATTCTTCCATGCTGTGATTCCAGCACTTATTAATGGTATTCATAACCGGTCTGACTTCATCCTTATCTTGTTGGATAATGGTGGTACGGCAATGACTGGCTTTCAACCTCACCCCGGGCTTGACAGAGATGCCGTTGGTGCTCCAGCCCCTCAGGTAGATATTGAGGCCCTGTGCCAGAGCTTAGGTGTGTCATTAGCGGTTACCGATCCCTACGATATACAATGCACCACCCAAAAGTTGCTTGAAATGTTGCGTGATAGTGGCAGACCAAGGGTACTAATTTCCCGGCGGGAGTGTGCTCTGATAAGGGCTAGAAGAGAAAAACCGCTTTATAAAATTTATGTAGACCCTGATAGATGCGTAGGAGAAACTTGTGGATGTGATAGGTATTGTACCAGAGTGTTCAAATGCCCAGGTCTAATTTGGGATAGAGATACCAAGAAGGCCAAGGTAATTGAGGCTATTTGTAATGGTTGCGGGGTTTGTGTTGATATCTGCCCCCGATCAGCTATTCTTAGGGAGGCAATCTAATGAGTCTCCAAAGTAAAGACACTATTAATTTAATCATCACCGGGGTTGGTGGGCAAGGCAATATATTAATCTCTAGATTGATTGGCGAAGCCATGCTTCTTGAAGGCTACTGGGTAACCATTGGTGAAACGTACGGAGCGTCACAAAGGGGCGGGGCGGTTGCTAGCCATGTTAGAATCGGCAAAGATACTCAGTATGGCGCTATTACTCCGGAGGGACAGGCTGATATTATATTAGGTCTGGAGCCTATGGAATCGTTACGGATTCTTGGGCTATATGGCAGTCCAAAGACATTTGTCATCACTAACACAAAGCCCGTCTATCCCATGGCTGTAGCTATTGGAGAGGCTGAATATCCCATATTAGAAAGTATTAGGCAGGCTATTAATGAGCTTTCACAAAAAGCATGGTATCTAGATGCATCAGAAATAGCAATACACTTAGGAACGTCCCTAATAACTAATATGGTTATGACGGGAGCTCTTATTGGTACAGGGCTTATGCCTATAGCAAGGGATAAGATCGAGCGGCAGTTACAGGCAAGTTTCGCGAAGGATAGGCTTACATTGAACCTAAAGGCTTTCGCGATGGGCGTTGCTGAAACCGAGAGCCAGAAATTTATATGCTAAGGGCAATTTCAAGGACACGTAAGGAAAAGGAGGTTAAAAAGTTAAGCAGTTTGTTAAGCAGAATTGAGGCTAAAATCGGGGATTTTGTTAAGCAAACTGCTGAGTATACTGACTAACTGAAAGGAGAATGGCAAAAAATGGGTCGAATTAGCTATAAAACTGGTGAGCCGCGGAGGACTCGAACCTCCAACCGGCTGATTAAGAGTTAAGAATCCTAAAAGCAAGCAAAGTGGACAGCTTGCTTCCTTTCTTATTCAAAATCATTGTAATCAACCCATAGATACAACGTTTTGTGTACGGGCAGGTACCTTGCCACAGCTATAAGTAACAAAAGTGTAAGCGAACATTTTTCTTTTTGGCACTTTCTAAATACTTAATACTTAGAGGCCCCTATCTCCTCCATCTTCCCCGTTACCATATAGACCACCCGCTCGCAAATGTTGGTCACCCGGTCGGCACTACGCTCCAGGTTATGGGCCACCCAGCTAAGGACTTCTCCGATTTACCGTTGGAAACACTGCTCAGTAACATCACCTTGAGAAATAGCATTTGCCGAATCCCCCGTGATTATCAAAAACCAAGATTCCAACCCGGTACTTTTTCCTCTTAACTAACTAACTATGCCCAAAGACGTATTGACAGAAGATAACTCTAATATAATAATAGTATGACGACGGAATAGAGACCCTCCTTAACATCGCGATACTTAACATCGTGATATTCACCATCTTAAGCAAGGGAGGTGATGTCTATGTGAAATCCTGCGAGACAATTGTGCAGAGGTGCAAGTGTGGACAAAGGGTCGAAAGGAGAAAAATGAAAACCAAGATATTGTTAATTATGCTAGCATTGTTGTTAACCATAAGCTTGGTTGCTGTCAGCTGTGGTGCGCCGCGAGAACAAGAGGTTATTACCCTTAAGTTCAACGACTGGGGACCACCGGGGATCGGTATCGGTGAGCTTCACCAACAGGCCGCCGATATGATTGAGGAGAGAACTGATGGCAAGGTCAAGGTGGACTGCTATTTCTCCCAGTCTCTATTATCGTATGGAGATACCTTTACCGGCGTATCGGAGGGCATAGCTGATATCACTCTCTATGTTGTTGGCGCAACCCCGGGCGTACACCAGCTACACCAGATTTTTGGTTTGCCCTTCATTGGTGATATCCCGGATATGAGGGCCGGAACCGCCATCTATACCCAACTTTTAGAGGATTTTCCAGAGTTTGACGAAGAGAACGCCAATTTGAACGTCAAATGGCTGAGTATCCGTGTCATGCCACCTAGCCAGTTTCATTCGGTCACTGACCCAGTTAGGACTCTTGAGGATATTGAGGGTATGAAGATAATAACTGGTGTCGGACCACTGGCTGATATGCTGGATGCCTACGGTGCCGCCTCAATGCAGCTGGGACCGCCGGACTGGGCTACCTCTTTGGAAAGGGGCCTCGCCCAGGCACAAATAACCCACTGGGCAGCTGTACACGATTTTCAACTTACGGAATTGTTTAGCTCCCATACCAATTTCGGCGGAGCTGGCGCTGGACTGGTTCCCATCGGCTTCCTGGTAAATCTTGACACCTGGAATATGCTCACCTCCGATGAGCAACAGGTACTAATAGACGTCTACGATTGGGTAAACGAGGAATCGCTGACTTATGACATCGACCTTGTCGGAACCGCCGTAGATTTGGCCGAATCCATGGGGCATACTATGATCGACCTTACCCCGCAGGAAATAGCCTCGTGGGCAGCGGCAGTACAACCATTTGTTGATGACTTCCTCGATGAGACTGAAGCTCTGGGATGGTCGGCCTGGGATGCCTACGAAGGTCTGAAAAAGCTTATAGAAGATTACCAGTAGTTTTGATATTGTCGAATTTGGTGAGCCTGAGAAAGAGCGAAGCTCAGGGACAGATAACCTGTTGTAAGTGCGATGACCGTTGGTGTTGTGTGTAATGCACAGCTCCACGGCCATCCACTTATGACGGGGGTCTAACACCCTGAAAGCACATCATACAAGGAAGCAGGCAATGCAGCTAGGGCATTCGGCTGAGAAAATAGTTAAACGGATAGCTACGGCGGCTGGGATGACATCAACCGTGCTTCTAATAGTAATGATGATGCTGACCGTGGCTGATGTTTTTTTACGCTACGTTTTCGATAGCCCCATAAAAGGTAGCATGGAGCTCACCGAATACATAATGGTGTGCGTCGGAACTCTGGGACTGGCTTGGTGCGCCCTGCAGGGAGCACACATTAAAGTAGACCTTATTGTCAGCAAGTTTTCCCAAAGGGCTCAGAAGTATATTGACAGCTTCAACTACGTATTGTTAACGGGCGTAGCCTGGCTCATAACCTGGCAGACCTTTGTCAGGGCTGGAACTGTTCGACGATTGGGCGTAGACTCAGCTATGCTGGAAATCCCGCGATACCCGTTCGTTTTAGTAGTAAGCCTTAGTTATTTCCTGCTGTTTGTAACATCAATAGTGCTACTTGTTTACGCAATATCTTCCTTGATATACAAGGGAGCGAAAAAATGAGCCCGGAGATCGTTGGCATTATTGGTGTGGTTATCATGCTCGTCTTGATATTCATGCGGGTCTGGGTTGGCCTGGCTATGATAATTATCGGCTTCCTGGGCTTCGCCTATCTCGAGGGATGGGGCCAAGCCCTCATCATCTCTGGCACGGAGCCATACAGCCAGATTGCCTTCTATGTTATAAGCTGCATTCCTTTGTTTATACTCATGGGCATAGTTGTATCCGAAACCGGCATAGCTGGAGACCTCTTTAACGCCGCCAATAAATGGATAGGCTATATACCTGGTGGTCTAGCCATAGCCACCACGGTGGCTACTGGTGGTTTCGCGGCTGTCTGCGGTTCCAGTGATGCCACGGCCGCAGCTATGGGCAAGGTGGCTTACCCCGAGATGAAAAAACTTGGCTACGACAGCAAACTGGCCGCCGGCTGCATCGCCGCGGGAGGTAGCATCGGTATACTTATCCCCCCCAGCCTGGGATTCATCCTGTATGGGCTACTATGCGAGCAATCGATAGGCAAACTGTTTATGGCCGGATTCATACCCGGGGTGCTCGAGGTTGTCTTTTACTCGATTACTATCTTCATCATCTGCCGAATGAATCCTAAGCTTGGCCCGCCGGGGCCACGGACAAACATAAGGCAGAAGGTGTCCTCGCTTAAGAATACCTGGGGGATGATAAGCCTGTTTTTACTGGTAATTGGAGGTATCTATCTGGGAGTATTTACCCCTACCGAAGCCGGAGCCGTTGGCGCTTTCGGGGCTATCGTTATCAGTCTGGCTGGGCGACGGCTCACGCGAGCCAATTTCAGCAAGTCTATGATAGAGACAGCCAAGATAACGGCTATGATTGTCTTGCTGATAACCGGCGCCTTTATCTTTTTACGGTTTTTAGCTGTAAGTCAGTTGCCAGCCGCGCTAAGCGATTTTGTCTCCGGGCTCCATGTATCCAAGTACATACTTATTGTCGGGATTATTGTATTCTACCTAATTCTTGGTTGTTTCTGGGACATTTTCGCCTGCATGCTACTCACGTTACCATTTATCTTTCCTGTAGTTGAGGCCATTGGCATGGACCCAATATGGTTTGGGGTGATAATGGTACGCTGTATGGAGGTAGGCCTGATTACCCCACCATTTGGTTTAAATATCTTCATTCTCGCCGGAGTAATTAACGTCCCAATTGGCACACTTTACCGCGGTGTATTACCATTTGTGCTTGCCGATTTTTGTCACATTGCCCTCTTGGTGGCAGTACCAGCACTCTCATTGTGGTTACCCAGTACGATGTGAGTACAGCTTGCTAAGTCAAATTGATTCTGCCCAATCCTAGTTGCAGGCTCATCCACAAATACCTCTCGTTGACACAACATAGTTAGTTTGTGGTGATGAGCCCGTATTTTGCTGGTTTTAGAGAAGAAAACTCATAAGCCTTTGGTCGTGGGTTCAAATCCCTCCGCTGCCAGTTTTTTATGCCTGATTTTCCCCCACCCCAACACCTAACCCGGCACTTCCACGATTAGGGTCGTGCCCTGGCCCGGCGTCGATTGCACTTCGAGCGTTCCGCCCAGTAGTCTAGCCCTCTCCTGCATCCCCACCAACCCCAGTTTACCGCTGCGGGGCAGGTCGTCCACCCTCCCCGTCAGCTCGAAGCCCCGCCCGTTGTCGTTGATGGTCACCTTTACTTTGTCACTGGTAAAATCGATGACCACGTTGGCCTCCGAGGCCTGGGCGTGGCGCCGGATGTTGTTCAGCGCCTCCTGGATGATGCGGAAAAGCGAGGACTCGAACTCGGGGGCAAAACGCTTCTCTTCGCCGAGTACCTTCAGATTGCTGCCGATGCCGTCGTACTCCTGCATGTCCTTCATTAATGAGCGCAGGGCGGGAATCATACCCAGGTCATCGAGTAGCGAAGGCCTCAGGTCCTGCACGAAGCGGTTCACCCCCTGCACCCCCCGGTTGAGCTGCGCCTGCAGGTCCTTCAAAAACAGGACCTCGTTGGGCGCCAGCCCCGACTTCTTGCGCACGAAATTGTCCAGCTGCCGCGACAGGGAGCCGAGAAGTTGGGCGGTATCATCGTGCAGCTCGCGGGCGATGCGCTTGCGCTCCTCCTCCTGTGCCCGGGTAATCTGCTGTAGGTAGTAGCGCAGGTTTTCCTGCATCCGCTTCTCCTGGGTAACGTCGCGGGCGATATTGTGAAAGCCTATAGGCTCGTCGTCGGCGCTGATCAGGTTGGTCGAGACCATGCATATCGCCTCGGCGCCGTTCTTCTTTATAAGCCTCAGCTCATAGGGTAGCTTCACATGGAGGTTCTGCACCAGCCTCCGCCCCACCTCCCTGGCTAAGGTCAGGCTCTCCTCGCCCAGAAAAGACTTCACGTTCATCCTGAGCAGTTCCTCCACCGGGTAGCCACTAAGCTCGGCGGCGGCCTTATTGGCCGTCTGGATGTTGCCCTCCAGGTCGTGTGACCAGATGGCATCGTAAGCCCCTTCGAACAGGTCCCGAAAGCTCTTCTCCGATTCGTGCAGTGCCTCTTCGGCGCGCTTGCGCTCGGTGATATCCTCCAGCGTTTCGATGGCGCCGATGATTTCCCCGTTGTTGTCCCTGATGGGGCTGGCGGTAAAATGGAGCCACTTACCCCCCTCCCCCATCTCGGGGAAAAAGTCCTCGGCTTCATAAGCGCCCTCGATGAGGCTCGACTGGCCGTGCCGCCCCTTGTAGTAGGCAGCAAGCTCGCTCAAGGGCGCGCCGTCGACGATGAAATCGGCCATGGTCGGCCTCTTCTCGGAATAGAACGGCCGCCACTGCTGGTCGGTGCCGATGACCTTTTCCCGCTTTATGCCCGAAAGCGCCTCCAGGGCGGTGTTCCAGTGGATGACACGGTGTTGCTTATTGATGACGAAAGAGGGTATGGAAGAACCGTCGATAATCTTGGCCAGCATCTCCGAACCCGGTAAACTCTGCGGCATAGCTCCCCCCAAACTTAAGGCAGCTCTTCCAGTGTGAGCCAGCCCTTTCTCAGCCCGTAGAGCACGGCCTCGGTGCGGGAGCCGACCCCCAGCTTGTTGAAGATAGTCCTCAGGTGCCCCTCGACGGTGCGGTTGCTTAGGTGCAGCTTATCGGCGATGTCCTTATTGGTCATCCCCTGGGCCGCCAGTTTGATGATGTCCGTTTCCCGCTCGCTGAGGTGCTCCGAGGGCCTTTCCAGCCCCTTCGCCTTACCCGGCAGACGGAAATAGTTGACTACCTTGCGCGCCACCACCGGGTCGAGGACGGGCTCGCCCTTATAGACCGCCTGGATGGCGCTGGTCAGCTCGTCACCACTGACGCTCTTCAGCAGGTAGCCCGCCGCCCCGGCCTTGAGCAGGGCGAAGACGTATTCGTCGTCGTCGTAGGCGCTCAGGATAAGAACCGCCACGCGCGGGTTGTTCACCTTTATCTGCCGCGTGGCTTCTATGCCGTTCAGCCTAGGCATGGCGATGTCCATGATAACCACATCGGGCTTGAGCTCGCTGGTCTTCTGCACCGCCTCCTCACCATCACCAGCCTCCCCCACCACCGTAATCCCCTTCTCGGCTTCTAAGAGCCGACGGATACCCTCCCGCGTAATGACATGGTCCTCGGCAAGAAGAACGCTGATAGTACTCATCGGGTTTATACCTCCAATTAATCATAACAGAGCCAGACACCGCCTACAAGCGTGAAATCAACGCCTAAATCCAGGGTGAGTGGGTATTATCACCTAAGTATTATCACCTGAAGCCCCCACCAGTCCAGTGGAAACCCCGCTGGAAAACACCCGCCGAATGAGGGCAAATACTGATGGAAAAACGGGCGTGATAACGGATGGAAAGTGGCTTTGGTAGGAGTAGCATAAGGGTAGAGTTGATAAGGAGGTCGGCTTCATGGAGGTTAAGCTCGATTTCAGCAAGGTCAAAGAAATTGTCGAAGACTATACGGAAAAGGTCGATTCCCTTATCGACGGCTACGCCGACAAGAAGGAGCAGATAATATCGCTGCTTCAGGATATCCAGGCCGAGTTTAATTATTTGCCTCAGGACGTGCTGGTAGAAATCAGCCAGAAACTGGATATCCCCTTAAGCCAGGTCTTCAGCGTAGCCACCTTCTTCCGCGCCTTCAGCCTCAAGCCCAGAGGCCGCCACCTGGTGACGGTATGTCTGGGCACCGCCTGCCACGTCAAGGGCGGCCAGAGGCTAGTGGACAAGGTGGAACGTGACTACGGCATCAAGCCCGGCCAGACCACCGAGGATATGAGGTTCACCCTGGAGGCAGTCAACTGCCTGGGGTGCTGTGCCTTAGGCCCTGTGGTCGTTGTCGACGGCAACTACGAGAGCAAGGTGACCCCGGCTAAACTCGACCGCGTCTTGAAGAAATACCAATAAAGGCGAGGGGGGACGAAATGGTAGAGCAGGTTAGAAAATTGCTGGAGAAAAAAATAGAAAGCCCGGAGGGGCTGGGAATCCTGCGCCAGTCCATTCTGGATAAAAGAGACCCCCAGCGCACCTGCATATCAGTATGCGGCGGCACTGCCTGCCGTGCCGCAGGGGCGGAAGCGGTGGTCGATGCTTTTATAGATGAAATTGAGCGGCGCGAGCTCCAGGTGCAGGTATCGCTCAAAGAGACCGGCTGTCCCGGCTTCTGCGAAAGGGGTCCCCTGGTGGTCATCGAACCCAAGAAGATTTTCTACCAGCAGGTCACGCCCGAAGACGTCGAGGAGATAATCGACGAAACCATCCTGGCCGGCAGGGTCGTCGAGCGCCTGCTCTATACCGACCCGACGACCAAAGAAACCGTTATTTATGAGCCCGACGTCCCCTTCTATAAGAAACAGACCCAGAACATCCTCGGCGCCAACCGCCAGATCGACCCGACCAATATCGAAGATTATATCGCCATCGGCGGCTATTCCGCCCTGAGCAAGGCGCTCACCATGAAGCCCCAGCAGATTGTCAACGAGGTCAAGAAGTCAGGACTGCGGGGGCGGGGCGGGGGCGGCTTCCCTACCGGAAGAAAGTGGCAGTCCTGCCTTGACGCCAAGGGTAAGGTCAAATACGTCATCTGCAATGCCGACGAGGGCGACCCCGGCGCCTTCCAGGATAGAGCCATACTGGAAGGTAATCCCCACAGCGTTCTGGAAGGCATGATAATCGGCGCCTTCGCCATCGGCTCCCACGAGGGCTACATATACGTGCGCAACGAGTATCCTTTGGCGGTCAGGCACGCCCGCATCGCTATTGAGCAGGCGATGGACTACGGGCTGCTGGGCAAGGATATTCTGGGCTCCGGCTTCGATTTCACCGTAACCATCATCAGGGGCGGCGGGGCCTTCGTCTGCGGCGAGTCCAGCGCCCTGATGGCCTCGCTGGAAGGCAAGGTCGGCGAGCCCAAGGCGAAATACGTACACATGGCCGAAAAGGGTCTCTGGGAGCGCCCCAGCCTGCTCAACAACGTCAAGACCTGGGCTAACGTCCCCCTGATAATAAACAAGGGCGCCGACTGGTACTCAAAGCTCGGCACCGCCGGCAGCAAGGGCACCATGATATTCTCCCTGGTGGGCAATATCACCAACACGGGTTTAGTCGAGGTGCCCATGGGGATAACGCTCCGAGACATGATTTTCGATATCGGCGGCGGCATCCCCAACGGCAAGAAGTTCAAGGCGGTGCAAACGGGCGGGCCTTCGGGCGGCTGCATCCCCGAGCAGTTCCTGGATACCCCCGTTGACTTCGACGAGCTGACCAAGCTCGGCTCGATGATGGGCTCGGGCGGCATGATTGTCATGGACGAGGACACCTGCATGGTCGACGTCGCCCGCTACTTTATCGAGTTTCTAAAGGGCGAGTCCTGCGGCAAGTGCACCCCCTGCCGCGAGGGCATCAACCGCATGAGCCAGATTTTAAGCAACATTACCCGGGGCAAGGGTAAGCCCGAAGATTTGGATACCTTAGAAGACCTGGCCGAGGTCTTGAGCGCCGGCGCCCTCTGCGCGCTGGGCCAGACAGCGGCCAACCCGGTGCTTAGCACCATCCGCTACTTCAAGGACGAATATCTGGCCCACATAAATGATAAGAAATGCCCCGCTGGCGTCTGCCGCGAGCTGGTGCGCTTCTCTATAGACCCCGAAAAGTGCGAGGGCTGCCTGCGCTGCATTAAGGAATGTCCCACCGGGGCGGTCAGCGGGGAAAAGAAGCAGCCCCACATCATAAACCAAGATATGTGTATACGCTGCGGCGCCTGTTACGACGTCTGCAAATTCCAGGCCGTAATCAAGCGGTAAAAGGAGGTAGTCATGAAGGTATGGATTAACGGTGAAACCTCGATAGAGATAGAACATGCCGAAGGCGTCGACGTCGTCCACTTCACCGTAGACGATAAGGAGGTTGCCGTCTCCGGCGGCCAGACTATTTTGGAAGCGTTGGAGCGCATGGATGGCATCGGCAATATCCCTGCCCTCTGCCATCACCCCGCGGTTAAGCCCTACGGCGCCTGCCGCATCTGCACCGTCGAGGTCAGTGAGGACGGCGGCAACCGCTTCAAGTTCGTCGCCGCCTGTCTCTACCCGGTCAAGGAAGGCCTGATTGTCAAGACCCAGACGGAAAAGATAAAGAAACTGCGCAAGGGCATAATCGAGTTACTTCTGGCCCGCTGTCCCAACGTCAAGAGAATACAGGAGCTGGCTGAAGAGTATGGCGTGGAAAAGCCCCGCTTCGTCCTCGGCGACCAGGACTGCATCCTCTGCGGCCTCTGTGTCCGGGCCTGTCAGGAGATAATCGGCAAGTCGGCCATAAGCCTAGTCAACCGCGGCATCTACAAGGAAGTAGCGGCGCCCTTCTACGCTTACGAGCTGAGCGGCGACTGCATCGGCTGCGGCGACTGCGCCTTCGTCTGCCCCACCGGCGCTATCGAGATGGGCGAAGACGGCCGACCCAACCTGCCCAAGGTCAAGATACCCTACGCCGAAATCGAGGCTATGATGAAGAAGGAATCTATAGCTACTTCTTAGAGCCAGAGTCAGCGTTTTGCTGGTTTTAGCCTAGTAAACTCATAGGCCTTTGGTCGTGGGTTCAAATCCCTCCGCTGCCAGTTTTTTATGCCTGATTTTCGCCCTACCGCTGCATAAAGGTCTCTTTTATTTTACTGAAAGTCGGACAAAATTAATCAGCCTAGTTTTTCAGCTAGGCTGATATAAGACTATAGTTATTGCGAACTTGAACGCTCGCGCTATTAAGGCGGCCCACCTCCACCAGGTGGTCCACCGCCTGCGCCACCAGGTGGTCCACCGCCTGCGCCGCCGGGAAAACCGTTGCCAGATGAGCCTATCCAGGTTACAACACTTGAAATTGTAAAGCTAGTAATTTGAGTACCGGCGGTATATGTTCCGCCTGAGTATAGACAGTCGGTAACAGTACCAGTTGAACTGCCTCCGGTGTAAACAATATAGGTTTCGCCGTTTTCCAGTTCGGGCGAGCATAGCAAGACGGACTGGTAGGTCTTTGTCGGTACAAAGGTAAGGATTTCTTCACCATATTCGGTCTCAATGTGAATAATCGTATCTGCCGACTGTTGCGACGAGAAATTTATCAGCACTGAATATTGGGTGGATGACGTGTCAGGAGCTTCCGCCATACCAGAGCTGCCTACCGCCACAAGATAACCGCCGGTAACACTAAAAGTGCCCAGATAATCTGTAGCTCCGTTCATATCACTAGTAGGGCCATTGACTATAACGTCACCTGCGGTCATGTTGATGGAACCGTTCACGTCAAGGCCATCACCCTTAGCGTCGATTACAGTATATCCACCGTTGATATAAAGCCAGTTATCATCGGAAAAGTTGAAGTCATTTTGGCCTGGCCTTCCGTCTATTGAAGAGCCATCATTACCGCCGCGGACATTTATGCCGTCATCGCTGGAAGTGATGTGGATGTCACCGTCATTAATGGTAATAACGGCGCTTTCGATGCCCTCATAGGATTCGGTAATGCTTATTTCTCCGCCGTTGATTTCCACTGTAGAATCCGAATGTATGCCGTCATCTCCGGATGTCAAAATTATACTACCGCCGTTAATCGTTATGCTGTCATTGGAATGGATAGAATCATCAGAAGAATCTATATGTATGGTACCGCTGGTAATCGTTATATTCAAACCGGCCTTTAGTCCTTTAGCACTGCCGGAGGCGCTATCGCTATCGGCGTTAGTTCCCGTATCTATGTTCATATCCCTATTACCCCAGTCACCCCAGGTGTTTCCTTCCTCGCCGATATGGCTGCTACTGTTGACGCTGCCACCGCCTGAGGATATTGTTATATTACCGCCGCTGAGCATCATGCTTGTTTCCGCCTGAATACCATCCTCTCCGGCGGTAATGACTATCGTTCCACCCTCGATGGCGACGTATCCCTTTTCCTCATCGTTATCATTATTGGATTGCATACCGTCAGCGCCTGCGTTCACGGTAATATCTCCGTTCTTAACGGCAATGGAGTCTCTGCCCTTAATACCATCGTTTACGGCGTTTACGGTAATATTGCCACCGATAATTATAAGGTCATCTTTGCTCTGAATTCCGTTGTGGTAGTTGGCATTGACTGTCAATGCACCATTGCCGTTAATAGTAAGATCGTCCTTACTAAAAATGGCCGCATTGGGTTCGATTGATTCTGAGTCTTCAATAAGAGAGTCCTCAACAATATAAGAATCGCCATCTGTTACGAAATTTTCAGTGCCGTCCGCCAGAGTGATGACGGTTTTTTCCGCATTTCTAACGTAAATAGGGGCGCTCGTGGAACAAGTGATATCCATCCCGTTTAGAATGAGCCTTACTGTTTCCTCATCCTTGGTATTTACTATAATCTGTCCATCATCCAGCGTACCGCTTATGCAGTAGGTGCCGGCAGAGGTGATAGCTATCTGATTACCATCAACTACTGCCCCGCTCCCGTAGAATTCTATCGAATCGCCGGCCAGTACGATATGGGACGCTTCGGAGCTGTTCCAGCTGGAATCTAGGTCGTCACTGTCATATACAACGGAAATTGCAACTGATGTATCGTTTGCAGAATGGGATGGAGATGAAGCGTTAGTAGATTCAACTGCATCGCCGAAACAGGCGGAAAGAGTAAAGCTAAGAGTAAATACGAGCAACAATGCAACTATTTTTTTCATATTTAATATCTCACGAAAAAAAACCTCGATATTCTATCCGATCCTCTTTTTACAGCTTACATTTAGGAGTGAATCGTTGAGTAGTGTTTGCGTTCACTAAAAGGAATTTTCCACTATGATTTCTCTAACTAGTTGAAATGAAATATGTCATGGCACAGAGGCTTTAATAAATAACCTGAATCATGTGAAGATTGTGACTTGGAATCATATTAGTAAAGCCAATTATGGGCAAACAGGTCAAAATTAGAGTTATATATACCTCTTTTCAGGAATAACAATAGGGGCTCTCACTGGTGAGGGCCCCTTAAGTTTTAGCCTATCTACGGCTTAATACGGCCTCCCCTTTTCCTCCCATATCTTGGGCAGGCCCAGGTCTTCAGCCATCACCTTGTAGCAGATATAGCCGTTGACGCCGCGCAGCCCTCCCCCATAGTGTTGGGTGGCGTTACAGAGGTAGAGGTTTTTAATCGGCGCCCGGTTGCCGGAAAGCTCAGCACAAGGCCGGAGCCGCCCCATCTGGGAGGCGTACATCGCCCCCACCGGCCAGGAGCCTTCGGGCATGCTGGCGTTGCGGCGCACGATGTCATAGGGGGTGTTGTCCCAGGCGTCAATAATCTTGTCCTTGGTCAGGTTGGGGGCGTACCATTGCCACTGCTTGGCCGCTTCCTCGACGAAGTCCTTCTTTATCTGCAGCCACTGTTTTTCCGAGAAAAAGCGCTCAGGGGCGGTGAACTGCTCGATGAGGAAGTTGTGCTTTCCCTTGGGCGTTCGCGTCGGGTCTACCAGTGTCTCCTGCCCAATTAGCATAAACAGCTTCTCCGGAACACCGCGGGTAAAGCACTCCGCTTGTTCCTTGCTAACGTAGTAGTCCAGGTCCTTGGGCATCAGCCAGCACCGACGCACCCGGTTGCAGTCCGGGTCAAAGGCGTTCGCCTTGTAGTCGGGGGGCTCATGGAGGGCAAACCAGGCCCAGTGCAGGTTCCCCCGGTCGTAGGAGAAGTTCTCTATTTTGCGGGCCAGGTCGGAACTGATGTGCTCCCGGCCAATAAGGTCGAGGAAGGTCATATTCACGGTGACGTCGCTGACCACTACTTTGGTGGCCTTTATCTCCGAACCGTCGGCCAGGCGTACCCCGGTGGCCACGCCGTTTTCGACAATAATCTTTTCCACCGGGTGCCGGACGAAAAAGGTTCCGCCCACCTCGGTTACCGCCTTCTGCAGGGCGTGGGCGACGTTATGGGCGCCGCCCTGAACCACGGTGGCCGGCGACCAGCCCATGGTCACCCCAAGCTGGGAAAGTGTTTCTACCAGGGGGGCGACATCGTTGGGGAAACAGCCGGTGCTGGTCTGCATCGACCTCATAAAAAGCATCCTAAGCTCGGTGCTCTCAAAGAGGTCGCAGGCGGCCTGCTTGACCGTCATGAACTGCCATCCCGGGTCAAGACCGCTCTCGGGGTCGTCAACTAGCTTTTCCACCGGGTCTTTGACTCCCCAGGGGGGTATCGGGCTGGCTCGGTACTCTGCGACGGCTTCCCTCCATTTTTTGATATACTTCTCGAATAATTTCTCGCTATGCTCCGCATCCCGCTGGGAGAAGCGGGCAATATTCCGGGTGTTTTTCTTCAGGTTTTCCTCCCAGACTACCGTCTCCCCGGTGGTCAGGTCGGGGGTGGTGGTTACCGGAAAGCTCACCAAGCAGGTCTCGTCGTCAAAGATGGCGGCGTGGTCAACCTCGGGGGTGAGGTACCAGGCCCCTTTTTCCCAGAGCTTGAAGTCCAGCCAAACCGGGCTTCGGTACATACTGGTGAAGTTGGCGCAGGGGTTACTCAGAAAGGCTGGCAGGGGCTGCTCTTCGGTGCAGGCACCACCGCCCAGCTCAAACTCCTTTTCAAAGACGGCCACCTTCATACCCGCCCAGCCCAGATAGCAGGCAGCAATAAGCCCGTTATGCCCACCACCAACTATAATGGCGTCATAGCTTTCGTCTGGCATAAGACCTCCTTTCCCGGTCCTTTTATATCTAAAAAATTAGTCAGGTATATCAGTCGGTATCGGTGGCACTATTTTTTCTGCCGCTTCTTTTCCCGGCTCCTTTTTCTTGACTTTCAGTGATGGAGAGCTGCCGCCGAAGATCAGGAAACGCAGAGCATTGAATAGAACCTTCGGGTTCCGCAGAGTAAAGCCGATGATATGTCGTAAATCAGCCGGCTCAACGAAGGCCCTGACCGTCCAGGTTACCGGCGCAATCACCTTCATCGTCATCAGCAGCCTGGTTGGCTCCCCTTCGCCCTCTTTGGTGGCTTCCAGCGTCGCCGGGATAATAGTGCTGGATTCAACGCTCTCTACCTGGCACTGAAGTAGCGTCTTACCTAGACCTGTTGACCTGATATACATAAGAAAACTCCTTTATTTGGTCATAATAGCCCGGCTTCTTTAGCCAGCTTTACGTAGTGGTTCTCCGGCCACCACTTCTCAATGCCTAGGTCCTCGGCTATTTTTTCGGTGGCGCAGTAGCCCGGGCCGAAGGTTATCATACCGCCGGAGTGAGTGCAGGCACCGCACATATACAGCTTTTCTATCGGCGTCGAGTGCTGGCAGCAGTATTCATTGGGCCGGAAATAGCCCATCTGTAGCGGCAGATAGGCACCCTGCTTAAAGCAGCCTTGCCTCATGTCGGAGAACTTGTTCTCGGTGTCGAGGGGGGTGCCCATGTAGTCCCAGATTATGTTTTCATCGGTCATGTTTGGTGCGTATCTCCGTAGCACCTCCTTGCACCGTCCGGCGTGCTCCCTCCTGACCTGGTACCAGGCCTGGGGGCCGCCGTCCTTGAGATTATAGGGCGCTTCCTGTGAGATAAGCCCCACGTGCCTGCCCGCCGGTGCCCGTATTGGGTCGTGGACTGACGGGAAACAGCTGTTGAAGCCGCCGCTTATTAGCTCACCCCGCTTTATCGCCTCGAAGTGATTTACCAGCTCTTCCTCATTTTCATAGCCGAGCACGTAGATAAGCGAGTTATTGAGGTTTGGGTCGGCTTCGGCTATCTTAAACTGTGGTGCTTCATACAGGGCCATATGTACCGTGAAAAAGGACCAGTCGCTGTAGTTCCATTCCTCAACCCTAGTGGTGAATTCCGGCTCTAGGTGGTCTTTACCCACCAGTTCCAGAAAGGTCTGGTGTGGGTTGAGTGAACTGCAGACGAACTTATTGGCCTTTATCACCCTGCCGTCTTCCAGCTCTACCCCCTTGGCCTGGCCGCCTTCGATTATAAGACGTTTGACCATCTGGTTGGTTAAGACCATCCCCCCGCTCTGGTAGATGAACTTGCTCATCAGGTGGGCTAGGTGGTGCGAGCCTCCCTGGCTTAAGCGGAAATGCCAACCACGGTTGAGCATCAATGGCACCAGATAGCCCAGCCCTTCCAAGTCATAGTCCAGGCCCCACATACAGGCCAGGTAGAGGAGTAAGGCTCTTACCCGCTCGTTCTCAAACCAGCCATCGATTATCTGCTTGGGGGTGAAGCCGGTAAGCTCGTCGTCTCTTTTAGTGATGGGGTTTGCCTCTAGCTGGGCTGACTGGTCGAGGCTGGCCATCGGGTTTACGTAGCTGGCCGGGGCTAGGAAAAGGTCCATCGCCTGCTGTGACCACTTGGCGAAATTCCTAAACGCCTCGGCATCCTTGGCTGAGAACTGCTTGATAGACTCACACGACCTTTCCGGGTCGCTATAGAGGGCCAGATATTTTCCATCGGAGAAGGGCATGACCACTTGCAGCTCCGGGTATATCCACTTCAGGTCAAAGTCCTCTTCCAGCCTCAGGTCCTTTAGGGGCGGGGCATAGTCTACCATCATGTGGTAGATGGCGTGAACGTCATGCAGAAAGCCGGGGATGGTGACCCTTTCTGTGGACAGTCCCCCTCCCAGCTCAAACCTTTTTTCCAGAACCAGAACTTTAAGCCCAGCCTTGGCCAGGTAGGCACCGACCGTAAGCCCGTTTGGGCCAGCACCAATAACAATCCCATCGTAATCTTGCAAGGTTGCCCTCCTTAGTTATCTTGATTTGTCAAATGTCCTATGTTACTTTATAAACAAAGGGGCCTTCGTCTATATAGCGTATATGGGTGAGTATAATTTCGTCAACCCTATTTAGGAGTAAACATTTTAATAACTTTTTTTATAACTTCTTTATATTTCACTGATATTTTAGAGTCTGAGGCCTAAACCTAATGTCCTATTTCGAGCCAACCAAGCCGCCCCGGGTAAGCCCCGAGCACCTAATCACCTTCTATTTCGTGGCTGAAAAGAAGAGCTTCAAGCTGGCCTCCGACCTGCTTTACCTGAGCCAGCCGACGGTATTACTTCATATAAAAACTCTGGAGGCCGGTTTTGGCGTCAAGCTTATCCAGGTGAGGAAGAAAAGGGTAACTCTCACTGAGGCTGGCGAGGCGCTTCTGCTCCATGCCCGGGATCTCTACCGGCAGACCAAACTCGCTGAGATGTGTTTGCAGAACTTTCGAGAGGAGATGCTCCGCATCGGGGTGTCTTTTACCCTCTCGGCCAGCGTTACTACCGTGGCCGGCATATTTAAGGAGCTTTTCCCTGATGTAAAGGTCAAGATAAGGGAGGGGCCTACTCATCATATTGTCGAGGAAATCTCAAATCTGCAGCACGACCTGGCGGTGGTGGCTAACCTTGATTACGGAGTCCCCGAACTTGAGACGATAGAGGTCTCCAGGGGACATAGGATGCTTTTCGTTGCCTCTTTGACTGACTCTCTTTCACAGGAAGATAAGCTTGAGTTTACCGCTCTCAACGGCCACCCGCTGATTATGCCCGCGGAGAAGTCAATCAGTCGGGATATCCTGCAAAAGCTGATGAAGGAAAAGAATATAGAGCCGGTCATCATCGCCGAGGTGGATAACATAGACTCGGCCAAGAGTCTGGTCAAAATGGGGCAGGGGGTGGCCCTGCTGCTTGAGGACAATGTTATTGACGAGCTACGTGATGGCAAGCTGAAGGCGCTGCCATTTAAAGAAGAGATAAAAATAGGTGTGGAAGTCCTGGTTCACCGGGATAACCCTCTCCGCTCCATCGGCACCAAGTTCATTTCCCTGCTCAGGCAGGCCTACAAGAACCGCGCCGTTCTCAAAGTCCTGCCTACTACCTGAAAATATTCGACCTGTTTTAATTTTTTTCTGGAGACGTATTTTCCCCACTGTTTTCGGCTCAGGCTGGCGTTGGTTCTATTTATACTTAATAATAATTTTAATGACTTCTTAGATTTTTACAGTATTTTCTCGGAAGCCTAAGGGCCATACCTCATTACAGGTAAAAGCACGGTATTGATTATACTCAACCTCTACTATATACTGTCGGTAATCGACGCAGGGAAAAGACTCCTGGATATGCACTCTGAAAAACTGATCTTTTGGTTCGACGAGCTGGGAAAAGAGCATAAAGATATTGTAGGGAAAAAGTGTGCCAATCTGGGAGAGATGGTCCGAATGGGCTTAGCAGTTCCACCGGGTTTTGCCGTTCCAATAGATATGTATCGGAAGTTTATTAAGGAAACCGGCGCCAAAAATGAAATGTCCTCGTATATAAAAAAGTTTGACGAGACCAAAGGTGCCGGAATCCAAGTTTTCGAGGAGATGAGTGAAAACCTCCGCGGCGCAATTGAAGAGAAAGGAATGCTGCCTTCAGCTAGAGAATTTATAACTTCTTATTATACGGAGCTATGCCGCAAGACAGGAACTGAAAACGTGGCCGTTTCCGTTCGCTCGGCTGGAACAGAAAGTAGGCCTGGAATGTTTGAGACCTATCTTAATGTGCGCGGGATTGAGGAGGTACTGGAAAAGATAAAAAAGGTCTGGGCCAGTGCCTTCACACCCCGCGCTATTGCCTTTCGCGTCAACAAAGGGTTAGCTATCCTCGGGGATGAGCTGGGGGTGGCCGTGCAGAAAATGGTTAATGCCCGTGCTTCTGGCATCGCTTTTACCGTAAACCCGGTTGATGGTGACGCCTCTAAGATTACCATTGAAGCCAACTGGGGCCTGGGTGAGGGCGTGGTGAGCGGAGCTGAGAGTGTTGATACGTTCCAGGTGGAAAAGACCAGTCTAGAGATCGCCTCCAAACATACGGGCAATAAAATGAGGGGCGTGTTTTACACAAAAACGGGAGCTGATTGGGCTGATGTCCCTGTCAAGAAACGGAGTATACCCTGCATCCTTGATGAAGAGGCTGTTGAAATAGCCAGGGTGGCCAAATCGGTAGAGGAGACCCTTAAATCCCCGCAGGACATGGAGTGGGCCATTGAGCAGGATATAGACTTTCCCCGGAACATTTTTTGGGTTCAGACTCGTCCGGCAAAGGTCGCCGCCAAGAAGGTCGAATCAGCGTCCAATCATATCGCTGATTTGATGGCTAAAAAGTTTCGGGGTCTTTAGACCCCAAAAATTTTCAAATAGCCTAAAAAAGGAGGGGGATATGAAAGAAGAGACAAAGGGAGGGGTGAAACTGTGGGATGCGGTGCCGGGCTATGATTTTAACGAAGAGATTGACGTACCTGAGATGCACTCTTATTTCCACGACGGTGTGCATAGTGTACCCCGCTTGACCCCGATGTACAGCTGGTTCTACGGCCGGGCAAACCCGGTTGGGTCTCAGTATGCCTCCGAGACGCTGAGTATACCAACCTGTAAAGGCTGGTCTCAAAAAATCAAGGATGGCTCGACCTATGTGGCCATGCATATTATCCAAGATAAAGAGGAGATAGATAAACGCACAGCCAAATTCAAAGAGGCCCTAATTCCCTGGGTTGAGGACTTCGACGGGTTATGGGAAGGCTACAAAAAAGAGTTGTTGGGCCTATATGACCACTTGAAGTCCCTCGACCTGGACAAGGCCACCAATATTGACCTCCTCCATCACTTATGGGACATGATCAGTACCTATCGCCGAATGTGGGAGATTCACTTTCTGGGAATGTACACCTCAATGAGTGCCTTTGCCTTAATCGAGGAGCAGGCGGCACGCTTTGGGCTTACTGCCGAAAGTCCTGAGTTCCAGAACATGTTCCGGGGCTTCGACAATAAGGTATTTCAGGTTGACAAGCAAATGAGCCAGTTTGCTAAGGCTGCGGTAAAGTCGGGGCTGTCTGACCTATTTAACAACAATAAGGCTAAGGATGTCCTGTCCAAACTTGAGGAGAGTGATGCCGGGAAAAAGTGGAAGAAAGATTTTTATGAATTTCTGCAGGAGGAAGGGTGGAGGATGGTGCGTATGATGGACTTTGATGAGCCATATTGGCTTGAGGAGCCCTCGGCCGCTATCTCTGTCATTCAGACTTTTATCGGCAAAGGCGCCGATTTCGACCTTGAAAAGGTAAGATTGGAATTAATTAAGGGAAGAGAAAAAGCAATAACGGAGCTATTACAAAAGGTACCTGAGGCAGAAAGGGAATGGCTCAGGGCGCTGATAAACTTGGGCGGGAAAGTAGGCTCATATAGTGAGGAGCATGACCTTTACTGTGAACTCTACAGTCATGCGCTGATACGCCGCGGGCTTCTGGGGATAGGCCGGAGACTGATGCAGGCCGGAACCATTGACAGACCCGACGACACCCTCTTTCTCAACCCCGATGAGATTGAGCAGGTGATGCTGGCCCCCGAATTCCACAAACTACAGTACATAGCCAACAGGCGCCGTGCGGACTGGGAGCGGTTGAGGTTTAAGGAGACGCCCCCCGTATTTACCGAGAGGGCAGACATGAATGAAGCCGTGGGGAAGGACCTGCTCCCGTCAGGAGACGTAATTATCATCAAACTCGTCGTTGGCGAGATGCCCAAGGTAAAGCCAGAACTAAAAGCCGATATCTACGGCGTATGCGGGGCACCGGGGGTGGCTGAGGGAACGGCACGGGTTATCTTTACCTATGAGCAACTGCACGAAGTACAACCCGGCGAAATCCTGGTCTGTCCGGGAACAAACCCCGCCTGGACACCCATTTTTGGTGTAGTTAAGGGTGTGGTTGCTGATAGAGGAGGTACGCTCAGCCACACCGCTATCGTGGGGCGGGAATATCAAGTACCTACAATAGTAAACTGCTTTGAAGGCACAGAAAAGATCAAAACCGGCATGAGAATAAGGGTTGATGCGACCCAGGGTGCCATCTATATCTTAGACTAGCGGCCTACAGCCTGGCGGGCAGTGTTCCCCCAGATGAAAAATCAGGGGAATCAACCTTACCTCGGAAACAGCCTTCACCGGCTCGGGGTATAGGCGCTAACAGGAAAGCGGCATGGGCAAGAAATCTGTAATAGTTATGGGGACGCTAGACACCAAGGGAGAAGAAATACTCTTCCTGAAGCAGCAGCTGGAGCAGAAACAGTGCCGCGTGATTGTCATTGATGTCAGTATGGGCGGTCAGCCCTCCTCCCAGGCCGACGTCGGCCCCGACGAAATCGCCCGTTTAGGCGGCAGTACCATTGAGGAAATCAGAGCATCCAAAAACAGGGACTGGCTGACCCAGACCATGGAAAGAGGGGCTACGGAGAAGGTCAGGCAGCTC
Organism: Dehalococcoidales bacterium; assembly: GCA_034419075.1. Lineage (GTDB taxonomy): Bacteria > Chloroflexota > Dehalococcoidia > Dehalococcoidales > BS750m-G39 > E44-bin88. The sequence continues at coordinate 1,248 of DAOULR010000004.1, read as the reverse complement.
TACGCCGCCGGTGAGGTCGGCGGTATTATGGCCATCGGCGGCTCCACCATGGCCCTCTTCGGGGCCCGGGTAATGAAGCAGCTCCCCTTCGGCATACCCAAGATTATCGTCTGCCCTGGCGTGATTCCGGCCCAGGTGCGCCGCCTGTATGACACTATGGACATGACGATAATACAGGGCGTAGTCGATTTTGCCGGGCTCAACGAGCTGGCGATGAGCGTCTTGACCCGGGCCGCCGGGGCTATGTGCGGTATGCTGAAGGACTCCGGCGAAGCTATCTCCAGCCTGCTTGAGAAATCGGTGGCCATAACCCAGCTCGGCTGGTCGGACAACTGCGCTCGGCTGGTAAAGCAGCACCTGGAAGAGAGGGGCTACCGGGTCTATCCTTTTCACGCCCAGGGAATAGGCGATAGGGCAATGGAGGACCTGATAGTCCAGGGCTTCTTCGACGGAGTGATAGATATCGCTCCGGCCGGTGTCATTGAGGAGCTCTTTCACGGTACCCGCGCCGCCGGGCCGAAAAGGCTTGAAGCCGCCGGGGAGAGAGGTCTACCCCAGGTCATTGCCCCCTGCAGTATAAATATAACCAACGCCAGCCTGAGCCGAAGGCAGCCGGAAAAGTACGCCTCCAGAGAGAAAAAACTAAAACAGGACGAAGCCCGCATCGAGACGCGCTACAACCGGGAAGAGCTGACCACCGCCGCCGGGGTCTATGCCAGGAAACTGAATAAGGCCAAGGGGCTGGTAAAAATCATCTTCCCGACCCGGGGCTGGTCTTCTCTGGACAGAGAAGGCTCGGTGCTGCATGCCCCTGAAGAAGACAAGGTATTCGTTGAGGAACTGAGGAGAAAGCTGAAGCCGGAAATCGAAATCGAGGAGCTGGACTGTCACCTTGAGGACGCCGAGTTCGCCCTGGCCCTGGTCGAGGCCTTCGTTCAGCTTGAGCAAGCCCGTCAGAAAGTCTAGCACCGTGTAATATTCATAGGCAAAAGACTATGGAACACGCTGAAAGGAACAGAGCCTCACCGACAGTTGTAAATCTTGGTATTGCTAAACACAAATATCTATAGTAACATTCGGGGCTGTCCCCACCATCGACGGCGGCGATGAGGAAAGGTGGCCTTGTCGATTAAACTATAGAAAATCTAAAAAAGGAGTGTGGAAAATGGCTGACTATTCTAAGAACCTGGTAACAAAACCGAAGTACGAGGTACAAACCGGATTCGACGTCAAAGGTCGGCAGTACCC
>DAOULR010000003.1:0-9336 GCA_034419075.1 Dehalococcoidales bacterium | reverse complement strand
TCTTCGGCTGGGTGGTGCGCTTCGCCTCCTGGTTCCAGGGTGTCTTTATGCCCAAAACCGAGGGCACCATCAGGCACCTTTCTATGTTCCTCTCGGCACTGGGCAAGGGGCGGAACATACCCCAGATCGCCCCTAAATTCCTGCGGCAGATGGTGCCGGTGGTCAATGTGCCGCCCAGAGGCGTCAAGACTAGGATGAGGGTAGGCTATTTTAGCGGCTGTATGACCGATTTCGTTCTGCCCGAGCTCGGTGAGCGTATCATCAACTTCCTGACCCGTAACGGGGTGGAGGTGGTGGTGCCCAGAGAGCAGGGGTGCTGTGGGGCACCGGTCTTTCTGGGGGTGGGCGATTTTGAGACCGGCCGCAGGATGGCTGACGCCAACGTTAAAGCCTTCGAGGGGCTGGACTACGTTATCTCCGACTGCGCTACCTGTACCTCGGCGCTTAAAGATTATGCCAAGTTTCTGGCCGACACCCCGCAGAGGAAGAAGGCCTACGAAAAGTTCGGCAAAAAAGTGAAGGATGTCTCCCAGTTCCTGATTGACGTGCTTGATTTGCCGGCATCGGCCTATAAGCCCTCGGTGGAAGCCAAGGGCAAGAAGGTTACCTGGCACGACCCCTGCCACCTGAGCCGCCACCTGGGCATAACCAGCCAGCCCAGGCAGCTCATAAAGTCAATATCGGGGGTGGACTATGTCGAGATGCCCAACGCCGACCGTTGTTGCGGGATGGCGGGGGCGTTCAGCCTGAACTACTACGACCTCTCCAAGGACATCGCCGATAAGAAGGCGGCTTCCGTCAAGGCCAGCGGCGCCGATATCGTGGTCACCAGCTGCCCGGGGTGCGAGATTCAACTCATCGACAGCCTGGTGCGCAACAAGCTGCCGGTGAGGGTGATGCACATTATGGAGCTTATCGAGTAGCTCTTAGTTAAGCACCAGCTGCAGGGTTTGTGCCCAGGGCTACCCCTACAAATTGATAGTAGAGGAGTGAAGAAAGTGAGAAAAGAATTTAATATACTAATCACGGGGGTTGGCGGACAGGGAGTGATCCTGATGTCGGAGTTGCTGGGAAAGGCAGCCGTTGCTGATAACTTAAGGGTCAGAGGCTCGGAGATACTGGGGATGGCGGTGAGGGGTGGCTCGGTAACCAGCGCCATCAGGATTGGAGACGATGTCTTTGGCTCCCTTATCCCCACCAGTAAGTGTCATGTCCTGGTCGGTATGGAACCCTCAGAGGCACTTAGAAATATCTCCTATTTATCAAAGTCTAGCCTGGTCTTAGTTAATAAAGCGATAACCGTCCCCTTCACCGTCTCTATAGGTGAGAGCACGTACCCCAGCCTGAAGGAAATCATAAGGCAACTGAGCAAAACTTCAGGCAGGATAGTCCAGTTAGATGCGGCCAAAACTGCTCATGAAGCAGGAAGCCGGTTAGCCACTAACATCGTAATGCTTGGGGCGTTATTCGGCACCGAGCAACTCCCCATAAAAATAGCCACTATAAAAGAAGCTATAAGAGAGCGTTTCCCGGATAAAGCGGCTCCAATTAATGTTAAAGCCTTTGAACTGGGATATGAGGCATGCCAACAGGCGGTCAAATAATCCAAGGGTTGGAAATTGCTTGAATTAAGAAGAATCAAGCATAAGCGGGCTCTGCCAGGGGAAATCAGGGTGCTGCAGGATGTTTTTTCCTTTCTGCCGAGTAGCTTAAACTATCTCCTCCGCCCCTCCCGTAATTGTAGCCCTGACTGAAATCGGGCAAGTGGCATCCCGCCTTTTTAATTCGTAAGGCCATATTCATATGAACAAGACTGTGGAACAGGCTAGAATAAACAGGGTCTCACCAGCTACTATAGAGCCACTTATCCACGAGAGAAACAAGGGTAAGAGCCTCAGGCAGCTGGGCCAGATGCTTGGCGTAAGCCATGAGCAGGTGAGGCAGATTTTAGCTAAACACAGCCCAACACGAGTTACGTTCTTGGCTGAACGTACGGTTGCGGCTAAGCTGGGCTACCCGGTCACGTGGCTCATCAAGCTAAGAAAAGAGGGTGTTATAAACCCGACAAAGCCCGGTGGTCATTGGCTTTATTCGGAGGAACAGGTTAGACAAATACCATCACTTATTGCCGAGATGAGAAGGTGTGATAGATGCGGCAAGACACGCCCACTAGGCTATCAGAGGTTCTGTAGAGAGTGCAGCCAGTATAGGAAAAGGCACAAATACAGTAGTTTGAGCCCAGAAGAGAAGGCGAAGCATCGAGAACAAAGTTTAGCCTGGCGGAAGGCAAATCCAGAGAGATGGAAAAAGATATCGTCTAGAGCGCAAAGGAAATACCGCGGCAAGCGAGAGCTATTTGAATACCAAAAATCCCCATAAGTATATAAGCTTGTTTTGCTACTCAGGTCACTAAAGGGGCTTTCGTGCAGTTATAGCAAAATAGGTTCTATATGAACCCGCCTCAATTCTCTTTAAGCAGTGTCTTGTAGAATTTCAGATTCCCATCGCCCGCCTTGATTATAGGAAAAGACACCTGTCGCCATAGTGGATTATGTGGCTATTGAAAAAGAGGGAGTTCTACCTACCGTACATTATGGTGGAGTTGAAGAGATCCGAACCAAGTGTTAGGTCACATTTCATCTTTTTGTGACCTTTTCTAGCATTTGTAAAGCCGGGCTATGTTAGTAGCTAGGGTAGCCCCAAGTTAATCCTCAGTGGACTACCTTAGCTGCTACCTAGGCACTACCCCGAGGGATACAATAAGCTATGCCATTTCTCTTATCACGCCTGAGCTAGCCTTAGGGGCAATACCCAGTGATACCCGGGGTAGCCAGAAATGAAAACTACCCTAGGACTACCTCAATCTCAAGATACGAAAGTTATCTAGGTGGGACTACCCGGGTTAGGTAGTAAAATAGCTACACTTTTACTACCCACCCTTTGTTTGCCATACTGTAATAACATCATCTAGGGTATTAGGATCTACTGAGAGGCGAATATAGGATTCAATTAACCTACGTCGGTCGTCCTTAGTAGTCATTTTTAACTCGATGTTTTATAGCTACCCTTGCTACCTTTATCTGTTATACATGGGGTAGCTTGGGGGGCGACCCTAGGGTGTACAATTGCGGTTTTTATTGGGGTTACCCCGGGGCAATCGGTCGGGGTTTTAAGCTGGGAATTTCCCCCGGGGGCATCCTTTCGGGGCGACCCCAGGGTATAACCCTGCGGTTTTTATTAAGGTTACCCGGGGCAATCGGTCGGGGTCTCAAGCTGGGAATTTCCTTCGGGGGCATCCTTTCGGGGCGACCCTAGGGTGTACCCCTGCGGTGGTTACCCTAAGGGTATTTCGTATCCGGGGATTAAGACAGACTGCACGATAATGTTACTAAATCGATACATCCATTACGCTTGAAGTGAGGATGGCCAGCACAGTTAAATACGCTTTTATCTCTACCTCTCCTCATTTTTCGGTGCCCGGACATTCCATTGGGGAATGGTATAAAGGGAATAAATGGGTAAGGCTTTTTATTCCCTGCCGGGTATCCTTTCAGGGATATCTTCCGGGAATTTCTACGAGGACACGTCTAAAACTGACTTGGATATGATAAGGCAAATTGTAGCCCCGGGGAATCCCTAGGGTAGCTAAAGGGTAGGACTCCATACCATAACTAGGGTAATAACTTGAGATGGCGCCGCGGTAGTACACAGGAGTATAGCTACCCGAGGTATTGCCAGGGTATACCTTTCACTACTTTTTCCCTACTACCCTAACCTTTTTGAGAAAGGGGCGATGGCATCTGTGCCGGAGATTAATGATATCCAACAAAAAGATGGATTGTGACCCAAGCAACAAAATGGCTTATTGTATAATAGACTTGGGAACCCTCTCCGCATCCGTCGGCGCCTCCGTTGCTAAACACCATCACTGGACAAAGAGAAGCTGAAATGTTATTATGTATAATCATAGCCAAAAGTCCGATTTAACGGGGAGGTGTGGTCGTGGCCAAAAAATATCAAAGAAAACAGCTTAGCTGCCGGTTGCGGACTTTATGCTTCCTTCCCATCCTCAAGCAGACGTATGAGTGAAGAACCGGGCCATATTTAACCCGGGCGCACCATTATATCCCCCATTCTAAACCCTAAGCCCCTGAGCCTTACTCTTTACGCCTGATTCCTCATTGCTTAACTCTCGTTTACTGGTGTTTATATTTAGTCGTTTTTATTTGCCCGAACCTTAATAAAGTAGGTGTAGAAGATATAGTTTAGTTATGATTCGAAAAGGATTAGTCAGCGGTAGTTATCGTCCTCTAACCGAGGATTCCATTATCAAGATAGACCAGACGGTGATGCGGATTATCGAGGAGGTGGGCTTCGAGGTAAACTCAGAGGCAGCCCTTGAGCTCTTTGAGCAGGCCGGGGCCTGGGTGGACAAGAAGGAGCGGCGGGTGCGCTTGTCTCAAGCGAAAGCCCGCAAGCTGATAGGGATGGCACCGCCTGAGGTCAGGCTCTGCGGCCAGGAAGAGAAGCATGACATCTACCTCGGTGACAACCGGGTTTACACCGGGACAGGGGGGACCGCCCTCTATATCTATGAGCCGGCGACCAAGCAGAAGCGGCTAGCTAACCTGGAAGACCTGAAGCGTATCAGCCGGCTGGTCAACCGCCTGGATAATATCCACCTTTTTATGCTGCCCACCTATCCTAACGAGCTCCCTATAGAGCAGGTCGATGTAAACCGCTTTTTTGCCGGGCTGGACAACACCACCAAGCATATTATGGGTGGGGTTTACACCCTGGACGGGGTCAAGCAGGTAGTAAAGATGGCCGAGATTGCGACCGGCTCCGCCGAAAAACTGCGCCAGCGCCCCATAATCTCTATGGTAACCTGCAGCAGCATAAGCCCCCTAAAGATGGACGCCCAGTATGGTGATTTGTTAATAGAGGTTGCCCAAAGAGGCATCCCTGTGGTCTGCCCGGCCGAGCCGTTGTGCGGGGCGACTTCGCCGATAACGCTGGCCGGCAACCTGGTGATTCAGACGGCGGACTCGTTGATGGGTGTAATGCTGGTCCAGATTGTTAATCCGGGGACGCCGGTTATCTTCGGCTCGGTGGCGACCAACACCTACCTCGTCGATTTCAAGTATCTGGCCGGCTCGGTGGAGATGGGACTGTTGAACGCGGCCGGGGCCCAGATGGCGCAGTTTTACCATCTTCCCTTCTACGCTACCGGCGGTATGACCGATTCCAAGGTACTGGACGCCCAGGGCGGCTACGAATCGGCGATGAGCAGCCTGCTCTGCGCCCTGGCCGGTGCCAATTTCATCCACGATGCCGCTGGCATGATGGAATTCGCCCTGACGGCCTGTTACGAGAAGTTCGTCATCGATAACGAGATACTGGGCATGGTGATGAGGGCGGTGTCCGGCATCAAAGTCAACGATAGCACCCTGGCCTTTAACCTCATCAAGGAGGTGGGGCCGGGGGGTAACTTCGTCGCCGCCAGGCATACCCGGCGCTTTATGCGCCGTGAGCACTACCGGCCTACTTTAAGCGACCAGAACAGCCGTGAGGAGTGGGAGGCCAAGGGGGGAAGGGCTATCTGGCAGAAGGCAGCTAAAAGGGTGCGGCGGCTTATGGCCGAGCCCCGATACCGCCTGCCCCCTGAAATAAGAGAGCAGATACTAGTCGAGATAAAAGGTGTTATTGATTGAGATATTAGAGGAGAAATAAATTGCCCAGAGAAGGAATACTAGTTCCTAATCCATACGAGAGGATTACCGAGGAGCAGGTGAAGCAGATTCACCTGGCTTCCCTGCAGATACTGGTTGACCCTGGCCTGGTTTGTTTTAGTAAGAAGGCAGCCGAGATATTCAACGACCACGGGGCCGAGGTTAAGGCTGATTCTTCCGCTGACAGTCCCTGTTGGCGGATAAAGATACCGGAAAAGCTAGTTGCGCAAGCACTCGACAGTGCCCCCAAGACGGTCAAGCTTGGCGCCCGAAACCCGGACAACGCCCTGATAATGAAGGGCGACGAGCCAAGGGTCTATTTTATCACCGGCTCGGAGACCAATATCTGGCTGGACGTCGATTTCCCCACCTATGTCAAAAAGTCTGATAAGAGTGTCGAGATTAAGCTGCCCGAGTTTCATCCCCGACGCGGCATGGTGGCTGACCTCTGCCAGTCGGCGCACGTCTGTGAGCATCTGGAGACGCTGGACGGCTACATCCGCACCGTAAACATTCAGGACGAGGATATTACCGAGGACAACAAGGACGTCAACAAGTTCTTCGCCTCGCTGAATAACACCACCAAGCACTTCATGTCGGGGCTGACCAAGCTGGAACAGCTGGACAACGTGGTGAGGATGGCCGAGCTGATAGCCGGCGGCGAGGAAAGGCTCAAAGAAAACCCCATCATCTCTTTTATCACCTGTCTGGTCAAGAGCCCGCTGCAGTTTGTTGCCGATACCACCGACAGCTTCATCGAGATTTGCCGGAGGGGTCTGCCCGTAGCCGTTTCCTCATCCCCCCAGGCGGGAACGACGGCTCCCATCAAAGAGGCGGGCATCATGGCCCAGATAAACGCCGAGGTCCTAGCCGGCATAACCCTGGGCCAGCTGGTGAATAGAGGAACGCCGATGCTCTACGGCAGCGTGCCGGTGCGGGCGCGAATGGATACCTTGGGTGATTCCTATGGTTCGGTGGAAACCAGCCAGTACAATATTGACTGCGTCCAGATGGCGCGGTTCTACAAGATACCCAATTACTCCACCTCGGGTGTATGCGATACCAAGATACCTGGTCAGCAGGCATCGATTGAGAGGTTATTCTCGGACATTGTGGTGACCTTGAGCGGGCCCCAGTTCCTGCACTGCGCCTACGGCCTCCTCGATTGTAACGCCGTTTTCTGCCTGCTCCAGGCGGTGCTGGATGATGCCCACTTCCAGATGCTCAAGTTTTTCCTCAAGACGCCGCGAATAGATACTCAAGAGCTAGACGTGGTCTTAAAGCAGATAAGAGAGACGGTGGCGACGCCGCAGAAGCTGTATATCAGCTACATTCGGCCGCTACTGCGCAGCGGCGAAATCTCGCCGTCCTATCCCTTTGAGGGAGACGGGGAAAGAGACGATGTTTTCGCTCTGGCCTACCGGCGCATGAACGAGCTTCTGGCCAAGCCAGTAGAACATATAGATAAGGCTACCACGGCCAAGATATTCAAGGAGATTCCCGGGCTTTTGCTCCGATTGAACGTTTACCAGGAAAGGAAGTGAGAATGACCGAAAGCGAGATTATTACCCGACTCAAGGAGAACGTTATCCAGGGAAGGAGGACCCAGCAGGACGAGGGTATAGACGAGAAGCTATCGGGCACGCCGGGGGTGGTGGAGCTGACCCGCCTGGCGCTGGAGAAGAACATTCCGCCGGCGGATATAATCAGCCAGGCCCTGACGTCGGGGATGCGGGTGGTGGGCGAGAAATTCTCGGCCAAAGAGTATTTTATCCCCGATATGCTGGCTTCGGCGGACGCGGTGGGCGAAGCCATGGAGATTCTCAAACCGCTGCTTGAGGCCTCAGACATTGAGACCAAGGGGAAATTCGCCATCGCCACGGTGAAGGGGGATATCCACGACATTGGTAAGAACATCGTGGTCATCCTGGTCAAAGGGGCCGGCTACGAGGTACATGACCTGGGCGTAGATACGCCGGCGGAGAAGATAGTCGACTTCATCAGAAAAGAGAGCCCCGATTACCTGGGTCTATCGGCGCTGCTGACCACGACCATGCCCGAGATGGGGGTGGTTATCGAAGCCCTCAAGGATAATAAATTAAGGGACGGGGTCAGGGTCCTCATCGGGGGGGCGGCGGTATCCGATGACTTTGCCCGTGATATAGGCGCCGACGCCTATTGTGTGGATAGCTTCCAGGCGGTCAAGGTGCTGGACGAATACGAAGGCGCTAAGGTTAATTCGGCCTAGATTGTATTTAAGGTAGGTGATTGATTAATGTGTGGTATAGCTGGATGTTTTGGAGTAAAGGATACAGAGACAATAAATAGAATGTTGGATGCGCTGCCCCACCGGGGGCCGGATGACCGCGGCATCCATACTTTCAACAGCACGGTCTTTGGCCATACTCGGCTCTCTATCGTCGATGTGATGAAGGGGCACCAGCCCATTCTGGCCAACGGTGGCCGAACGGGCATCATCTGTAACGGAGAAATCTACAACTTCCGTAAGCTCCGGGAAAAGCTGGTAAATAAATATCAGTTCAAGACCGAGTCCGATACCGAGGTTATCCTGCACCTCTATCAGGAGAAGGGTCCCGAGTGTGTTAGGGAGCTAGACGGGATGTTCGCCTTCGCCATCTTCGACGGTGATGATTTCATGCTGGCCCGTGATCCCATCGGTATCAAGCCGTTATATTACGGCTATGTCAACGGTAAACTCTACTTCACCTCCGAGCTGGGGGCGATGACGCTGGCCGGCGTGGACGAGGTACACGAATTCCCGGCCGGTCACTATTACACCCCCAGAGAGGGATTCGTGCCATACTATCAGCTTCCCGAAATCGAGGACCACCGGCTTACCGATGTTGAAGAGAGCTGTAAGCTCATCAGAGAGACCTTTATCGACGCCGTCAAGAAGCGGCTGCTCTCCGATAAAGAAATCCACGTCGGCTCCTTCTGCAGCGGCGGTATTGACAGCAGCCTGGTGGCTGCTATTGCCGCCGAGGAAATCCCCCACCTCCATACCTTTGTCGTGGGTATGAAGGATGCCAGCGGTGATGAAAGCGATGACCTCAAGGCATCGCGCATCGCCGCCAAACATATCGGCTCCACCCACCACGAGCTCATATTTACCGAGGACGAATACTATGAGGTTTTACCCATCGTCATCAAAGAGCTGGAGAGCTACGACCCCTCCCTGGTGCGCTGTGCCGTCCCCTGCTACTTTACCTGCAAGCTGGCCGCTGACTATGTAACGGTAGTGCTCACCGGAGAGGGCGCCGACGAGCTCTTCACCGGCTATCACTACATGAAGCATTACCCCATGGATGTGCTTAATAAGGAGGCCTTGCGCTGCATCGGCAACCTGCACAACATCAACCTGCAGCGGGCCGACAGAATGGGTATGCTCTTCAGCCTGGAGCTGAGAGTGCCCTTCCTTGATGTGGCCATGGTTGACCTAGCCATGAAAATCCCGCCCGAGCTCAAGATACGCCACTCGGAACAGGCGGGGGACAAGATCGAGAAGTGGGTACTGCGCAAGGCCTTCGAGGACACCAACTACCTGCCCGAGGAGATACTCTGGCGCTACAAGGTGCAGTACACC
>DAOULR010000002.1:0-1878 GCA_034419075.1 Dehalococcoidales bacterium | reverse complement strand
GAGAAGAAGCTTATAGCACAACTGGAGAAGATTGTGAGCAAAGGGGCGGTGCTAACCTCTAAGGAGGACCTGACCACCTATTCCTATGATGGCACCGCTACCTGGGCGCATATGCCCGACGTAGTGGTGCTGCCGACTACCGCTGAGCAGGTGTCGTCGATTCTAAAGCTGGCTAACGATAACAAGATACCGGTTACCCCCCGCGGCGCTGGCACCAACGTCAGCGGCGGTTCCATACCCATCAAGGGTGGCATCGTGCTCTGCACCGTAAAAATGAATAAAATCCTGGATATAAATAAGACCAACTTCACGGCCACCGTCGAACCGGGACTCGTACTGCAGGAATTCAACATGGCGCTAGCCAAGCAGGGGCTGTTCTATCCTCCCGACCCCCAGAGCTTCCTGGGCTGCACTGTGGGCGGCACCATCGCTGAGAACGCGGGCGGTCCTTACTGCGTCAAGTACGGGGTGACCAAGCAGTATGTCCTGGGGCTGGAGGTAGTCTTGGCCAGCGGCTATATCATGAAGCTGGGTGGGGTGACGGTGAAGAACCGCACCGGCTACGAGCTGATGATGCTCTTCACCGGTTCCGAGGGGACGCTGGGCGTCATCACCAAGATAACGCTGAGACTGATACCCATGCCCCAGGCTAGTAAGACGATGATGGCTGTCTTTGATGATATGGCGGCGGGCGGGCAGGCGGTCTCCAATATACTGGCCAGCGGCGTGGTGCCCGCCAAGATTGAGTTCGTCGATAACTTCATTCTGCGCCGCATCGAGGAGATGATGCACATGGGACTGCCCACGGAGGCGCAGGCGCTGCTGCTCATAATGTCTGACGGCTCCCCAGCCACAGTGGAGGCGGAGACCAAGCAGATTGTCGATACCCTGAAAAAGAGCGGAGCCAGGGAGGTCAAGGTGGCCAAGGATGCCGATGAAGCCGCCAAGTACTGGAAGATGAGGAGCGCTGGCTTTGCCGCCACCTTCGGCGCGGCCAAGACGGTACTGGCCGAGGATGTGGCCGTGCCCCGCGACAAGCTGGCGGAATTCATCAACAAGCTGGGCGAGATATCGGAAAGGACGGGCTTCTTCATCAGCCACCTGGGGCATGCCGGCGACGGCAACCTGCACCCGGCAATATTTACCGACATCAGCAAGAAAGAGGAATTCGCCCGTGCTGAGGCGGCCATGGGGGAAATCTTCGAGGCGGCGCTTTCTCTGGGCGGAGTGCTCTCCGGAGAGCACGGCATCGGTCTGGAGAAACAGCGCTTCCTGAAGCGAGCCATGGACCCGGTCGCCCTCAACCTGATGATAAAGATAAAGTCACTGCTCGACCCCAACCATATCCTCAACCCCGGCAAGATATGGGAGGAGGAGAGGGTGTGATATGGTCAAAAACTATGACCGATACGAACAGATAAAGAGGTTCGAAAACGACCTGAGCCAGTGCATGAAGTGCGGCTTTTGCACCTTCTGGTGCCCCGTATATCAGGAAGAGCGTATCGAAGCCTCGGTGGCGCGGGGTAAGAACATGATGATTCGGGGGCTGCTGGCGGGCGAGCTGGACTATACTAAGGAGTATGCCGACCGACTCAACAAGTGCACCCTCTGCATGACCTGCACGACCAATTGCCCGGCTAAGGCCAACATCCCCAACGTTATCGTCGCCGCCCGAGCCGATGCGGTCAAGGCCAGGGGCTTAAAGTTCCCCTATAATATCATCTACCGCTGGCTCTTACCTAGGCGAAGGCTCTTCGGCTGGGTGGTGCGCTTCGCCTCCTGGTTCCAGGGTGTCTTTATGCCCAAAACCGAGGGCACCATCAGGCACCTTTCTATGTTCCTCTCGGCACTGGGCAAGGGGCGGAACATACCCCAGAT
>DAOULR010000001.1:0-76234 GCA_034419075.1 Dehalococcoidales bacterium | reverse complement strand
ACGTACAAATCATAAACGATAACCTCTTCTCCGTCATAATGGAGGATGAATTCAACCAGAAGATAATATTTGCCTGGCCCTCGCCCCCGCTTTACTGGTGCGGGATAGAGCCGGCAAAGACCCTCGAGGATTGGGATGGCTTATTAGTACACACGATGAGTACTCTGCAGAGTGATACTGTGGAAGCCCTAGGCGCCTCCTCAGTTAGTATGCCGTTCTTTGATGTGGTCCCGGCAATGGAGAAGGGATTGGTTGATGGAGGCGTAAATCTGAATGGCTACGTTATAGAAATGATGAACTGGTTTGATTCCTTTGAATATTTCACGGTAGCCGATATGTTCTGCGGCTTCATCGCATTTACCGTTAACGTGGATGTTTTTAATGCCATGCCCGCGGAAGTGCAGACCATACTCATTGAGGAAGGAGCAACTGCCGGACAGACTTTAACTGATTTTGCTGCAGCGGGAGACACGGCATCAGTACAGGCGTGTATTGATGCTGGTATAGATGTCTACTATCTGCCTGATGAAGAGCGAGGCAGGTGGGCCGATGCCACAAGCGACATTGTTGATGACTTTCTCGCTCAGCTTGATCCGGCGGATGCCCAAATAATTCTGGATGCCGCCGCTGAGGCTAACGGCTAGCACATGGCTTCGATCAGGAGCAATGTACCTTCACCGGGCCGGGAACGTATTTGAAACTTACCGCCGAGGAGATCTATTCTCTGACGCATCCCGATTAGCCCCAATTGACCTCTAGCCGCCAGCCTATTAGGTTTTTGGGGTAGACGAAACCCCTGGCCATTGTCTTCTATTGTTATCTTAAGGCGGTCTGTGTCGAATTCTAAGGTAACGACTGCCTCAGTGGCTTTTGAATGGCGCTTGATATTGTTCAGCGCCTCCTGCACCACGCGAAATATGGTGACCTCGGCCTCCGGGGGCAACTTGCGCTTGGTGCCTTTTATGGTGATGCGGGTGTTGACATCCGACCCCTCACTCATACTGTCCACCAGCCACCTTAAGGCCGGTACCAGCCCCAGGTCGTCCAGCACGCTCGGTCTCAGGTCGAGACTCGTCCGTCGTAGCCCATCGATGGCTTGAAGCGTGGAGTCTCTTATCCATTCCGCCTTACTTTTCACTTCGGCCATGTCGCCCTTGCCTGAGGGAATCAGGTTCTGGGCGGCATTGGCGATGACCAGCAATGTCTGCATGGTATCGTCGTGGATTTCCTGGGCGATGCGTAGCCTTTCGTTCTCCTGAGACTCCAGTATTTTCGAGATGTATACCTGCCGCTCCGCTTCCCGTTCGGCAAAATGCTTCCTTTCCCGACGCCGCCGTGCCAGTTCAAAGGCGACCAGCGAGGTGATAAAAAGGGGCAACAGCAACAGGATCATGTTGGTGATGAGGGAGGTGGTCGACCAGATGTCCAGCATTATCGGCAGCACGCTGATAAGTGCCAGCAGGAAAGTGGCCAGGGCACCCTGCCAAGAGAAGACGACAGCCGCATAGATAATTGGCGCCAGGAAGAGGATGCCGACGATACGGTTTATCAGCTCAACTGTAGCCAGGCTGTACAACGGAGAGAGCCAGGAGAACCACTGCCAGAGACCCTCTTCGAACTTCCAGGCACGCCAGGGCCAGGCCTGATAGATGAATACCAGAAACAGGGTAATAACGATAATAGCCCAGAAGTGAGGGCTCTTTAAAATCTTCCCCTCGGGTTTAAACAATGTGCTAGCTAACACTAGTTCCTCGGTGGCTGTTTTATTCGAGGTCTTTGAGGGTAAGGATGCCTTTCCTCAGGCCGATGATGACGGCTTCGGTACGTGATGCCACGTTAAGTTTCAGGAAGAGGTCGGCCAGGTAACCCTTCACCGTGCGCAAGCTCAAGCCGAGCCTCTTGGCGATATCTTTATTGGATATGCCCTTGGACGCCAGATGGAGTACCTCCAGCTCCCGGGAGGAAAGTGAATTACCCGTGCCCAGGTTCTTGGGTTTGGTGGAGTGTTGAAAGGCGTATTTGAAAATCTGCTGCGAAACGGCGGGAGAAAGAACCGTTTCTCCTGAGACGATAGCCCTCACAGCGTGGGTGACCTCGTCGCCGTAGACGCTTTTGGTTAAATAGCCGCCGGCACCAGCCCGGAGTATGCTCAGTATGTGCTCGCTATCGCTGTGGACGGTCAGCACCAGCACGGCTATCGAAGGGTTACTCTCCTTAATTTGCTTGGTCGCCTCCAGCCCGTTGAGGATAGGCATGCTTATATCCATAATCACCACGTCAGGAAACATCTCGGTGGCCAGTCTGACTGCCTCTTCGCCATCGCTGGCTTCGGCGATGACCTCAAAGTCGGACTGTTTTTCCAGGGCGTCCCTTAGCGCTTGGCGCAGTAGGGGATGATCGTCAGCCACAATTATTCGAGTTTTTTTAGAGCGATTGGAACCGGATTTCGATGTTTCGGCCAAGGCTCACCTCAGGCTGATTTTAGCATAAGCGGGGGGGGCAAGCAAGAAACACCCTGTCCCAGATACATAACGGACTTTAGACCGTGGTCAATAGGTCGTTGTAACTTAAAAAATGGCGGCTTATATTGTATAAACCTGCAACATCTTAGTCGAAAAGGTCGTGGGAGACTCGCACTATACTTTATAGGGAGGTGTACTAGCAAATATTAAAAGCCGGATACACTAAATCACCCCTACGTTTTAAATATTTCTTAAGAAAGGAATACAGTAGCAAATGGCTAAAGGGAAATACGCAGATAATATTAAAAAACTTCTGCCCACGGGGATTAAACATCCCGAATATGGCAAAAAGATGAGAGAGCCCATACTATTCGATAGCCGGTCTTTCCCCAATACCCCAGTGACCGTGATTTTACAATATCCATTCGAATCGGGTTGCGGATGGGGACTTGGCTTGAATTTGGTTGGTCCTCCTCCCTTTGATCACGTTGAGGATTTACCCCACACCCACGATCAAGATGAGTACTGGATTTTCGTCGGGACTGACCCGAAAAATAATAAAGACCTGGGAGGCGAGGTCGAGTTCTGGATGGGCGAAGGGGATGAGGCGGAAAAATATATAATCACCGAACCATCTGTGGTTTATGTCCCGGCGGGTGTGGTCCATCTACCAATCGTCTTCAAAAATATAAGAAGGCCCTTCTTCTCGATACCTATTCTTGTTTCGAACACGTATACAGGAAAATACACCGCAATCCCAGCCGCTTTTAAAAAGTAAATAGACGAGCAAATAGTAAGGTAGTCATCGTGTTGGGGCTGGCTTTAGTTACGTTATTACGGCTGCGTTAGATACCGACGTGCTTCTCTATTGAGAAAGGAGGTTGCTGTATGTGAGGTTTGTAAGCTAGAAAATTTGGACTCTGAATTTATATAAGGAGGTAAAATGAAAGGCACGAGTTTTGGGTTAGCCTTGGTGATGGTAGTGGTTCTTTTGGTGGCTAGTGTTGCTGGTATTGCCGGTTGTACCAAAGCAGAGCCTGTGATTAGTGAGTGGAATGTTCCACAACTGACGACTGTAACGGGACCGGCAGCGGCCTATGGTCTTGACATGAATTGGTCGGCAAACTTCGTGGCGGAGCAAATAAATGACGCTGGTGGTATTAACGGCGTCCCCATCAAGATCACTTTGTTTGATGAAGGCACGGATGCGCCCATGTCAGTAACAGCAATGACAGAAGCGCTGGAGTTGAATCCATTGCTTATAATAGGGCCGTCGGGTGGCACCGGTGTCGCTGCGGCTTCCTACCTACCAGCTGAAGAGGGCGTTCCTTTCGTAGCTGCATTCACAAACGCAGAACAAATGGCTGATTATGCTCCGTGGGGTCTCAAAAGTGGGGCTGACCTTGATGGGAACACGCAAATCAGTGTAGCCGAATGGCTCAGACTGAATCCAGACTTCGAATCCGTAGTAATAATATATGAACCCGATATTTTCCCTACCTTGGGGGGAGCGGCGGAGGCTGAATGCGAACGTTTAGGGATTGAGGTAAAGGAAGTCATAGAAGTGAGCCCGCCCGGCGCGATTGACCTTGGCCCCATAGCGACAAAGGCTTTATCACTAGATGCTGACGGCTATATCAGCATTCTTTTCTTTGCCGACGCGGCGAATTTTTGTAAGGCAATGTATGAGAGAGGGATGACTGAAGGAGGGAGAATACTAAACTCGTTCGTAGCCCTGGGCTCTGTATTCTTTGAGCTCGGCGAAGGCTATATCGAGGATACCTATGTATGGGATAATATAGAATATACTTCCACAGATCCCACATGGTTGGCTTTTGTAGACGCCTATGGTGCTGAACATGATGGTAATCGCCCGTGGACACCCGCTACCTACAGCTACTGTGAATGCGTATTAGCTTTTCAGGCTGCCGTTGAAAACACAAATGTAACGGGGGACCCTGCTAAGCTTGCTGAGGAGCGACAGGCGATACGAGATTATCTCTGGAATGCCGGGGACATACCCGACATGACTGGTGGTACGTGGGGCTACGTTAACGGCATGAAGACTAAAGACTTGTTTATGTACCAAATAAAGGACAACGATTTGGTCCTAGTCAGTACAGTATCTGCTGACTAATTTGTTTGACAGTGTGAACCCGGACTGGACCCGGGAAACGTATTCCTCTCCCTATCCATAGGATAGGGAGAGGGGTACGTAGATATGTTAGCGTCTGTCGCACTTAATTCATTGGTTCTCTAGGACAGACTATAGACGACTGGCGTGAGATATGTGATATATCGAAGACGTGGAAAATTCAGGGAAGGGTACGGATAACGTACAGAACCATGAACATACTATCAACGTCGGCATTGAGTAAGGATTTTGGTGGTGTTCGTGCTCTTGACAAACTTGATATTAATGTCGAAACAGGACAAATCCACGGGCTTATAGGTCCTAATGGCTCTGGTAAGAGCACCTTCTTTAATGTGGTTTCTGGTTTGCTGCCAGTTACCGATGGCAAAATACACTTTAATTCGACTGATATAACGAACCGCAAGCCGTATGTTATTACCAGTATGGGTATTGGGCGCACCTTTCAGAGAGCGACGCTCATGCCTAATTTGAATTGTCTGGAAAATGTTATACTCGGCACGTATTGCCGTACTAAAACGGATTTGTTGGGGACATTCTTTCGCTTACCTTTCACCCATTCTGCCCAGGAGACAAGGGTAAAGCAGAAAGCATTAGAGCTCTTGAAATTTGTCGGTTTGGCAGACTCGGCTGAGAGGTGGGCAGGTGAGCTAGCGTGGGTAGAGTGCCAGCTTTTACAGATAGCTCGGGCCCTGGCGAGCGAACCGAAGCTTCTGTTGCTTGATGAACCTACGGCCGGCATGGGAAGTGAAGAAACGCAGAGAGTGGATGAGTTGATTCGGGAGATACGAGACAATATGGGGTTAACCGTTATTTTGGTGGCTCACGATGTCAACCTAGTTATGGGAATTTCAGACCAGATTACCGTTATAAACTTTGGCAAGAAGATTGCTGAGGGGCTACCCGCCCAAGTTCGAAACGACCCCAAGGTAGTGGAGGCTTATCTTGGCAAAGACTAAAGGGAACATTTTAAGGGTGAATGACCTGTCCGTATCTTATGGGGAGCTTAGTGCCATCAGGCAGGTTAGCCTTGAAGTTAATGACGGTGAGTTTGTAGCCTTGCTTGGAGCCAATGGTTCTGGTAAGTCAACTCTTATATCAGCCGTGCTTGGCGTGGTTCGGGCTAAGAGCGGTACCATCTGGTTCCTGGACCGTGACATCACGCGGAAATCGACTGACTACATTGTAGGTTCTGGAATCTCTGTGGTTCCCGAAGGGCGGGGTGTTATGCCTCTGATGACAGTGATGGAGAACCTTCAATTGGGGGCTTATCATGCAAAAGGTGATACAACCAAACGCCTGAATTGGGTCTTGGAGCGATTCCCCATTTTGGCTGAGCGGAAGAGCATGTTAGCCGGTATGCTAAGCGGTGGGCAACAGCAAATGTTGGACATTGGTCGGGCACTGATGGGGTCCCCCAAGCTAATAGTGATGGATGAACCATCACTGGGGTTAGCTCCATCGATAGTAAGTGAGCTTTTTAGTATATTACTAGATTTAAAAAAGGAGGGACAAACCATCCTTCTTGCTGAACAGAACGCCCGCAAAGCACTACAATGTGCCGACAGGGCTTACATATTCGAAGTCGGTAGTATAGTGTTCGAGGGCACTGTTCAGGAACTTGTCCGTGATCCCCGATTACAGCAAGCTTACCTAGGCAAAGTTTAGTTTCGTTGCAGAAGGACATTCCATTATGGACGTATTTGTTGCTCAGGTAATAAATGGTCTGGCGATAGGTAGTATCTATTCCTTAGTCGCGGTGGGTATTAACCTTATAATTTTGGTTAAAGGGGTCGTGCATTTCTCGTATGTTCATATTATGGTGCTCTCCATGTTCGTAACCTGGATGGTATTGGAACAGACCAATAATTTTGCCTTGGCGGCTCCGGCAGGTATTCTTTCCGCTATCTTACTAGTTACTGCTACTGAACCTCTTTTCCGTCCCCTAGCTAAGCGAAAAGCCTTCTTGGAAAGCTTAATATTAGGCATGGGCATTTCCATAATAATTACTGAGGCAATGTCGCATCAAATACATAATGGGCTTCCCGTTAGCTTCCCCGCGAGCATAGTAGGGGGAGGGGCTTACATACAGGCTGGCCCCATCTTTTTCTCACTCGCCCATGTATACACCATACTGGGAAGTATAGTCGCTGTAATCCTGCTTTTCTACTTCTTATATCGCCACAAGGAGGGTAGAGCTATGAGGGCGATTGCCCAGGATGTTAGTAAATCACGTCTGCTGGGGGTCCCCTTAAACAAGGAAGGCATCTATAGTTTCGCTATAGGTGGGCTATTAGCTGGCGTCACGGGAGTGTTTATGGCTATGACCTTGGGATCGGCGTCAGCAACCCTCGGCGACTCTTTAGCTATCAAGGCGATCATCATAGCTCTCTTTGCGGGCATGGGCAATTTAAAGGGGGGAGTAATTTGTGCTTTGCTTATAGGTGTGGCCGAAGCCTTAGTGGCGGCTTACCTGCCGGGACGCTGGACTGAGGCCATTGTTTTCGGGGCGATAATGATAGTAATAATATTGAGGCCACGAGGAGTGTTTGGAACCCAGGCGTGAAATTCTGGGGCAAGATACAATCTTTAAGATGCTTTAGAATTCGGTAGGAGGAAATTTGGAACCATTCAAAGTTGAATTTTTAAGCGCAGTGTTCTGCGGGGAGCTGAGAAGGAAAGCCTAGCAATGTCACCAACTACATTATTTTTCATACAGTTTACCATCGTTTATATACTGCTAACATGGGCATTTTACCTGCCTATGAAGGGTGGGATACTTTACGCCGGACCAATCTATAGCATGGCTATTGGCGGTTATTTTTCCGCCTTTATGGTTCGAGAAATGGGCTGGCCGCTCTGGCTGGCACTGATTACCGTAGTATTAGTGGGTGCCGTAGTCGGACTCCTACCTGCCCTGGGACTTGCCCGGACTAAGGGCATAGCTGCGGGCATGGCTTCTATTGCTCTCGTCTTTATGGTTCAATCAGTGGTCAGAAATTTAGAATTTCTGGGCGGGTCGGTTGGCTTCTATATGCCACGAGTTGAATACGTGGAAATATTATCTTATGTGTCGCTTGTGGTTGTTGGAGTCTTTATCTACCGACTGGAACGCTCCCGTTTTGGTAGAGCCTTGGAAGCAATGCTAGAAGACCCCGACTTAGCTGCCAGCATGGGAATTAATACGACCCGAATCAATATATATTCTCTTACCCTCTCTTCAGTGATAGGGGCTTTGGCTGGCGTCATATTTGCTTTCAACCTAGGTGCCATCTATCCGAACTCTTTTGGCTTTCAACTGATGCTTTACGCTACTACCATGCTATTTGTTGGTGGTCGCTTTACTATGTGGGGGGCAGTAATTGCCGCCCCGATTCTGTTTGGTCTACCTAGATGGTTACCCCATTCATTTGCTGTATATAGCAACTATATCTATGGAGCCTTGCTTGTTATCGTCCTCATATTACGACCACAGGGTGTTGTCACCAGGGGACTGTTGCGACGCATTAGCAAAATCAGAATTTGGCGTAGGTGAAAGGATTTATTGGAGGCTATGGTATCGGCGCTAGAATCCTGTTAAACCGAATTAGAGGAGAGGTTCATGAACTTTGAACTTACCAAAGAGCAAGAAGCGATAAAAAGGTTCGTCAGGGAATTTTGTGAGAAAGAAGTATTGCCCATAGCCGACAAGATAGAGCAGGAGGACAAGATTCCCGATGACCTTATAAAGAAAATAGCTCAGCTAAGACTATTCAGCATACCTTATGATAAGAAATATGGTGGTACCGGCGGAGGTTACTTAACTTCGACATTGGTGCTGGAGGAGTTAGCTAGGGCCAGCGGGGCGGTGGCCATGCTTGTTGGAGCCAGTTATCTAGCCAGCATCCCTATTGACCTATTCGGTACTGAAGAGCAGAAAGTTAAATACATTACTCAGCTTTGCCAGGGAAATGGCATAGGCTCTCTTGCCTTTACCGAGGCAGCCACAGGCTCAGACCCAAAGGCAATAACAACTAAAGCCGCTCTCAATGGTGACGAGTATGTATTGAACGGTTCCAAGCGCTTCATCACCGCGGCTAACCTGGATGGTATCATTGTTATCTTCGCCCGTGACGGCGAGGGTATTAGTGCTTTCATCGGAGAGAAGAATAAGGCAGGATATTCAATCCCGAAGCCATGGGAAAAGCTGGGCATGCACGGTGTAGCCCTGAACGATATACATCTGGAGAATTACAGGGTTCCAGCCGCCAACCTACTGGGCAGTGCCGGCAACGGTTATAATATCCTGCTTGATACTATTGCCATTGGTAAACTTGATACCTCTGTCATTGTTCTCGGCTGCACCCAGGCGGCCTTAGATGAAGCTATAAAATATGCCAAGGAAAGAACGGTCAGGGGAAGGCCTATAGCTGAGTTTCAAACCATTCAGTGTCTGATATCCGATATTGCCGTCCAGCTTGAGGCAGCTCGATGGTTAGTTTATCGATTAGCTTCACTAGTCGACCAGGGGAAAAATATCAGGGTTGAATCAGCTTTAACCAAAATCTTTGTTACTGAGATGGCTGTTGAGGCGGTTCGTAAGGCTTTTAGAGTGCACGGAGCCTATGGCTATGTTAAAGATTTCAGGGTAGAAAGATTACTAAGAGATATAAATCTAGGAGAGATTGTCGAGGGCTCAAACGAGCTGCAAAGGGTAATTGTAGCCCACGAATTACTGAAATAAGAAATAGACAGGCCAGAACCGCTGATGAACATAATTGTTTGCATAAAGCAGGTTCCCGATACCAATGAGCTTCGAATAGACCCCGAAACCGGGAACCTGATAAGAGAGGGAGTCCCGAGCATTGTAAATCCGGATGATAAGCATGCTTTGGAGGAGGCAGTGGTAATTAAAGAAAAGCATGGCGGAAAGGTTACGGTAATAACCATGGGACCTCCCCAGGCCGAAGAGGCGCTGAGAGAATGCTTAGCTATGGGTGCCGATGAGGCAATACTGCTTAGCGACAAGGCCTTTTCTGGGGCTGATACCTCAGCAACCTCATACACACTGGGCACTGCTGCCCGTAAAATAGGAGAATTTGACCTTATTCTATGTGGACGGCAAGCTTTGGATGGAAATACCGCTCAAGTAGGCCCCCAGCTTGCCGAATTCCTAGGGTTGCCCCAGGTCACCTATGTCCAGGCAGTGGAGATAAGTGGTAGCACTTTGAGGGCTAAGAGGGCGCTTGAGGACGGCTATGAAGTGCTGGAAACCAAACTGCCGGCGTTACTAACGGTCACAAAGGACATCAATGTTCCCCGGACACCGTCCATTGACGCGGTGATGGATGCCTATCGGGATAAGGAGATAATTACCTGGACAGCTGATGACTTAGCTGTTGATAGAGGCAGGATAGGACTCAAAGGTTCGCCCACGAGGATAAGGAGGGCCTACACGCCAGAGTTAAAAGGAGGTCGGGTTGAAATAATAGACGGTGCTTTAGACAAGGCCGTTCAGACACTAGTGGCGCGGCTTGGGGAAAAACATCTAGTCTGAGATTGTATATGTTGGCGCAGAAAGATGGTGACATGCCAGATTTGGACGAATACCGGGACGTATGGGTCTTGGCTGAGCAGAGAGAGGGTAGAATCCGTGGTGCCACACTGGAACTACTGGGCAAAGGAAGAGAACTGGCTGGTAGTTTGGATTCGCAACTGGTGGCCGTTTTATTGGGAAACAACGTTGGAGACAAATGCCAAGAGCTTATAAGCCACGGCGCCGATAAGGTTATGTGGATTGATGACCCAAAGCTTGACCACTATCAGACAAGTATTTACACCGATGTAATAACCCAGCAGATTCTAAAACTTAAGCCGGAGATATTCCTTATAGGGGCAACTTACCTGGGTAGGGATCTAGCCCCACGAATCGCCCGGAGGATAGGGACAGGATTAACCGCGGATTGTACCGGGCTTAGCATTGATAAGGAGGCGCGTCTGTTGGTGCAGACCAGGCCAGCCTTCGGCGGCAACATTATGGCCTCTATTGTAACGCCAATAAACAGACCTCAAATGGCGACGGTCAGGCCCAGGGTTATGAAGGCTCTGGATAGGGATGTAGCCAGAAAGGGTGAGGTAATAAAGATACCCTTAGATATTGACCCGAAGAGTACAATGGTCAGGATAGTGGAGATAGTCAAAGAGGGAGAAAAGAGCGTTAACCTGGAGGAGGCTGATATTATTGTCTCCGGCGGTAGGGGGGTGGGAACACCGGAAAAATTTGAGTTAATCGAAGAGTTGGCCAAGGCCTTGGGCGGTGAGGTTGGCGCCTCGCGGGACGTAGTTGACGCTGGATGGATATCAAGCACCCATCAGGTAGGTCAAACGGGAAAAACTGTAAGACCAAAGCTATATATTGCCTGTGGCATATCCGGGGCTGTCCAGCACCTCGCCGGGATGAGGGAATCTGAGACCATAGTTGCTATAAATAGCGACCCCGAGGCTCCGGTATTTCAAATTGCCGACTACGGCATAGTGGCTGACCTGCATCAGGTAGTGCCGTTACTTACCCAAACGATAAAACAGTCTAAGGAAGGCCAATAAACCATGGAATTCGGCTTTAGTGCTGAAGAGGAATCCTTCCGCCGGGAAGTCCGGGACTTTTTGGAAAAAGAACTGCCTTTAGAGCATGAACTGGCGGTGATAAATCCGGCGGAAGACCGTTATCGTGACGGAGTATGGGAACTACAGAAGGTTATGGCGCGTAAATTTGGAGAGAAGGGGTGGCTCACCCTGGGCTGGCCTAAGGAATACGGTGGTAGAGAAGGTAGTCCTTTGCTGGGTACCATTCTGCAGGAGGAGATTCACTACCGGGGTGCCCCTGGTTGGGATGGGTTCACGGTGGGTATGCTTGCTCCCACCATTATTCGCTTTGGAACTGAAGAACAGAAGAAGCAACACCTGCCCCCCATTGCCCAGGGGGAGAGGTTCTGGTGTGAGGGATTTAGCGAGCCCGAAACAGGCTCTGACCTAGCCTCAATTCAAACCTTAGCTCGGGAGGATGGCAACAGCCTGATTATTAACGGCCGGAAGCTTTGGACAAGCGGTGCCCACAAGACGGACTGGTGCTTCCTTTTGGTACGAACAGACCCGTCTCCCCCCAAAAAGCATATGGGCATCACATTCCTCTTGTTAGATATGACAACGCCAGGTATCACGGTTCGCACCATAACCGATATGGGGGGTGGTGGCAATCTATGTGAGGTTTTCCTCGATGAAGTAAGGGTTCCCCGGAAGAACATCTTGGGGCAAAAGGACCAAGGTTGGGAGGTGGCTATGACACTGCTGGACTTCGAGCGAGGGCTAGATATAGGGCCAATCGCAACCATGCGGCGGCTTTTCGAGATGCTGGTGCGATATGTGAAAGAGGAGGGTAAAGGGAGAAACCCGCTGGTTCGGCAGCGTCTAGCCGATATAGAAATCGAAATAGAGACAGCGCGCTTGCTTTCCTATCGAGGAGCTTGGCTGGCTAGCCGGGGACTCCCCACTACGGCGCAAGTATCCATGAGCAAGGCGTTCAGCTATGAAGCTCAGCAGCGAGCTGCCAATGCGGCCATGAAGCTCTTGGGCTCATTCGGCCAGCTAGCGGAGGGCTCCAAATGGGCGGTGCTCCAAGGTTTAATAGAGCGCTGGTACCTAGAGACCTTTGCCTTTACTCTTTTCACGGGCACATCAGAAATCCAGAGGAATATCGTGGCTACTAGGGGTCTGGGACTGCCCCGAGGTTAGTCTGAAGGGTTCAACCCCGAATTAAGGAGGTAAGAGGTGGATTTTTCCCTTTCTGAAGGGCAGGAGCTATTAAAGAGAACGGCTCGTGATTTTCTGGAGAAAGAGTGCCCTAAGAAGCTGGTTAGGGAGATGGAAGAAGATGAGATAGGGTATTCAGCCCAGCTATGGCACAGCATGGCGGAGTTGGGTTGGATGGCACTACCATTCCCGGAAAGGTACGAAGGAAATGGGGGCAGCTTTTCAGACTTGGTTGTACTGCTTGAGGAAATGGGACGAGCTTGCCTGCCCTCTCCTTTCCTACCCACAGTAGTTCTGGGTGGTCTGACTATCCTGGATATGGGCAGTGAAGAACAAAAAGGGAAGCTCTTGCCCCGCATAGCTAGGGGGGATATAGTCTGCACCTTAGCTCTAGTTGAACCAAGCGATAGTTATGACCCGGCTGATATTAGCTGTCAGGCTATTGCCGATGAAGACGGATACCTCCTTACCGGCACCAAGCTCTTTGTTCCTGATGCCCACATCGCTGATTATCTGGTTGTTAGTGCCCGAACTGAGGGCAGTAGGGCGGATCAAGGCGTTAGCCTTTTCCTGGTCGATGCCAAGAGCCCCGGCATAGATTACACGCTGCTTAAGACTATAGCCGGTGACAAGCAGTTTGAGGTCAACTTTAATAGCATAAAGGTGCCACGAGAAAGTGTAATCGGGGAAGTCGGCCGGGCTGGGAAGGGTGTGGGGAAAATTCTGGAGCGGGCAGCTGTGGCCAAATGCGCTGATATGGTAGGTGGGGCCCAGCGGGTTCTGGATATGACGGTTAGTTATGCCAAAGAAAGGACCCAATTCGGACGTCCCATCGGCAGTTTTCAGGCCATCCAGCATTATTGTGTCAATATAGCCATAGATGTTGATGCCTCTAGGTTCCATACCTATAAGGCAGCCTGGATGATAGATGAAGGACTTCCCTGTTCAAAAGAGGTGGCTATAGCCAAGGCTTGGTGCAGTGAGGCCTATCGCCGGGTTACCGCCTTAAGTCACCAGATCCATGGCGCTATTGGCTGGACTAAAGACTTAGACTTAGAGCTATACACCAGGCGGGCCAAGGCCGCCGAGATTGCATTTGGCGATGCTGATTTCCATCGCGAGAAGATAGCCCGGGAGTTAGGGTTATAGTGTTCCTTCAAGGTGCCGGGCTAAATCTATATTAAGGAGGTCAGTCTAGATGCCTATAGATAAAATATACAGTTCCTGTGACGCCGCCGTAGCTGATATACCGGATGGAGCGGTAATATTCATAGGTGGCTTTGGACCGCCGGCGGGTCTACCACATAATCTGATATACGCGCTGGCCAGGCAGGGGGCTAAGAACCTTACCCTCGTACAGGTTCATATGGGCCATGGGCTGGAACAGTCAAAGCTGGTAAGACCTCCTGATGGCTACCCCGACCACGGGATACTATTTGAGAATCACCAGGTTAAGAAAGCCATTTCGTGTCTCCCCGCCCTGGGCAACCTGCCACCCATTTCACCCTTTGAAGTGCAGTTCAATAAGGACGAGGTCGAGTTGGAGATAGTTCCGCAGGGAACATTAGTGCACCGGATACGGGCCGGGGGAGCGGGTATGGGTGGCTTCTATACCAAAGTTGGGATTGGCACCGTTATTGAAGAGGGGAAGGAAAAGAGGGTAATTAATGGCCAAGAATATCTCTTTGAGCTCCCACTGAGGGCAGACTACGCCCTTATCAAAGCGCACAAGGCCGATACCATGGGAAACCTGGTGTATCGCTTAGCTGCCCGGACCTTCAACCCGGTAATGGCCACGGCTGCTGATGTAACTATCGCCGAGGTTGAGCATCTGGTGCAACCCGGTGAGCTTGACCCTGACCACATTCACACCCCTTGCCTGTATGTTGACCGGATAGTACCTATACGCCCAACAGGAGGCCGAGGATGAAAGAGCGACTCGACGAACGGACGATTGCCCTCAGGGTTGCCAAGGAATTTAAGGACGGGGACGTGGTCAATCTAGGCTATGGCATGCCTAGTTTAGCCGCCGACTTTATTCCCGAGGGCAGGACTGTTTTATTTCAATATGAGATTGGACTACTTGGCGCTGGCCCACTGGCTGCCCCGGGCGAAGGAGATGAGGATTTGATTAACGCCTCAGCTCAGTTTATCACCCCCGCGCCTGGCATGTCTGTTTTCAACAGCGCTGAAGCCTTTGACATGATATTAGGTGGTCATATTGATATCACCGTTCTGGGGGCCTATCAGGTATCGGAGAAAGGGGACTTGGCAAACTGGCGAACGGGAACAAGGCATGGAATCGGTATGGGTGGTGCCATGGACCTGGCGGCTGGTGCTAAAAAGCTGATTGTAGCCATGTTACACACCACCAAGGACGGCAACTACCGGATTGTTAAAGAGTGTGATTATCCTCTTACCGCCAGAGAGTGCGTGGACTTGATCGTTACCGATATCGCCGTTATTGAAGTTACCAAAGAGGGACTGGTGCTAAAAGAGGTCGCCCCCGGCTGGTCGGCGGACGAGATACAGGCTGTTACTGAGCCTAGACTAATTCTGGCCGAGGATTTGAAAGACATCGAGCTTTAGTCTCAACGCCGGAAGAATTCTGATGGTAGGGAGGAAGGTAATGGGGACTAAAAAAGTGGGCAGATTCAATACAAGCATACTGTTTTCAATGCCGAACTCAAAAGTAGCTCAAGGACTATCAACAAAAGCCCGTTTTGTGCACTGCCCGGCCTCCGCTTGAGGTGAATAGCGCAGATGCAGATAAGCCTAAAATGGCCTCCCCCAAGCGTTCATACAAACCAATTCTTTGAGGTCTTTCCGGTTGCGTTGGCTTAATCTTTCCTGAGCTGCCTCTTCGTAGGAACTCTCGACCGGATATCCGAGAGGCGTGGCGATGATAAACTCCATTTCATCAGGAATACCCAGCATTTCTTTCAGCTTGTCCCCGTCCAGACTTGCCATCGGATGAGTAATTAGCCCAAGGTCAGTCGCCGCCAAGAGAACGTTTTCCATCGCTAGACCTATGTCAAGAAGATAAAATGTTTTCCCATCAGGGAAAACATAGTCCTTGGGATTAACAAATACGAGAATAAGGACAGGTGCTTCATCAAACGCTTTTCTCCCCATTCTGGATGCTCTGGTTACCACATTCTCAACATTCTCTTTGCCCTTAACCACAACGAATCGCCATGGCTGTTCGTTAGTTGCTGAGGGTGCCAGTCTGGCGGCTTCCAGGACCTTGATTATTTTGTCCTGTTCAACTTCACGCGTTGAGAGATGTGTTTTTAGACTGGCCCTCTTTTCTATTGCTTCCAGTGTTTCCATCTCGTCTCCTTTGCGGTGTTATTTCCGGTGAAGCGGTTCAATCGTTTTTGGATAAATAGGTATGGGCAAATAATAACTGCCGCCATCAGCGGCGTCAAGTTACTCCGTATATTGTTAATTTATTATCTTGTTAATTTTTTATCTTTTTTTTTGCCGATGAATCTTATATACTTTCAATCGTAGCAATTTATAGGGGGTAACTGGATGAAGAAGAAACTCTCCGGGTTGACCGATAACTACTGGATAACGGACTTCAATTATTTGGACGAGGTAAGGAACCAGTTCCACCTGCCTGACAGGGTCTATATCCATGACGTGACTCTGCGAGAGGCGGAGCAGGCGCCCCATGTTGCCCTGCGCCCCGATGAAAAAATACGCATCTTTAAGGCGCTGGACGAACTGGGAGTCCATAGTGTGGAGATATTTCCCATCGTATCCGATGAGGATAAAGAGGTGGCTAAGGAGATGGTCAAGATGCCCCGAAAGGCTAAGGTGTTCTTCCTCTGCCGCTGGAACGAGTGGGAAATCGATAATGCCCTGGAGTCTGGAGCCGACGGTGTCGTTATTGAGTGTGCCGGCAACCCTTGGTTGAATAAGGTCTTTTTTGGCATGAGCGAGGATGACATGCTGGAAAGGCTGGTCAGAGTGGCCGCCTACGCCAAGAAGAACGGCATCTTCACTGCCACCATGCCCTGGGATGATTTCCTGGCGCCGATGCCTTTCCTGGAACGGATGTATAAGAGCCTGGTTAATGACGCCGGGGTTGACCATGTGGTTATCGCTGATACCCACGGCTTTAGTCTGCCCTGGACTACAGTCTATATCATCGGCAAGTTGAGGGAATGGGTGGGTGACACTCCCATAGAAATGCATGCCCATAATGATTATGGCTTGGCTACCGTGGATATGCTGGCAGCAGTGGCCGGAGGCGCGTCAGTGGTTCACACGTCAATAAACGCCCTCGGTGAGAGGTCGGGCAATGCGGCTACCGAGGAAGTGGCACTGGACCTGGAAATGCTTCTCGGTGTTGATACCGGTATCAAGCTTGATAAGATTTATCCAGTTTGCCAGCTGGTTTCCGACCTGACCAAAATACCTATTCCCATGAATAAGCCCGTAACCGGGGCCAACCAGTATGACTTTGAATCGGGCATGGTGGTTGACTCGATTGAGCGCTTGAAGAATACCGATAGACCCTTTGCTCCTTTCATCTGTCTGCCTGAGATGATCGGGCGGAAAAAGGGTTACAATATCGTTCTGGGCAAAATGACCGGCAAGACGGCGGTGGCCAGGAAACTGGAGGAGCTGGGGCTCTCGGCAACCAAGGAGCAGATTGCTGAGATTGTGAAGGCGGTTAAGAACGAAGGCTCCATACGCAAGTGGTCTATTCCTGATGACGTCTTTGAAACGATAGCCCGCGGGATTCTTCAGAGTAAGTGAGGCCGTGAGCCTATTCTCTATAGCGGGGTAACTACGGGAGGTATATTTATGCCTAGCAGCAGAAGGTTTCGTAAGCTCCTGGAACCCGGTTATATAGGTTCGGTACGCACCAGAAACCGTCTATTAAAGACAGGCTCAACGCTGGGCTTTTATCCCTGGGAAGATGGTCATATCCAGCAAGGAGTAATAGATAGCTACGAGGTTTTAGCCAAAGGTGGCGCTGGTATTGTAACGGTGGGGGCGGCCCCTCTTGGTGTCCCGCCCGGGCGAGGATACCTGATGAACGATGATAAATATCTGCCCGATATGACCAGACTGGCTGAGGCTATCCGAAAACATGATTGCCCCGCCTTCGTACAAACCTTTCATTTAGGCCCGATGTTACCGCCGTTTCTGGCAGAGGCAGGAGCGGAGCCGTTAGCCGCTTCATCATTGAGCAAGAGCGAGCTGCCTCTCCCTCATTTAGCCCCTTGCCGGGAGCTGACCGTTGTTGAGATTGAGGGGATTGTAGAAGCCTTCGGCGACTTGGTGAATAGGGCTAAGAGGGCTGGATTTCAGGGCATAGAGCTGAATGCCGGCTGTAATCACCTGCTGAATAGTTTCTTATCTCGCGCCTGGAATAAACGCCAAGACGCCTATGGTGTCGGCAGCCTGGAAAGCCGAGCCAAGATTGTCGTTGATATAATCAAAGAGGTAAAAAGGCTCAACGGCCAGGACTTTGCCATCATCGCCCTTATTAATGGCGCCGAGCCGGGGCTGGAGAAAGGTATAACCCCTGAGGAGTGCCAGGGGATTGCCCAAATATTGCAAGCCGCCGGTGCCGATGCTATTCACGTGAGGGTTGAGTTTTATAACAAGCCCAAAGATCCCGCTAAACGTGATAGCACCCAGTTCCCCGATATCGCTTTTTATCCGGAAACCCCGTTTCCATTGAGAGGAGAGGTTGATGATAGCCGTCACGGGGTGGGGGGCTGGGTGCCTCCAGCCATCGCCGTTAAGAAGGTAGTATCAATACCAGTCATTACCATAGGCAGACTTGACCCGGAACTCGGTGAGAAATTGCTACGCCGTGGTGCCGTAGACTTCATCAGTTTCAACCGGCGTCTGATGGCCGACCCGGAGCTTCCCAACAAGCTTGCTGAAGGCAGATTAGAGGATATTCGCCCCTGCACCGGCTGTACCACCTGCTTTGATAATAATGAACACGGTAACCCGCCGCTGTGCCAGGTAAACGCGGCTATAGGCAAAGAGAAGGAATACGAGCTTAAACCGGCCAAGAAGAAGAAAAGGGTTATGGTGGTCGGCAGCGGGCCGGCGGGGATGGAGACGGCCAAGGTGGCCGCCTTGAGGGGGCATGAAGTAATACTCTACGATAAAGAGCCCCGGTTCGGCGGCTCAACAGTGCTGGCGGCCCTGGTGAAGGGGTTTGACCGGGAGGATATCTTGGGCCTGGTCAAATACTACAGAACCCAGCTTATCAAGCTGGGTGTCGAGGTAAAACTGGGTAAAGAGGTAGACCGGTCAGTTGTCGAAGAGGTCAAGCCCGATGTGCTCATCATCGCCGCGGGAGGGACACATAACATTCCGGAGGTGCCGGGAATAGATAGGCGTAATGTAGTCACCAGCCAGGCTCTACACCAGAGGCTCAAGGGCTTCCTGAGGTTCTTGAGCCCCAAGATGCTGAGATGGCTGACTAGGTTCTGGATGCCCCTAGGTAAAAGGGTTGTTATCATGGGGGGTAATATACAGGGCTGCCAGACCGCTGAGTTTCTGGTTAAGCGAGGCAGGAAGGTGACCATAGTGGACACGGCCGAGGAAATTGGGGACGGGTTGTTGGATATATTCATCAAGCCGCACCTGCTTAACTGGCTGGATGAAAAGGGGGTAGTCATGATACCCGGGGTTAACTATGAGGAGATAACCGACAGAGGGCTGACCATCACGACTAAGGATGGGGAGAGGCAGACCATCGAAGCCGATACGATAGTGACAGCGCTGCCCCTGCAGCCAAATACAGAGCTTATCAAGGAGCTGAAGGGTTTAGCCCCGGAAATCCACGCCATTGGCGACTGCAAGGAGCCAAACCTGATAGTAGATGCTATTGCCGATGGGGCGCGCATTGCTCGTGCTATTTAGACCGTAGCACTTATACCCAAGCCCCTCAATGTTATCTTACCGATAAAGGCCGAGCCTAAAGGTCAATGTATTCCGGTGGCAGTGGCAGGCCTGCCCAGTATCCTTTCTTCCCGGGGTAGGGCTGATGGAAACTGGTCGGCTCATCGGGTTTGGGCGCTTCGGCTTCCTTGGCGCCCTTGATAGTACTACCCTGAATAACTGGTTCTTCAACCCATGCCTTTTCGTAGGAACTGCGTAGCATCAGATGAGCCCGGTAGTCCCAGAACTTCCACTGTCCGTCTTCTTTAACGAAGATATGGTTGTATTTTATAACTTGCCATATGGGAATCACGCCCTTGACCGGATCAAGAAATGTGTTAAGCCCGATATGGAACCACATCCCTTTGGCTGTTTTCATATCCGGTTGTATCTGAATAACCGGCGTCGTCAGCTCGTGGATGGCGCAGTTCCCTTCGTAGTTATAGAGCTTGCCCAGCATCTCTATAAAAACCTTTTTGACGCCCTCAATGCCGTGGAAAACACCGCTCTCAACTATCTCTGCCTTGACCCCGGGGGTCTTCTTGGCAAAAAGCTCATCGCAGATTTTTTCCCAATAGTGGCCTAAACAAAGGTGATTATAACGTCCGTGCAGATTAGAAATCTCAACCCAATCTCTGGCTATCTGGGCGTTTTTTTCGGCTTTTTCCAGTCTTTTTAGAAGTTCCTTGTATTCCCCTGTTTCCGACATATGTCTAAAGCCCTCCTATCTTTATGCGGGTCTTTCGCAATCGTAAAAGCCTTTTCCGGCCCTATGCCGCTTCTCTAGAAAATATCTTCTTTTCTGACCCTCGGTGGGAACCACCGGTAGTATTCTGCTGAATTAGCCTTCTTCAGCCCTTGGTAGGTCGCCTTAGCCAGCTCAATCGCACCGCGCCTCCGGTACAGCTTAACCAGCCCTTTCTCTTCCAGAGATACCAGTACCCGGTCTAATTCTTTATCCTCCACGTCAAACCGCGCTTTCAAGTCCTCCCGGCTCATGTACAGACCTGGGTTGACCCGGTAGTCTTCGGCCAGCACCCCCAGCAGCTTATCGTCATCAATCTGGTGTTGTTTAGCCGGCTCCGCTGTCGGCATAGGCACCCCCAGCTCCTCGTGGATGACCCGGTGCGGCATCTTCAGCTCTTCGGCCATTTCTCTTAGTCCCATCCGGTAAATAAGGAGCTTCATCGCCTCGCTGGTGCCGCCGGCTATCTGAGCCGTCTTGGCCTCCCTCATTATTCTATCCAGGGGATAGAATTTGGTAGCACCATCTCCCCCCATCACCTGAGTCGCCTCCACGCTGGCTTGCATGAGCATATCAGCACCGTAGAGCTTGGCAATAGAGGCTTCTACCACCGCTGGCTGCCCCGAATCCATAAGGTGGGCGGCGTAGTAGGTGGCTAGTCTGGCCAGCTTAAGTTCCGTGAGCATGTCGGCAATCTTGAACTGGTTGGTGGTAATATTTATCGTCGGCTGGCCGAACTGGACGCGCCTTTGCCCGTAGGAAACCACGCTTTTAAGCAGTTCGCGAAAGCCGCCAACCGCCAGTGTAGCACAGATTAACCGTTCATAGTTAAGCCCCGACATCATTATCTGCCAGCCCTGGCCCTCATCTCCGACACGGTTATCTGCCGGCACCGACACCTCATCCAGGTTCAGATAGCCGTTGTGAATATTATCCAGGGCAATCAGTTCGTTTATTTTTTCTATAGTGAAGCCGGGCATCCCCTTTTCCACGATGAAGCCGGTAAGGTGGCGGTTGTGGCGTACAGCTTCGGCGTCATCACTGGTCCGGGCGTAGAGCATGTACCGGCTGGCGGTGCCGGCTCCGGTCACGAACCTCTTCTTGCCGTTGATTATATACCGGTCGCCATCACGCCGGGCGGTAGTCTCAATGCCAGCGGCATCGGTACCGACAAAGGGCTCGGTAAGAGCGACTGCCCCCAGCTCCCCCTTAGCCACCCTGGCTAAGAATCTGGCCTTCTGCTCAGCGGTGCCGAACTCGGTAATCTGATGAACCCCTCCCAGCATAGCCGAGGTGAATATACCGGGTCCCAAAGCCGGCATACGGCTGACCTCCTCGTTAACAATGCAGGTCCCGGTTATACCCAGCCCCATACCCCCGTTCTCCTTGGCTATGCCAACCCCGAAGTACCCTCTACCGGCGATGCGATCAGCGATGTCCCGGGGAAACTCTTTCTTCCAGGAAGCCTCCTCAGCCCTGGGCATCAGGTCATCGACAAACTCCCTGGCTTCGACAGCCAGTTTTTTCTGCTCATCAGTCCACCAAAAAAATGCTTCCATAGCTCACCTTAAGAACTCCCGGTGTCGTTAAGATGCCCCTAACCCTAACCTAATCCGTACTCAGGCCGGTTTTTCGTAATCGTAAAAGCCTTTTCCGGTCTTACGCCCCAGCCAGCCGGCGGCAACCATCTTGCCCAGCAGAACGGGCGGGGCATATTGGGGCTCTTTGAATTTATCATACATGTCAATGGCGCCAAAGTAAACGGTGTCCAGGCCAATTAAATCGGCCAGCTCTAGAGGGCCGATGGGGTGATTTAGCCCCAGCTTTACGCCGGCATCGATGTCTTCCCTGGTGGCAACGCCGTCTTCCAGCATGCGGATAGCATTGTTTAGGAAAGGTTCCAGCTGGCGGTTGACCACAAAGCCCGGAGTATCCTTGGCGATAATGGCCGTCTTTCCCAAGGACTTAACGAATTCAGTGCCAATTCTAAGAGTATCTTCACTGGTGGCGATGGTCTTGATTGCCTCTACCAGTTCCATGACTGGCACCGGGTTAAAGAAGTGCAGCCCCAGCACCTTGTCCGGCCGCTTAGTTGCCTCGGCGATTTCAATTATGGATAAGACCGACGTATTCGTAGCTAGGATGGTATCTTTGGGGCATATTTTATCCAGCTTGGCAAATACCTTCCTCTTCGGCTCCACCTTCTCAATAATGGCTTCTATTACTAGACCGCAGTCAGAGAAGTCCTGACTATTGGTAGTGCCTTTAATGCGGTTGAGGGCTTTGTCCCTTTCCTCAGCGGAGAGCTTCCCCTTTTCCACACTTTTAGCCAGCCGGGCATTGATTGATGCCAGCCCTTTATTCAGCAGGTCATCGTTTATTTCCGAGACCACTACTTGGTAGCCTGATTGGGCACAGACCTGGGCGATACCACTACCCATCAACCCGCAACCGACCACACCGACTTTCTTGATTTCCATTGGCTTTCCTCCTCCAATCAAAAAATAACCAAACAAGTCACGGGCCGAATTAGGCTATCCCTGGGGGGAACTCTGGCAGTTGGCTAAAGATGGGGTGTTCCGTTCCGTCCTTAATCCTGGCGGCTCTCTTGGCTGCTGCCTTATACCTTTCAAAATCGGCCAAGGAGTATATAGAAAGCTTCTGCGCCGCCGGGGAACCCTCGGCATGAATAGTGAGCACGTCTTCGTAGACAGAGGTAGAATCTTTTATCAGCTTTATAACCTTGAGCCTGTGTTCGGTAGGAATGCCCTCCTTACCGCCGAAGTATTTTTCCATTAGTTTGTGCGTCACCGGGTTCTGCCAGTCCTTGGCTGAGGGAACGGTGGCCACGATACCCCCGGCAATATCCTGAACGTACTTGGTAGCCTGGTGCCAGTTATCGGCGAAGTAGAGCTTGCATATGTTGGCGATCATCGGGTTGGGATAGACTAGGTCAGAATCAGGTTCGGATACACAATGTTCGCAGGCAGCGCTGCCCAGAATTTCAACTGCCTCAGTATATTGCGCTAGCCAAGTGAGTTTTTCCTTAACGTGTGAGGCTTGGTCAATCCCGTTGTATTCAGCCATCAACACGGCGGCGCCGGTAAGGATTTCAAGTTCGGCCGCTTTGTAGGTCTCGGCACTGAGGCGATGAAAATCGCCGAACATATAGGCGATATCGCCAGCGAACTCCCATTCCCTCTTCAAAAATATTCTTTCATTAGGTATAAATACGTCGTCAAAGGCGATGAGGGCATCATTAATATAGACGCTGGCAGTGATGGGATGGTCAAAGAAATTACCCGGCTCATTGGTTTCTGCTTCAGGGCTGACCATAGTAATGCCCTTGGCATCGGCATTAATGCCGAAGGAAACAGCGTAGTCCTTGTCATCCTCCTGCATCGCCCGGCAGGGCACAACGATTATCTCGTTGGAAAGGGGGGCCTCGCTGATGTGCATCTTAGCCCCTCTGACCACGATTCCGTCTTTACGCTCGTCGACTATGTGGACATAATAGTCCTGGTGGGGCTGTTGCTTTGAGGGACGCAGGCTCCGGTCGCCCTTGACGTCGGTCATTCCCATGGCCAGGGATAGGTCGTTTTTCTGCAGGTATTGGCGATATGCCTCAACGTTTTTGGCATAGTGTGTGCCGTATTTCTTGTCGACGCGCTGTGAGACCACGGTCACGGCATTCAGCCCATCCTTGCCCACGAACTTAGCCCCGGACGGCTTGCCGTAGCAAACCCTGGCCATGAGTTTCACTATATCCCTCAGCCGGAGCAGGTCTTCCCGGCTTTTCTGGGCACTCAGGATGAAGGGCACCAGTTCACCGTCTTCATCTTTTTCGGTGAGTAGGCTCTGGTATCGGGGGTCATTCGAGAGGACATAGTCTGTAGCCATCCAGTCAATACAAATCTTCAGAAAAGGGTGCTGGGTAACGTCTTTGACCCTCTCCCCGAGATAGTAGACCACGCGGTCATCCCTGATACTCTCGATATACTCCTGCGGTGTTTTAATTGCCATCTAAAAGTCCTCTCTATTATAGTCCGTGCCAGACACAAAATTCTTCATCGGTGGCGACGACACCGGTAACACCTTTAGCATCCTGTCCGGCCAAGAAAATTACCACTTTTACCATCCGGTCCGGCGGCTCCCACCGTGACTTATCTGCATTCGGCTGCCATAATCTCATCCCCTCCGTATCGACTACTCCCGCCGGCTTGACGGCATTGGCGGCAATATTATACCACCCCACCTCGGCGGCTAGACCCCGGGTGAAGCGGTCGAGTCCAGCTTTGGTGACGGCATAGGCCACACCCGTAGAGACCTCTCTGAGAACCCGCTGGTCGGCCGCCAGCGAGGAGATGTTAATGATGCTGCCACTCTTTTGTTCTATCATTTTAGGCAGGACTGCTTTTGAGCAGAGAAAGGCACCAGTTAAGCCAACCCTCAGCACCAGTTCCCAGCGCTTCAGGGGCGTTTCTATTACCGGATAATAAAAGGCAACCGCGGCGTTGTTGACCAGAATATCCAGGCGGCCAAATTCCGCCAGAGCTTTTTGCACCATATCATTGACGCTCTGCTCGTCAGTCACGTCACACTTTATTGGCAGTGCCGAGCCTCCCGAGGCCTGGATTTCGTCGGCCGTTTTGTATATCGTCCCCGGTAACTTTTCGTTTTCTGTTTCCGCTCGAGCGGCAACAACGACCTTGGCACCTTCCTTGGCCAAACCTATGGCAATAGCTTTGCCTATCCCTCGGCTGCTGCCGGTAACAACGGCTACCTTACCGCTGAGCTTCATTTCAGCTTCCCCTTTCTTAAGTACCGTTTCTGAAACTAGGCAGAACTTCCAGCAACAACCTTGTTTCTGCCATTATCTTCTTGCCCGGTATCGCCTTAACCTCCAAGCCCATCGAAAACTCTTCACCACTTGCAAAACAGCTAGCGATGTGATACGGTTTGCCCAGATTTCACTGGGTCCCTGAATTTCTAACTTGATATTGCGCTAAGTCTAACAGATATTATATAATAATATAAGAATTGTCAAGGGGTTGA
Source organism: Dehalococcoidales bacterium (assembly GCA_034419075.1). Taxonomy (GTDB): domain Bacteria; phylum Chloroflexota; class Dehalococcoidia; order Dehalococcoidales; family BS750m-G39; genus E44-bin88. Next base: position 51,108 of record DAOULR010000001.1, on the reverse strand, counting down.
TAATTCATAGCCGTATCAATTTTGCTTTAAAATTGTGTATTGAATAGTACGGAATCAGTTAATCTAAGGAGACATACAATGACTGATAAATTCAACGGCGACTTGGCATCTTTAGCTGAGGATATTAGAGCGATAGGTGATAATTTGAGATTTAGACTAGTTGTTCAACTTCTCAATGCTGGCTGGCTCTTGGATAAGTATATAACTGCGAAAGCAAGGACAATCGGCCAGAACCGGAGCCGATTTGATATCATGCATACGTTGATAATACACGGCGGGGTAATGAAGCCGACAGATTTAAGCAGGATGTTACTCCGGTCCAAACAGACTATTACCCAGATCATTGATGTCCTCGAGAGAGACGGTTTGGTGAAAAGGGAATTAGTCGGCCAAGACCGTAGGACTAAAAGGATCATCGTCACCAAAAGGGGATTAGAATTAATTAGAACAAGCCTACCAGACACTCTAGAGGTTATGAATTCGGCTATGCCTACAATGGGTGAAGAGGAAGTGCAGATGTTAACAGCTTCTTTAAGGAAGATTAGAAAGCACCTAGTTAATCAGTTTGTTGATTTCAAAAGTGAGGAGTGATAGCCAACATGCCGAGGTTCGGTAGGCACGCCCTCATTACCGCTGAGCTTCACTTCAAGTCTCCCTTCGCCCTTACCTCATTTCTCTTAAGGACCTAAAGACCTACGACACAGACACTGCATACACTTAGGGGTGGCTGGCCGCCCAGGTTGTGGGTGAGTCCCAACCGGGGATTCTTTACCTGTCTTTCCCCCGCTTTGCCTTGAAGCTGTTTGTACATTTCATATAGCATCCTGAGTCCTGAGGCACCGATGGGATGACCAAAGCACTTTAGACCGCCATCGGGCTGGCAGGGAATCTTGCCATCAAGCTCAAAGAAACCAGAGTCAATATCCTCCTTGGCCTTCCCCGGGGGAGATATCATCAGGTCTTCGTAGGTAACCATCTCGGTTATGGAGAAACAGTCATGGGCTTCTATCATGCTGATTTCTTCCCGCGGATTCTTAACGCCGGCTTCCTGGTAAGCCTTGGCAGCGGCGCGGCGGGTTGTCTCCACATGAGTATAATCATAATCGGTGTATAACAGGCTTTCCCCAGACTCAGCGGCAACCTGGAGGGCCTTGATGTAAACCGGGTCGGGCCTAAAATTCTTGGCCATATCGGCTCGCACCAAGATGGCCGCCGCTGACCCGTCACTTACACCACAGGCGTCGAACAGGCCTAGAGGCCAGGCGATGATGGGGGCCTTTAGCACATCTTCCACGGTGATTTCTCGGCGGAGGTGGGCCTTGGGGTTCATAGAGCCGTTGTGGTGGCTTTTGACGGATACCTTAGCCAGTGTTGTCTTGCCCTCTTCGATGCTGAGACCATACCGCTCGAAATACCTGTTAGCCATCATGGCAAACATTCCCGGGTTGGGGTTAACCCAGTTGGGGAAGATGACTCTCCCCCTAGTGCCGAGGGACACTATGTCCTCGTTAGCCCTGGGAAGACCCCCGAAGCCCAGATCCTTAATCTTTTCCACCCCAAGAGCCAGAGCGATATCGCAGGCGCCTGAGGCAACAGCGTAACAGGCGGCTCTAAGGGCCTCCGTACCACTGGCGCACAGGTTTTCGACGCGTGTTACCGGGATGAAGGGTAGCTTAAGGGTAGTAGCCAAGGGGATGGCACTGTGTCCTATATTGACCTCGGTGAACTGGTTGCCCTGCCAGGCTGCCTGAATATCTTTCTTCTCTATCCCAGCATCTTCAAGGGCTTCCTCAAAGGCTTCAACCATCAAATCCTCGGCGCTCTTATCCCAAAGCTCGCCAAATTTAGTACACCCCATCCCTATGATGGCAACCTTGTCCTTTATCCCCTCTGGCATTTCTGCTCCCTCTTACTTATCACTCTCTTATTGGTATCGCCTTCCAGAAATAGCCATGGATACCTCGTAGCTCATCTATATATTTCCGGCGCAGGCTCATTTCCACCGGCATACCTATCCTGATTGAGTCCTTATCGCAATCGGCAAGCTCAAAGACAAACCTGCCCCCGCCTTCAAAGTCTATCATGCCGTATAATAGCGGAGGGCTGATGGAGGAAGCCACGTTATCGGCAGTATAACTGAAAACGACCCCCTTCTTATCGGCGAAGCGGTAATCCTCCATCTCATCAACAGCCCCACAGTCAGGGTTGACGCAGATTCTTTGTGGGGGGTACTGGGGAGTGCCGCAGCGTTTACATTTGGAGCCATAAAGCGACAGGATTGCTTTCCGTTCCCTCCATGTCAGCGGCAACTTGGTGGGGGCAACTTCCCCCTCACCTCCCCCCACATCTACCGGAATTATGCCGCGGAAGGCTAGATACTTTTCGTAGCTGGCTAGTTCTCTCCTATCGGCCAGGGACTTCTTCAGCCTTTCTCTATCCTTTAGCTTGGCTATCTCTTCGGTCACCTTGAAGAATAGAGCCTCGGCGCCGTTTCCATAGCTGGCGAGGAGGATGTTATCACCGGCCTTAGCCTCCTCCAGCATAGCCACCAGCAAAATCAGCGGCGAAGCCACCCCTGTTTCGCCTATCACGCCAAACAAAGGTTCCTGAATTTGTTCCGGCTGAAAGCCCAGCCTTTCCCCTATAGCGGCATGTTCTCTAAAGTTAAGGCAGGGGTAAGCTACTTTGGCAAAGTCCTTGGTTCCCAGCTTATACTTCTTTAATAAGCCCGAAATAGCCTCAGGGATGAACTTGGTGTAACCTGCTTGCCGTATGAATCTATCTTCGGCAGCTCGCACGAATTTATCACCTTCCGACCGGCGGTAATCCGAAAAATCGTACGAGGTGGAATACCAGCCCTCCAAGCTGGCAATCACACCGTTGCTGCCAAGAAGAAAAGCGGCAGCCCCATCCCCGAAGACTGTCTCCTGGGGACTACCTGGCTTGCCCAGACGGTAATCGGCGCCGCAGACCAAGATATTACCGGCCCCTTTGGCTTTAACGGAGTCACCGGCGTAGAGGATAGCTTCGGTCCCGGCCTTGAGGGAATTAGCCATGTCAGCCGTACGTATGTTGGGGCTGAGGTCAAGGGCTGTAGCGATTATAGCGGCGCTCTCTCTCTCCTTATAGGGAAAGGTGGTGGAGGCGAAGCAGAGGCTATCAACCCTGGCCCGGTTGACCTCCTTGAGGCAATCTAAACCGGCGGTGGCAGCCATAGTAAGGCTGTCCTCATCATAATTAGCCACCGCCTTTTCCCCCGGTAAGGCTCCAGGGCTCAGCCAGCCCATAGCTTCGGAGATAGTCTTACGGCTTAACCGATATCGGGGTATATGAACACCGTAAGCAATGATCCCTATTCCTGTCATCTGTTACACTCTTTCAAAACTAATTGGGGCTATTATTGTAATATAGATTCTAGCCAACATTCAACAAGCAGAATGCAGGCACCCTTATATATTGCCGATATAGATATTGACAATCTCTAAAGTTGTACCTAGAATACTTTGTACAAAAAATTGATACGGCTATGGATTATCAACCCCTTGACAATTTTTATAATATTATATAATATCTGTTAGACTTACCGCAACAAGCTGGCAGGAAAATATGTGGAGAGAATTCGGCTCTCCCACCACTAAAGCGAGAAGGGGGTGAAATATCGTAGGAAAAAAGGATTATCTTTAAGTCACTAAATAGTTAGGAGGCAAAAGATGAAAAGGACTCTAATTTTTGGTTTGTTAATTCTGGCGTTAATTGCATTGCCTTTGTGCGCCACTGCCTGCGAAGAAGAGATCACCGGGCCAATCACGGTTACAGTTAACGACCACAATCCGGCGGAGTCAACCGTGGCCGCGGCCTGGGATGATTGGGGAGCATGGGTCGAGGAGCAAAGTGAGGGCTTACTTGATATAAATATTATCCATGGTGGAGCTTTGCTCGCCAATGACGCCGAGGCTTATCAGGGTACGATAGACGGCGTTTGTGACATTGCCCACTACGTTATTGACAGCGAGCAGGGTTTCCAGCTGGGCCTTGTCATGTCACTGCCCTTCATGGGCTGGCCCGAACAGCACATCGAGGCTGCCTACCAGACCCTGATGGACGAGTTTTCCGAGATGGAAGACGAATGGGATGATAATTTGATGATCCTCAGTTTTATGATGATGCCCCCGACGCACCTCCACACCATTGACAAAGTGGTGGTAACTCCTGAAGACGCTCAGGGTCTGAGGATCATGAGTACTGAGGCGATGACGGTTGCGGCACTAGCGGAAGCTGGCGCCACAGCGTCAGACATACCGATACCGGAGATGACCCCGTCTCTGATGACAGGAGTTGTTGATGGGGTTGTCAATCACTTCCCGGTCTGCTGGATCTTCGGGGCGCTGGATGTGCTGAAGTGTCACACTGTGTTCGGCGGTAGTGGCGTTAACATGACCCCGATGTTCGTCATTGTGAACAAGGATTTCTTTAACGGCCTTCCCAATAGCCTTCAGCAGGTACTCTTAGACTCAGGTCCAAAGTGGCTGGAGTTCCAGACAAGCTGGGATGACATATGCATGGTTGAAGCTATGGCTGTGGTCGAAGGGCATACCATCACCTATCTTACTCCTGAGCAGTTAGATGTCTGGCGTGACCTGGTTAAGGCGCCAATCCACGATAAGTGGATAGCGGACTGCGAAGCTGCCGGGCTACCCGGGCAAGAGCTATATGACCGGACTCTGGAGCTAGTAGCCGAATTAAGCGAATAAATAGAATATTCTTCATGGTCTCTCCTTTAGCAAGCTGGGGGGTGGTGCGCATTGCCTGGATTGGTGGCAAGTTATTCCGCATTTCATCCCTCCAGCTTGCTGGTGATTGTTATTAAAGCGGATAGTTTATCGTTAGCCTGAGCTAGTCGGGAGATCAGATAATGACGATACTGTACAAGCTAAGCCGGTGGATGGGTTATGTATCAGCGGGAGTAATAATCGTAATGATGCTACTGGTCACAGCCAATGTCTGTGGCCGTTATTTTTTTAACTCGCCGATACTAGGTACCCCAGAACTCGCCTGTTTAATGATGATAATCATCGTTTTTCCAGCGCTGGCATGGGCGGCGCTAGAAGAAAAACACATCAAGGTAGACTTTATAATGGATCGATTTCCGCGACGGGTTCAGGTGATTGTTGACAATATCACGCTACTTATTGCCCTGGGCATGTTCGCTATCATAACCTGGCAAAGCTTCCCGGCAGCTATAGATTCTAGTGACGTCAGTTCCCTCCTTAGCGTGCCACAGGCCCCCTTTTATTGGGTAATGGCAGTGGGCTGGGCTATGTTTTCCATATCAATAGTAGCGCTGCTGGTTAAGAGAGTATCCGAGGCGTTTAAGAAGTGAGTCCAGAACTTATTGGCGCTATCGGGCTGGTTGTGCTGGTGGGCTTTATCTTTGCCCGGATGTGGGTTGGCGCGGCTATGGCCCTGGTCGGCTTTTTCGGCTATGTCATCATCAGGGGCTGGGACCCCGCCTGCGGGGTAATATCGCTGATTCCCTTCACCACTATGGCTACCTACATGATGACGACGGTCCCACTCTATATCTTCATGGGGGTGGTTCTCTTCGAATCGGGGGTTGGTGCCGACCTCTACGAAACCGCCTATAGATGGGTGGGACAGTTGCGGGGAGGGCTGGCGATGGCTACCGTTATCGCCTGTGCCGCTTTCGCCGCTATCACCGGCGTCAGTTCCCCGGCTCTGGTCACCATGGGTAAGGTAGCCCTGCCGTCGATGAGGAAATACAATTATGACGATAATCTGGCGCTTGGTTCTATTGCCTGCGCCGGCGGCCTGGCTTTCCTTATCCCCCCCAGCGTGGTGCTCATCATATACGGCATTCTAACCGAGACTTCTATCAGCAAGCTCTATATGGCCGGTTTTATCCCGGGAATATTTCTGGCTGGTTTGTTTGCACTCGCCATCTTTCTTATCACGCTACGTAACCCCAAGGCGGGGCCGGCGGGGCCGAAGACCAGCTGGATGAAGAAGATAGTGTCGCTGAAACTCACTTGGCCTACTGTGCTCCTGTTCATAGTGGTATTGGGGGGTATCTATATGGGGGTCTTCACTCCTACCGAGGGGGGAGCCGTTGGTGCCTTCGGCGCTCTTTTTATCACTGTCTCCATGCGGCGTCTTAACTTCAAGAAGTTCCGCAGCGCTATTCTAGAAACCGCACAGACCACCACCATGATCATGCTGCTTATCATCGGGGCTTATATCCTGATGAAGTTCCTTGCCGTCAGCCAGCTTACCACGGCGATGGGCGAGCTTATTGCCGGGCTGGAAGTCTCGCGCTATCTCATTTTATTGGGTGTAGTTGTCCTTTACATTATTCTGGGTATGTTCCTGGACATTATCTCGGCGGTTATCCTTAGCATCCCCGTTATATTCCCCTTGGTTGTTCATACCCTCGGCTTTGACCCGATATGGTTTGGGATTATAGTGGTGATACTTGTAGAAATGGGGCTGGTTACCCCGCCGGTGGGGATGGATGCCTTTTTGCTCTCTGGAGCCATTAATGTCAAAGTTGGCAAGATATTCCGGAGCATAGTCCCGTTCCTCATAGCGGAGGCTATTTGTATAGCTGTCCTCATCGCTCTCCCGCAAATCGCACTGTGGTTACCCGGCACAATGCAGTAAAATAGAAAAGTAGTGTAGGCATCAGTGTACTGGGTTGCTTTAGGGAAGCTCATTTGGCTTGGCTATTAACCCCAGCGCATCGCCGGAGCTTTGATTTGAGAAGGATTGTGGTTGCTTGACACATTGCAGGAGGAGAGTGTATTTCGTCAATAATTATTTAAAGAGTGGTATCATTAGTGAGGGCAGGTCAAAAATTCCTGTGAAGTTAGTAAAAGGAGGGAGAAAATAATGATTAGAGCCAATTATGAATCCGATGCTGGAAAGCGCAAGGAGATGCCGCATGAGGAAATAGGGACTATTCCCCATGTGCCTTTTGAAGAGTACTCGGAAAAGCTCAAGCATTGCCTCCTGATGAAGCGGAAGAATGGCATCCTCGAAGCGCGGCTTCATTCCAACGGCGACAGCATGCAGTGGGGGGCTTCCCACCACCAAGCCCTGCACTACTTTTTCGACTGGGCAGGCCGGGACCCGGACAATGAGGTCATAATCCTGGGCGGCATGGGCAAGGATTTCACTAAAGGCATCGGCAAGTTCAATGAAAAGACTCAAAAATGGGAACCGGCTACCGAGTTTGCCTCGAACCCGGAAGTGGCCTGGAGGATGTATGAATATCAGTACTATGACGGCACCAATGACATAGAAGGTCAGATTTTTGACGTTGAGGTTCCCACCATCGGGATTTGGAACGGCGCCGCCTTCCACACGGACCTGGTACTGTTAAGCGATATCACCCTCTGCACTGAGGATGCCTGGACGACGGATATGCATTTCCGCGTCAACATGGTTCCCGGTGACGGCATTCAGATCCCCTGGCGCGAGCTCATGGGCCGCAAGAGATTCGCTTATGCTGAGCTAACCGGAGAGATCATCACGGCCCGAAAGGCCCTTGCTCTCGGTATGGTCAATGAGATCTGCCCTGACCTCGAATCCTGCTACAAACGCGCCTGGGAAATCGCTGAGCTCATTATGTGCACCGGTTCTAGAGTAACCCGGCGTATTACTACCCAGATACTCCGCAAGCCCTGGAAGGAAGATATCGCAAACGAGGTGCGTGGCTCCTTTGCCAGCGAGATGTACGTCACCGCCACCGAGCATTCGCCCCACGAGGTTAATTACTGGCACTGGGCTCACGAAGAAGCCGACCTGGTTCGCAAAGCCGAGAGGAAGGGTAAGGTCATCCGTCCCCGCATTAACGGCGGCCAAGAGGAAGACGAGATAAAATAGGTCCAACCGGTGCGGTATGAGCTTTTAAACCGGGAAGTCTTTGCTTGGTTTTAAGAAGCGAGCCATCAAGAGCCAAAATAAATCCTAAAATAAAGGAGGAATCATTATGCCTCGGACAAAGTTCGTGAAGTGGCCAAATTACGAAGACTATAAGGAGATGTTCAAAGAGCACTTCATTATGGAAAAGCGCGATGACGGCGTACTTCTGGTCAGGATGCATACAAACGGAGGGCCGCAGTTATGGAGTATGGAACTGCACCGGGCGATAGGCCAGATGTGGCGTACTGTAGGCAGCGACTCTGACATTGAGTTGGTAATCTTTACCGGGACAGGAAAAGACTGGATTATCGAATTCGAGCCCGAAAGCTGGAAGCCGGAGATAACAGAACCGGAATACACCAGGTATGAGCATATGTTCATTGACGGTCGCCGGATGCTTATCGCCATGATTCAGGACGTAGAGGTTCCGACGATTGGCGTGCTGAACGGGACCGGCGGACACGCCGAACTGGCGCTGATGTGCGATATCTGCATTATGGCCGAAGATGCCGTAATTGCTGACCCACACTTCCTGTATGATATCGTCCCCGGGGACGGCATCCACAGCTGCTTAATTGAGCTTATGGGCATCCGGAGAGCCGCGTACGCCATGTATATGAGTCAGAAGCTCACCGCACAGCAGTGTCTGGAATATGGCTTGGTAAACGAAGTGGTTCCATACGACAGGTTGATCCCCAGAGCGTATGAAATCGCCGATTTCATCATGGCCCGGCACCGCACCGTCAGACGCCTGACCGCTCAGGTTGTTAAAAGACCTTGGAAGCAGCGCATTGTTGACGACCTTGACATGACCTTCGGCACGGAAATGTTCGGAGACTTCTGCAAGAATGTGGAGCATGCCAATATCAGCTCCAGAGAATGGTTTGCCGGCAAAGAGGTCCTTTTCCACGATGAGGAACGCGCCAAGAAGCTTGCTGAAGAGAGCAAGAAAACGGAAAAAAGCAAGCACAAAGAAAAGAAGTAAATAGCGCCTGTTGACTGGGGTCATAGAGACAGCCGGTATGGAAGGACGCACTGATAAAGCCGTTATCAAGACTACCTGCAAGAGCTGCCACGGCGGCTGCGGGGTACTGGCTACTGTGGAGAACGGCAGGATAACCCGTGTTGAAGGCAACCCGGATTCAGCAACCAGAGGAACGATGTGCGCCAAGGGTCTGGCCAGCATTCAGGATGTTTACAACCCCAACCGGATTCTATATCCCATGAAGAGAAAAGGGGAGAGGGGAGGATGTCAGTGGCAAAGAATCAGTTGGGAAGAAGCCTTAGAGACAGTTGCCGGTAAAATAAAGGGCAGTATTGAAGAATCAGGAGCCAGTTCCGTAGCTATCTGCCAGGGAACCGGCCGGGGCTACAATAGATACACCTTCAGGTTTGCCCGCTCTATCGGCACGCCAAACATGGGCGCGCCCACCGATTTCTGCTATGGCCCGAAGCTAGCCGTTTTCGGCATGATGGTCGGGGGCAGACTGTATTGTGATTACCACGGCTGGGGTGGGGAGTACCCCAAGACTCAGATTTCCTGGGGAAAACAACTGGAAATCACTAACGCCGACGGCGAGATGGCGGTCTGGTTTCTTAATTCGCTGAAGAAGGCGGAGCATTTGATACTCATCGACCCCAGGGCTACCCGCCTGGCCGGCAGAGCCGACCTATGGCTGCAGGTCAGGCCCGGCACCGATGCCGCCCTGGCCCTCGGCATGCTCAACGTGATAATCAACGAGGAGCTGTATGACCGGGAGTTCGTCGAGAACTGGACGTATGGCTTCGACAAGCTTAAGCAAAGGGTTCAAGACTATCCTCCGGCAAGAGTGTCCGAAATAAGCTGGGTCCCGCAGGAAAAAATCGTAAAGGCCGCCAGGATACTGGCTACGGTTAAGCCCGCCTGCATCCAGATGGGAGAAGCCCTGGAGGCCAACAATAATTCCGTACAGACCCTGAGGGCGATAGTCTGCCTTATGGCGGTTACGGGAAATATAGAAAGACCGGGCAGCATGATTAACTGGGTGCCCCCCGATACCGGTCCGCTGGAAGATTTCGCCAGGGAGGTGCCGGCACCGAAGGAGACCGCCATCGGAGCCGATAGATTTAAGCTACTGGGTTCTCTCGCCATGGCTCATATGCATACCATGTTTAAGCAGTTGAAGGAAGGGACTGCCCCCATCCGGGTCATGCATCTCCAGGGAACTAACCCGCTGGTGGCTTACCCCAATACTAAAGAAGTAAAAGAGGCCCTATTAAACGTAGAGTTTTTATCCGTAGTCGACCTTTATATGTCCCCCACTGCCGAGTATGCTGACATAGTCCTGCCGGCGGCCCACTGGCTGGAGACAGATGACATTCATGATATGCACCCTCGTTTCATTATTGGTGCCATAAACAAAGTGGTAGACCCTCCGGGAGAAGCCTGGCCAGACAACAAGATATTCAATGAGCTTGGCAAAAGGCTTGCCCCCGAATACTGGTTTGACAGCGTTGAAGAGATGCTTGATTACGAACTGAGAAAAGCCAATATAACCTGGAAGGAATTTAGTCGGTTGGGATTTCTGGCCAAGATGGGCAAAGAGCAGCCCTACTATAAATATAAGACAGACTACTGGAGAAAGGGGGGCGGCTTTGCCACCAATACAGGAAAAGTGGAACTCTACTCGACTAAAATGGAAAAGCTCGGTTATGACCCCCTGCCCTATTATATTGAACCCAACGAAAGCCCTTATTCAACTCCAGAACTGGCTCAGGAATATCCCTTTATCCTTTCTACGGGCGCTCGCTCGCCCTACTATTTTCATTCCCAATACCGTCAGCTACCCCGGTTGCGAGAAAGACAGCCATACCCAATAGTGCAAATCCATCCTGAGACTGCGGAAAAGCTGGGGATTAAGGATGGAGAATGGGTGTGGATTGAAACGCCGAGGGGTAGAATAAAGCAACTAGCTGAACTTTTTGCCGGGTTGGACCCCAGAGTGGTGGCGGCCCAAGCATCATGGTGGTACCCTGAAGACCCAGCCCCGGACCATGGTTTATGGAAAAGCAACGCCAACGTCCTCACCAGCAACGAACCTCCCTACGACCCGGCCATGGGCTCGGTGACATTCCGGGCGCTGCTCTGCAGGATCTATAAGGCGTGATAAAATGTATTTTTGATAGGAGAGCCGGCTATAATTAGCTCGAGTTAGGTTATTTAAATTGAGGAGGCGAAGATGGAGGTACTAAAAGAAGGCAAAGGAGAACTTTTGGGTTGGCACGACCCGGATGAGGCTAGAAGATGGGTGATTGAAAACAAGTCTCGCGAGCTAAAGGATAAAACCATGTCAGCCCAGGAGACCGTCTCTAAATTTGTTCATGATGGAGATTTTATCGCTAGTGGTGGGTTCGGGCACGTAAGAGTGTCCATGTCTATCATTTACGAGATAATCAGGCAAAAGAAGCGTAATCTGAGTATGGCTGGTAAAACCGCCGTCCATGACCTTGACCTTTTAGTAGGTTCAGGCTGTGTAAATAAGGTAGAGGTGGCGTATTCCTTCGGCCATGAGCTTAGGGGATTATCTCCGGCTTCGAGGAGGATGGTAGAGAGTGGCCAATGTAAGGTAGTTGCCGAAACCAGCAACGCCGGCTACCAATGGCGGTGGCTGGCGGCGATGATGGGGCTTCCCTTTATACCCAGTCGTAACCTGCTTGGTACTGATACCGGTAGTTATAGTAGTTGCAAGGTAGTCACTGACCCCTTCTCGGGCAAGCCAATCAATCTGATTCCGGCGGCTTATCCTGATGTGGCCTTCATCCATGTCCACCGTTGTGACGTATATGGTAATGCTCAAATAGATGGCATCTTGGTGGAAGACTTTGAACTCTCCAGGTGCGCTCGGAGACTAATAATTACTACCGAGGAAATAATAGATAATGAATCTATCCGGGGAGAACCCTGGAAAACAAGCATCCCCTTCTTTGTCGTCGATGCCGTTGTTGAAGCTCCGTATGGCTCACACCCCACTGAGATGCCCGGGATGTATTACTATGACGAAGACCACATAGCGGAATGGCTCAAGCTGAGTAAAACCGCACCGGGTGTGGATGAGTACCTGCAGAAATATGTTTTTAGCGTTAATAACTTTGAGGACTATCTGGAGCTTTGCGGTGGCATAGAGCGCTTGGACTACTTGAAGAGGAGGGAATTCCTTAAAGAACCAATGAGGGCTCCATGGCGGAAATAGGTTTCGGCCTTACTTAGGAAAGCGGGGATTTAGATGTATGATAAAAGAAGATAGATATAATCTAAGGGAATTCCTGGCATTCAGTGGCGCCAGTGTCTTAGAGGACAAAAAATCTGTTTTTGTGGGCACGGGGCTTCCCATAATAGCCGCCACACTGGCGCAGAAAACGCATGCCCCTAATTTACTTATCGTGTTTGAGGCTGGTGGGGTAGGACCTCAGCTACCTGAACTAGCCATATCGGTTGGCGAATCCAGAACCTTTCATCGAGCTATAGCTGCCTCCAGCATGCACGATGTTATGTCAATTTCCCAAGCGGGATATATAGATTTTGGATTCCTAGGCGCCGCCCAGATGGACAGGTACGGAAATATCAACACTACCGTTATAGGTGACCATGACTTGCCCAAAGTTCGCTTGCCCGGTAGTGGCGGGGCTAATGATGTAGCCTCTTTCTCGCAAAGGCTCATAACCACTATTACCAATCAGTCAAAGAGAACCTTCGTCAGCAAGGTCGATTTCTTAACCACCCCCGGCTACTTAGACGGGCCGGGGGGTAGGGAAAGGGTCGGATTACCGGCCGGCACAGGACCGTATCGGGTTATCACCCAACTGGGCATCTATGGCTTCGATGAGGAAACAAAAAGGCTTAAATTAATCTCGTTACATCCGGGCGTGAGTATAGCCGAGGTAAAAGAGAACAGCGGCTTTGAAATTATCATTCCTGACAAGGTTGCCACCAGTCCCGAGCCTTCAGAGGAGCATTTAAGAATACTGCGTGAGGAAATAGACCCCGCGGGCATAGTATTGGGAAAGTAAAACGGTAAGCGCGTTGCCGTTACCGGCCCACTGATAACTATTGGTCACCAGGCTCCTTGGGATAGACACTAGGTAGCAAGTCAGCCATATAACCCATTTCAGAAAGACAATGCTCCATATGCCCCCGGGCTATCTTCTCGTCGCCACTATAAATCCAGAATCGGCTGCGTACTTCGCAGCCATAGTCGGTATCGCGGGCAAGATGAACAAAACGCCCGTCCGGCGTTCCGTCAGGGAGAAAGCCCTGGCCACAGACGACAGCCCCCACCCTGGCTTCCTTAAACCTGGAGGTGTCGAAGAATAGGGCAGGGTCATCAAATTTGACTACGAACTTAAGCACCTCTCCGGCCAAGTGTTCCTCACCATAGTGGCTGGCACCAATATAGTGTCCCGGACTCCATTTATCGTCCCACTCAAAACGCAGGTGAGCTTTTGGGTCCCATTGCTTATAGGTCTCAGTATCTCTAAGAAAAGAGCCAAACCACCAGTCGAGCATTTTCGCCTGGCAGCCGGGCATCCTGACCAGAGTGGCGGCAAACGACTGCCCGTTCGGTAAGCGGCAATAGCCGGTTTCCATGGGCAGATATCCTGGCTCTAAGAGCTGGTTAACTTCCTCGAACAGCATGGGCCCTCCCTTTTCCAAACCATTTACTAACTGGGCTAGTAATTCTTGAAACCTGAATCAATATCACGGCTTTATGATTTTACCGTACGAGGTGTATTTCTCTAACTGCCCTTTTATTTTGTTTTGGCCTTCGGTAAAGAATTTTTGGTGCGATTCGGTGATGAAATCCAGGTGCTTGCCGATGAATTTTGTGGAGAATCGGGGATTCTTTACATTGTCTTCGTCCCACTTAACCTTCAGCTTGTCTCCGTCGGCATGTATGGTTCCGTGTACCCAGCATACTGGGCAGTAGACATCAGAGAGTTCGCCCGGCACCTTCCAGACGTCGCCGTGGCAGACGGGACAGGATGCTTCGGTATCCTCGCCGACGTATTTCACCTCTTCGATCGGCATCATCATCGCCCTGGCCACATTCTGTCCCAGTTTTCTGGCTCGTTCAATGTATTTCTTCTCCAGCAGGACTGAGCCCGGTCGCTGATAAAAATTGGACTGCATCTGGTCGACCAGCTTGCGGGTATGCTGGATAAAAATGTTAATCGAGGTGAGACCTAGGGGCGTCCACTCGGGTTCTCCGCCGCCGACGCAGATAATACCACCTATCCTTGTTTTCTCAGTAATTTCCGGGTGCCGGAACATGGTTGGCAGCATTCTTTCGTGAATTGCCTCAAAATATGAGTTAGCTCTTAAGTGATATACTGGGGCACTAACTATCAAGGCGCAATCCTCCACTAGAACCTTGTCCAAAATCCAGGGAACATCATCGTCGGTGATGGCACACCTCGGTTCTTTGCCCCTTCCCAGTGCTATAGTGCAGGCTTCACAACCTTTGCATGGTTTTACTCTTAGCTCCATAGCACGGATTATTTCAGATTGAACCCCCAGCTCTTCAGCGGCCATCAAGGCCTCTTTTAGAAGTATTTCGCAGTTGCCGTTTACTCTACCACATGACAAGCCAATTATTTTGGGCTGCTTTGTTTCGGCCAAATTAGTTGCCTCCAAGCTATGGAGCCACCAGGACCTTTACCAGACCCTTGGTTGTTGCCAGCCTTTCAAACCCCTTCTCCACGATGTCATCAAGGCTGATAATGTCCGACACCATGCCCTCGGTATTGAAGCGACGCCGCGCTAGAAAATCAAGGCACAGGCGAATTTCATCCTCGCCATAGGCCAGAGTGGCCTTAAGCTCTATTTCCCGCTGCACCAGCATTGCCTCGACTAAAGGCGTCTCCTCGCCGCTTACGCCGAGGAGCAGCACCTGACCAGCGCCCCTGACGACCTCTAGAGCTGTCTTAACTGCCTGGGGCGTGCCGGCACACTCAAAGACGACATCGGCCCCGATGCCGCCGTAGAAGGCTTTGACCTTCCCCTCCAGGGCATCGCCTTCTTCCAGAGGGTTCAAAGCCACATCGGCACCGAACTTGAGGGCAAGCTCCCGTTTCTGGGGGGAAGGTTGGAGGACGGTAATATGCCTCGCCCCGCCCAATTTCAGCCACTGTATGACCCCCAATCCGATAGAGCCAGCGCCGACCACCACCACGTTATCCCCAAAGCGGAACTTAGACTGCAGGACTCCGCGCAGGCCCACGGCGATGGTATCCATCAGGACGGCATCCTCAAAGGAGACTTCATCGGGAATCCGGTGCAGCATGGTCTTCGGCTCGCGCACCTTCATATACTCCGCCATGCCGCCGTCGTGACCCGGGGCGAGTCCGTTGGTCCGGCTGAAGCCGGTCTCACAGAGGGTGGGGTAGCCATGCTTACAGTAGTAGCATTCTCCGCACATTCCGGGAGGGCCAGCTACCACGCGCTCACCTACCTTCCAGCCTTCGACCCCCTCTCCCATTTCGGCGATAGTACCCACGTTCTCGTGGCCCAGGACCAGCCCTGGCGGTAGCAGCCCTTCGTGCAGATAAGCGTGGACATCGGTGCCACAGATGCCGCAGTACTTTATCTTGACAATTACCTCGCCGGGGGCGGCCTTTGGCTTTGGCCGCTCCTGCAACTTTAGGGACCTTTCTCCTTCATACACGGCAACTTTCATAGTGCCCTCCCGGTTTTATTTACCAAAGGCCCTCCGGCGGGCCGCTGCCGGGCAGCCCCATGCGCTCCCGCCAATACATAAGGCTGATTTTCCATTTTCCGTTCTCTCTTACATACTCATTATCATAGAATCCCTGTACCCAGAATAGCGATTGCCCGGTGCGGGGGTAGCAATACATCATATACAGCAGCCATTTACCAGTGGCCTTGTCCCCGTCGACTTTGATAACGGGGTGAACGACAATGTCACCTTCCTTGCCGGCATGTGTCTTGGAAAGCTCCTCTTTGAACCACTTTCTAATGGCGGCGTTGCCCTCGATTGGTTCGTGGAGGTAGACATCGACCTTGGCGTTTTCGGCAAAGCAGTCGGCGCAATCGTCCCACTCGGTGCATATCAGGGCATTAATATAGCGCCTTTGTAGCTCGTGAATCTCCTGAATATCCTCGGTAACCCTGACCCTCTTGCCCAACTCCTCTAGAGCACCCTCGGCCGCCTTCAGCCTTTTTCCCATTTCCTCTAAGGTCATGACGCACCTCTTTCCGTGAAATTTTTGCTAGCTCTCTTCTTATATCTTATTACCGATTTGCCAGCCATCGGCAATGGCGTCTACTATCATGCGGGGCTGGCCACAGTCGCCAATGGCATAAACCTCAGGGGCTTTCCCCTCAAGGCTCTTAAATAAGCTGGTGTTTGCCGTCAGCGGCGCGGTGGGGATAACGCTATCGGCTTCCAGGGTCTCTTTCTTCCCTTTCCGGCTAACGAAGCTCAGCCCTTTAGCCGTTATCTCCATAGACTTAACGCCGTTAATCAGGGTCACCCCTTTTTTATCGAACCAGTCCAGAGATAACCCCAGACGGAAGTCTATCATCCCTTCGCCCGGCTCCTCAGCGGTGTCCACGATGGTGACCTTCCGGCCGCGCTTGACCAGGAACTCGGCAGTTTCAAAACCGTGTATGCCACTGCCGATGACGACGACCCTCTGGCCGATGGGCAACCAGAATTTGGTCAGCCAGCCCAGCAGTCTCGGCCCGAAAAGTCTCAAGAATGGCTTCACCCGACGGTGCAGAGCGGGAGTCGTGACCACATTCTTGTTGTTTATGCCGGTTATCTCCGGTACGGTAAGCGTGCCGCCACTGGCTACGATGACCACATCTGGCTTGGTCTCCTCGATTATCGAGCTATCAACCTCTTTGCCGAGCCTTATCTTTACTCCAAGTTTATTAAGCTGAGTTCTAAGGTAGCGGACCATGCCGGGCAGGTCTTCAAGCTCGACTCCTTTTATCAGCGCCGCTAGGTCGAGAAGTCCGCCCAGCTTAGACGATTTCTCGTAAAGGGTTACTTCGTGTCCCCTCAGCACCGCCACCCTGGCCGCCTCCATACCGGCTGGCCCACCGCCAACCACGACTACCTGTTTTCGCTTCTTTACTGGGTCGACGGTATACTTCTCAGTGGCTATAGCCGCATTAATCCGGCAGCGCCGTTTCATCTGGATAGTCTGGTCCAAACAGGTGCCGCATTGCGTGCAGGGGGCAATATCCTCCAATCTTCCCGCGGCAATCTTGTTGGGAAACTCGGTGTCGGCGAAGATGTTCCGGGTTGTGGCGATAAAGTCGGCCTGGCCTTTACGCAGGACTTTCTCCCCAAGTTCAGCGTCAAGTCTGCCGACCACGATGATGGGAATGGATAGTATCTTTTTCATGCCTTCGGCCAGGTATATATTAGCTCCATCCCCACGATGGCTGGCGTTGTACTCTTTGGGAAAGTCTTTCAGGGGGATGGGAGGCTCCGGGTAGAAAAGGTAGTCAGGGAGAAAGCCGCCGACGTGGTAGCCCAACCACTGATTTCTTACCTGAATGGCGTCGGCGCCAGCCGCCTCTATTATCCTGGCTAGCCCCTGGCTATCTTCAACTGTCATACACTGGTTGTCATCGACACCGACGGTCCGGCCGATTTCGATGCCGTTCATACAGACCGCGACCGGGAAGTCCTGTCCACAACGACTTTTGATTTCCTTGATGATTTCGGCTAAGAATCGGGCTCTGTTTTCCCGGCTGCCACCATAAGCATCCTTTCTTCGGTTCCAGAACGGAGACAGGAAGTTATGCATCAAATGGGTGCTGCCGGCGTTTATATCTATCCCATCAAAGCCAGCCTTTTGCGCCCGCACTGCGGCAGAGGCAAACTTATCCACGATTTTCTTAATCTCGGGGATGGTGAGTTCTCTAATCAAGTCACGCTGAAAATCGCCCGGTGAATCCAGTTTGACCGGCGAGGCTCCTACTGGCGGTAGGTTGGAAATAGGTGGTTGGTTAGAGAACAGCGGGTTCTGCCAGGGGCCGAGGTGGACCATCTGCATGAAGGTCGGGCAGCCGTGCTTGTGGATTACCTGTACCAGCTCGCTCATGCCCTCAATGTATTTATCATCGTCAAAGCGGTATATCTGGCTCCAGCGGGAACTCGAAGGATAATCAATAGTTGGGGATTCTACTATCAATAGACCGACACCGCCCCTGGCTATGGCCTCGTAGTAGGCTAGCATTGTCTTGTTCATATGGAGCTCATCGTCGTGCCAGTACAGTGTCGACGCGCCTGATTTGATTAGCCGGTTTCTGGTCTTTACCTTACCTATGTAGTATGGTGAGAGCAGTTTTTCAAATCTTTTCATCTCTTTATTATTTTATCCTTCCTTTAATAACTTTCCATGATTTGGTTATAAAAAGCTTTCTTCCATGATTTCCGACCATAATTGGAGATAAAGCCATTATAGCATACGAGGAGAAACGGGATTAAGCCACATCCATGCCGCATTTTTCATGAGTAACATTCTGAGTGATGGAGAAATGTAGAACGCTTTTGCTTGACTACACAACCCGACCCGCCTATGATAAGCTAAGATAAATCAAGCCGATTTCCTCACAGGAGGTGCCTGCCATGAGCAGTGTTGAGCAGCGTATTGAGCGTATTAATTACTACTACACTGTGGTTCCCAATAAGGCTGGAGCGGCGGCTAAGGTTTTCAAGGTACTCAAGGGACAAGGTGTCAATCTGATCGCTTTCAATGGTTTCCCATTGAGCGAGCAGCGTAGTCAGCTCGACCTCGTGCCATCCAGCGGAGATGCCCTCGTTGCGGCGGCACAAAAAGCAGGGGTCAAGCTGGTGGGACCAAAGGTTGCTTTCCTGGTTTGGGAGTGGGAACACGTAGGTGCTGTCGCCGACATACTTGGCAAGCTAGAACAAGCCGGGGTCAACATCACAGCCATGCAAGCCATTGACACCGGCGACTGGCGTTATGGAGCCATCCTCTGGGTTAAGCCACCCGATATCGAAAAAGCTTCCCAAGCATTGGGTATCTCTTAAGGCAGGCTACACTGCGTTTCTGATGGTGGCCCAAGTGATGAGAGGCGGTAGAGGACTTGCATCCCTGGTGGAGTGGTGAGTAAAGGCGGTAGGGGACTTGACCATCGGGAGGTGCGAGGAGAAAAGGGGTAGATGTGCAAGTCCTGGAGGGGATGGATGTGGGCGGTAGAGGACTTGAACCTCTGACCCCCTGCGTGTAAAGCAATCGCTCCTGTGCGGCTTCAATTAGCTTTGAGCCAAGAGCATCCCAAAGCTGTTGGAAGGTTGGGGAATCTGGTAAAGCAGGTGCTCTTTGTTTCATCCTTTTTACCTCCTTAAGCTGTATTTATTTACCTTATGGGATTGTAGCTATGGTAGTAGTTTAAATCAAGCTATTGCGAAATTGAACAAAACGGACTTTTTTATTCAAGGGAAAAGACTGCCCTTCCTCATATAACGGCTAAATCAAATATAAAATCACTTACAATAGGCTATCCAGTCCACGCACCAGAACTGCTCAACTCTCACCGTTTTAAAACAGGTTGTCATCAATTCGACAAACTCGGATTTTTTATACTTCTTCTCATCTGGATAAGGCCACTTCCGGCCGAAACAGCGGAAAGCCCTCTCCCCAATATCCATCACCCCGTATTTCATCGGCACCGAATTGATGACGACATGGGCCACGCGGCGCATCTCGCTCAAGACGACAAGCCTGTCATTGGGAGAAAGGTGTTCCAGCAATCCCTGGCTGAAAGCCACCTCAAACGTTTTCGAGCCGAAAGGAAGCTGGCGAGCATCGGCAAAAATGGCGTTGAGGTTTTCCTTCTTAGCTAGTTTTAAGGCAAACTCCGAATTATCGACGCCGGTGCAGTCATAGCCCATTTGGCTGAGCGTCTTGGAACAGACCCCCCGCCCCACTCCTATCTCCAGGATCGGCCCACCAGAGCAATTTGCCTTCATGTAGCGGGCGATGTGTCGGGCAAAAGCGCGGTTAAAAATAACTCCCAGACGGTTTAACGTCTTTTCCCGCTTGGTTCTCTTCTCCCAGAAAGCGTCCCACTCCGTCATCAGCCTATACCGATAAGGGTAACTCCACCTAGTATAAGGATAGCGCCGATACCCATTTTAATCGTAAACTGCTCCCCCAAAACGAAAAAGGATAGGATATAGACGGCAATCAGGGATGTTTGCAGATAGTAGGAGGACTGGGCCAGCCCCTGGAATTTCAAAAGTGCGTAGCGGAAAAACAGCGAGCTAAAGCCCAGCACCAGGGCCAATATGAACCATTTATTGGTCACCAGCGACCAGAGATAGGGCACCGACAGCTCCAGGGCCCCACGCTGTCGGAAAGCCAGCCCCAGGCTCACTGTACCCACCGCCGCCAGCACGGCAAAGGAGACGTTAATCAAAACGGCAAACATTTCGCTCCCCCAGACAGAACTTTCTTATCAGCGCCGGAAAAAGTCGGCGATTCTATCATGGTAGAGGTAAATCAAGTAACCTATGGCACAGACAGCCGCAGCACCCAGGGCGATAAAGCCTATCGTCTTAGCCGTCCAGAAAGGGGGGAGTATCTCGTAGTATGGCTGTATCTGTAGTGACATGCCACCTCCTTGCTATCCTCGTCTGGCGCCGTAAATAGTTATCGACGAATTACTATATACTATAGTATACTGATTATTCTCCAAAAACCAAGTCTGCCTTTCGTCCCCGTTGAGCACGGCGAAATAAGCGACGCCATATTCCTCAATCAACCTCTCTGCTTCAAATATCTGGGGCTCCCCCTCGGCGTGATATCGGTAGGGAATAAAGAAATCGGCTATGATATGGTTATTTTCGGGCTCGAAGGTGGCCCTGAAGCCCGCCTGTTCATAAATCGGGTCAGCCAGATAGTAGTCCAACTGGGTATAACCCTGGGGGGTGATGCGGGCGTTGACATCATCGTCGACCAAAATAAGCTCTGGTTCGCTGAAGATGATTTCCCTCAGGTTATAATTATGCCAGGGCCGCCAGCCGTATACCGTCATACTGACCAGCGTTACATCCTGGCCCCGCGGCTCGGCGGAGAAGATGACGCGCACGCCCCCCTCCTCAATCTCGACCGTCCGGCTGATGGTCACGCGAGGATTAAAATAGCTGACGGATAGCGGCGACTCCAATTCCGATAACTGGGCGCGGGGTGACTCAATGAAGGTATAGCCGTCCTCTATCAATTCCACCTGAAGTAACTCGTCTGAGAAATAGATGATATCGTGGTAATAACCGCGCTCCCAGAGCCCGACAATAGGGTTATGGTTCTGCAACGGGTACTGGTCCCTAATTCTAAAGGAGGGGTGGTTAATCTCATAGTTGGCGTTGAGCAGGCTGTCGGCAATTATTGAGCGTTCGATTTCGCCTTCCATGAAAAGGTAGGCAGGGTTAATCGCCTCCAGGGCGCGCCTTTCCCCCAGCCCGATAATAGGTTTGGACAGATACTGCTCGGCGACAAAGACATCGTTTCCGTCAGTATTGGCCTTAACCCAATCTACCATTTCCTTGATGTCGCCGTCGCACTGCGCCGTGGTAATCTCGGCGCTGGAGCAGCGGGTGAAGCGATTTATTTCCCAGCTGGTCCTCACCCCGATATAGCCGCTGACGCTCAAGAGCGCCACCACCACGATAATTATAGTCAGGGATTTGATTCGGGCCGAGGGCTTAATCTCATAGATGAGGTAGGCCACCCCGATAATAAAGGCGGGCAGGCTGAAGATTAAGAACCTGGCCTGGTCGAGGACGATTCTGAATAAGGGCAGACCGTAGGCTATAGCAAATGAGGATGCCACCAGCGAAATAAGCATAAGCGAGTAAGCGGGCTTGCTCTTGTAGATACGATAGCAGCTGTAAACGATACACAGGCCGATTACGATGAAAATGGACAGGTGTTTAAAGACCCAGAGGAATCTATCGTAGTCCACAGTAAGTACGAAGAGCGCGCTGGGATTAAATATGGTGAACTGCGGCGTGACAATGGTGCGGTACAGACCGAAGGTTATAAAAGCGGCCACGCTGACCAACGCCAGCTCCCGGACGCGTTGCCTTGTCGCTAGGCAAAGCACTGTCCATAAGATTACAGATACCAGAAAAACAATGCTGGTCAGGTGATGGGAAAACATGAGGATGACGCTCATGGCTATGGCGATAATGCCCCACTTTCGGTTTTTCTCCTCCATAAACTTGATAATGGTAAAGAGGGTAAGAAATAGAATGGAGAAACCGAAAAGATTGGGGTACATACCGTAGCCCCACATCTCGTAAAAGATGGGGGTGATGGCCATAAACGCCGCCGCCGCCAAGCCGACCGAAGAGCCGAACATCTTCCTCACCAAGACAAAGAAGGAGAAGGGCAGAACGGCCAGCACCAGTGCCCCGAATATCTTTAGCCCGAACAGACCGCCGAAAACCTTAGCGAACAGCCCCAGGAACACCAGCGACAGCGGCGGGTACTGCCACAGCCCCTCGTCCCACATGGGGAAGCCCATGCCGGAAACCAGGGCGTTGGCGTGCATCAACCAGTGAAAGGAATCGGATCCGGGTGGCAGGCAATAGAGGCTGTTCAGGCGCATTATCCAGAGGAAGTTGGCCAGGCAGATGGCAGCCAGAATGCTATAGACGAGCGGCTTTTTCAGTGAGCATACTCCTGTAGAGATTCTCGTGCTGCGCGGCGATACTGTCCCAATCCAAAGGTTCGACGAACTTCAGCCCCTCCCGCTGGACGCGGGCGTAGAGCGCAGGGGAGCGTTTGTATCTCAGGATGGCCTCGGCCAGCTGTTCCGCCTCTGGCTTTACCAGCAGCCCGTTCCTACCGTCTTCAATAACGCTGATGACACCTGAGCCGTCGACAAAGGCAGCCACGGTAGGTGTTTGACTGGCCATCGCCTCAAGCAGGGTTATGCCCTGCCCTTCGCGGATACTCGGCAGCACGTAAAGCCAGGCGGAGCTGGGGATTCTCGCTTTCTCTTCTTCTGATACCGACCCGCAAAAAGTGATGCCGGGCGTACCTCGGCTTAAGCCTTCGAGCCTGGACCTCTGGGGCCCCTCCCCTGCGATTTGCAGTGTCGCTTCGGGAATAGATTGTTTGACCCTCCGGAAGGCTTTGATAAGCAGGTCGACTTTTTTATGCTCGTTCAACCGGCCCAGATAGACAATCTTATAGGGTATTTTAGGGCGAGCTGCCCTCCGGTAGAGACCGAGCTCGACCCCGTTGCTGATGACGCTGATTTTTTCGGGTTTAACTTTGTAGCAATTTATTAGACGCTCTTTAGTGGTTTCACTCACGGCGATGATGTGACTGCCCATTTTGGTGGTCAACCGCTCTAAAAATATACCGGCATGACAGGTAAGCTTGCTTCTGATGTATTTAAACCAGAGCTCCTTCCAGATCTCGTGGAAGGTGATGGAAACCGGCACCCGTTTAATCTTTAAGAGTAATTCGGCGGCAAAGGCGGGGAAAAGGGGCGAATGGTTCACTTCGTAGATATCATAGCGCCCGTTCCTGGCCGCTTTTAGAAAAGAACCAATGGTGAATCTCAGGGCATCAGAAACCACCCGCGATTCACCCCCGTCTTTCAACAAGCCCTTGGGCGTAGCGATGCGATAGACGTGCAGCCCGTCTATCTCCTCTTCGCTCTTAAAATCCGGGGAGAGCTGCGCGGTATAGACATCTATTTCATGGCCCGCCCTAGCCAGCCGCTTGAACACCTGGTGGCATCGGTAGGAACTCCCCCCGATAAAGGGCAGGAATGTCTCTTGTAGAATCCCTATTCTCAATTTCACGCTGCTGAATTAAGATAGCCCAGTTATGGAGTTACTATGGTTTCCCCGTTGTCGTAATCTCCGGTAACATAGGTCGTCACCCCCGCGGTGATGGTGACCACGGTCGGGGGCGGCGTCAGGTAGCCGTCCATATCCTCGAAGGATACGGTGTAATCCCCCGCCTCCAGGTCCACCCAGAACCCCCAGTCGTTCATCGGCTCGCCATCGACGAATATCGTGGCCGCAAGATTCGGCGATGTTTCCACCTTCAGGTTTCCCAGCCGTATGAAGTGGATGACCACGGCCGTAGTACCCCCGGCCTCGACTGTTATCGGGGCGGTTATGGCCTGAATAACTGGCGCTTGCCCGGGATAGGTGACCTCGACCTCTATCGGCGTCTTATAGACGATAACATCGCTTATGGAGAGGTTGTAGTCTCCGGGGAGCAAGTCCACCCAGAAGCCCCAGTTGTTGGACGGTGGAACACCGTCAAGCGAGATAATGGTGGCTACCATTGGGTCAGTACTCACCCACAAATTACCTAACTGGATGCAGTGCACCATAACCTCGGTAGTCTCATCAGCATAGACCGTTATCGGGTCGGTTACGGGTTGAGTAATCGCATCCTCACCCTCATAGGTCACCTCAATCTCGCTCGGGGCAAGATAGCCGAAGGTATCGGTGAAGGATAGAGTGTACTCTCCCGGTGGCATCTTTACCCAATTAAGCCCCCAGGCGCTTCTGGGTATACCGTCAATAGATATCGTGGTCGGCACCGCCGGGGATGTCTCCACCCTGAGTTGTCCGTGTGACAGCATACCGGTGGTGAACTGCTGCTCGCTGCAGTATGGCCCCTCGGCATTGTAGTTATCCCAGGTCTTTACCTTCCAGTAGTAGGTCTGGTACCAGTCAAGAGCCAGGCCGTCATAAGAAACCTCGATGTCGCTGCCGCTCACCTTGCCACTGTCCCACATGTCCCCGTTGTCGGCGGTCAGGTTAGCCGAGCTGGAAGCCACCAGAATCTGATAGGCCCCCTGTGTGTCTCCGCCGTCGGGGTCGGAGAAGGTCCAGCCGAACTCAGGGGTGTCGTCGGTGACACCGGTGGGGTTGGCTTCACCCTCACAGATTGGGGAGTCGGGGGCGTTGGGTGGATTGTTATCCAACGTCTGGCGCTCATCAACGCCCATATCCACCACGGCTATGGTGTCGCCGTCGCCATCCATAATCCGCGGGTCGCCCTCAAAATCGGTACTGGGGATGGATGGTGCCGAGTTGTCACCAACATCAATGCAAGGAGAATCCGCTTGTAGGTGGTAGTCGCCGCCACCGACAAACAAGGGGTCGGCATCAATGTTGCCCGTTCCCGTGTATCCCCCCTGAACGTCGCAGTAGCTAACCACCGGTGTCGAACCATCATTGTATATCTCATCTGGGCTGTCACCCCAAAGTATGCAGTTGGTCACCGTCGGTGCGCCGTTATTCTCATTGTACATACCGCCACCGTTGCCAACAGCTGAGTTGCCGTAGAAGGTGCAGTTGGTTACCGTGGGTGAGCAGTTATTGTAGGTATACATCCCACCGCCGTCGTCACCAGCCGAGTTACCGATGAAGGTGCAGTTGATTATCGTCACCCCGGAATTGGTGTTTTGCATCCCGCCGCCGTCAAAACCAGCCGAGTTGCTGGAGAAGGTGCAGTTGATTATCGTCGGCGAGCTATTGACGTTGTACATCCCCCCACCGTGGTAATAAGTCGAGTTGTCATAGAATACGCAGTCGGTCACCGTTGGCGAGGAGCCATTGATGTTGCGCATACCACCGCCGCCAGCGTCAGACGTGTAACCGTTGGTAATGGTGAAGCCATCCAGCACCGTGGTGGCACCCACACCATCGGCGGTCACCACCGGGCCGCTGGCGTCGCCGTCAATAGTGGTAACACTTGCCCCCGCCCCCAACACCTCCACCCCGTCAGCCAGGGTGATGTTCTCGGTGTAATATCCCGCCGCCACGTGCACCGTGCTGCCGGAGACGGCGTCAATGCCCTCCTGGATGGTGGCAAAGTGGTCGTAGCCCCAGCCTGGGGTGGAATCGTCAAAGTCATCGTCCACCCAGACCTCGGTGGGCGGTGGCATGGTAGTGGTTATTCTTGCCCGGAGGCAGACACTAACGCCAACCTCAGCAAAGTCGTCAGCGTCCTCCCAGGGGTCAGTGCCCAGGTACCTTGTGTAACAAACACCGGACTGTATAGGCGGCTCGCAATCGCCAGCTATCACGTATTCCATGGCCAAGGGATAGGTGTAGCCAGGTGTCGTCATTTTGACGGCAACGGTGAACTGCTGACCGTTGGTCACCGGCACAGGGGTGGTGAGCGGTATAGAGTAGTAGCCAAGCTCGGCGCAGCTACCCGTCTTGGAGGCGAGCTGGTTTTGAAGACCGTCGGATGGGTCACCATCATTATAGACGTAAATCTCGTAGGCGGCATTGTTATCCGTTGTCCAGAAATCGACATGGGTCAGGTTGCCGTCCTGCCCCGAGGTAAAGACGCTAGCCATCCAAGCTGAGGTATCGGAATAACCACCATCGACCACGTAGCCGGCTTCGTCCCAGTAGTAGAGTGTTTCATTGGGATTGTAGTCACCGTATTCGAGATAGGCTATCCCAGTCATGCAGCTTGAATCGTAGGCAAGCCAGAAATAGCCACTGTTACCCCAAGTTGTCCCCCAGCTGTTCTTGACTAGCCAAGCACCGGTTCCGGAATGGTCAGGGTCGGGATGGGGCACAGCATCGTCCCAGCCGATAATCGTGACCAAGTGATTGGAGCTCGTGGAACACGGGTAGTAGTCATAAATATATGGGTAAGTTGGGTCATAATCATCATATAATGCGGACGGGGTATAATAAAATGACATGGTTACCGGCCCATGGTTATATACCGCCGTTTTTATCAATGCAGTTTGGCTCCCGTCACCAGTTACATATCTGTAACCGGTAACCCTCTTAACCGAAGGGCAACTGTCACAGACACAAGTCCCATCACACTGCAAACCAGAACCATTGTACGGATTGCACGATTCTAGAACCGCCCCTTTCTTGATGAAGACCTCGCTGGCTTTAAAACTATTGCCGCCCCCATGACCTGGTAACAGCCCACAGGGTTCATCAGAATCGTCGTAGAGGTAGACCCAGGAGCGGTCAACGCACAGAGCCACGCTCTGCTCGGAAAAATCGTAGCCGACACTCTCGCCCAGCAAGACCGCCGATTCCAGAACGGAGGTCGTCCCAAAGGTCCAGCAGGTGCCGCAAGGGTCCTGGTTCTTCACCGAAGTTACCTTGCCCTGATCCCTCCAGTCAAAAGCAGCCGGCTGAGCCGGTAACGCACTCGTCTCCCGCATCTGGAATCCGCTGAGGTGGCTTAAGTCCATAGTCGGGGGACTGTAACCATAAGGACTGGCTGGCTCAAGGGCCTCGGGGTTAATCGGGGCCAGTCGGGATGCCCTAGTCTCCTGAGCCATCGCCGAGCCTGTGTTGAAGAAGAACGGCACAACACTGCCCGTGACCAGCACTGCGATGACTAGTATCTGCAGAACTATTTTTAATCTACCCATTGGCCCCCTCCTCATTAGCTATTACGCCCTCTTTAGGCTAATTCTACCCCCATCCATACAGTGCCTGTCAATGCCTATTCCGAGCCAGTTGTCAAATTGTTAATGAGGAGGATACGGAAGGGCCTTCTTTCAAAGCTTAGCGGGTTGTGGGTATTAGGCGGCAGAGGACTCGACCATCGGGAGGTGCGAGGAGAAAAGGTGTAGATGTGCAAGTCCTGGAGGGGATGGATGTGGGCGGTAGAGGACTCGAACCTCTGACCCCCTGCGTGTAAAGCAGATGCTCTAACCAACTGAGCTAACCGCCCAAAGATGGTGCGCTTGGCGGGTCTCGAACCCACGGCCTCAGCCTCCGCAGGGCTGCGCTCTATCCTACTGAGCTACAAGCGCCCTGGTGAAAATGGTGCCGAAGGAGAGATTTGAACTCTCACGCCCTTACGGACACTACGCCCTGAACGTAGCGCGTCTGCCATTCCGCCACTTCGGCATCACGACACAAAGGGATTATACCCGCCGTAACTTTGGGCGTCAAGGAAATTCTGGGAGGGACGATTTTAGCGCTTGGTGTATTGAGGCGCCTTGCGCGCCCGCCTGAGCCCGGGCTTTTTCCTCTCTTTGACACGAGGGTCTCTGGTGAGCAGTCCGTTCTGGCGCAGCACCGTCTTCAGACTCTCGTCGGCTTTTACCAGGGCACGGGCGATACCGTGAGAGATAGCGCCGCTCTGCCCGGTTATGCCACCCCCCGCCACCTTGACCACGGTGTTATACTTATCCAGGCTCTCGGTAACCAACAGCGGCTTGGTTACTATGCGGCGGTGCTCGGCGCGAACAAACATCTCCTCGTAGGGGATGCCGTTGACGATAATCTCGCCCGTGCCCGGCACCAGCCTCACGCGGGCGATGGACGTCTTACGCCGTCCCGTCCCGTAGAAATAGCGCTGTTTCTTCTCAGTCTGAACCAATCTTCTCTAATCCCCCTTCGAGCTAGCCCCGGTCTGAGCCAGGTGAGGGTGCTCCTCACCGGCATAGACCTTGAGTTTCTTCAGCATTTTAGCCCCCAGACGATTATGGGGCAACATGCCCTTGACGGCATGTTCAATGACACGGGCAGGGTTGTCCGCCATCATCCTCTCCAGATTGATGGTCTTCAATCCCCCGGGGTATCCAGAATGGCTGTGGTAGAGCTTCTGCTCCGCCTTCTTACCGGTAAAGCGAACCTTTTCGGCGTTGATAATGACGACGAAATCGCCCGTATCCAGGTGGCGGCTGAAGGTCGGCTTGTGCTTGCCCATGAGCAGCTTAGCCGCCTCAGTAGCCAGCTTGCCCAGAATCTTATCCGAGGCGTCAATCACGTGCCACTGGCGCTCAATCTCCGAAGCCTTGGTGCTATAGGTTTTCATCATAATTCTCCAGAGGCTCGGGGTAATTCACCCGGTTAAGACAAAGCCCGCAGGCTGGGGCGGTCGGTCCCGCCAGCGCCGGCTCTCTGGCCTCGAGTATACTCCTAAATTCTTCTATGGTCATCTTTCCCTGGCCCACCTTGATAAGCGCCCCTATTGTATTGCGCACCTGGTGCATCAGGAAGGAGTTGGCCGAAATGTTGAAGATGACCATCTCCCCCTCCCTCTCCACCACGGCTTTAAATATGCGCCGCACCGTGCTCTTATCGACGGTGCCGTTGCGGGCGGCGAAAGAGGCGAAGTCATGCTCGCCGACCAGGATAGCGCAGGCCTGGTTCATGGCCTCGATATCCAGCTCTCCCGTCACCTGATAGCTGAAGCCATTCCGCATCGGGGAACGGGTGGGGCGGTTCAGGATGTAGTAGCTGTATTCGCGGCTGATGGCCTCCCGCTGTACGTGGAACTTATCGTCTATCCGGTAAGCCTCCCTGACGGCGATGTCGTGGGGCAGATAGTGGTTTAGGCCACTGACGAAGCTGTCAGTGGAAAGCGCCGACCCTGTCCGGAAGCTGACCACCTGGCCTTTGGCGTGGACGCCGGCGTCGGTGCGGCTGGCGCTAATCACCCGCCGCCTCTCCCCGGTGAGCTTGGCCAGCGCCTTTTCGACCTCCCCCTGAATAGAGGGCTGGCCGTCCTGCCACTGAAAGCCGTGGTAGCGGCTGCCGTCGTATTCCATGACTAATAAAATCTTGGTGGTCTCGGCCACATAAACCTCCCTACTCGACCAGTTCCAGTTGCACCATCGGCGCCCCGTCGCCTAAACGCGGGCCGAGCTTGATGATACGGGTATAGCCACCCGGGCGCTCGGCGTACCTCGGTGCCAGCATGGTGAAAACCTTGTCCACTATATTCTCGTCGAGGATAAAGGCCAGTGCCTGCCGGCGGGCGGCGAGTTTCCCGTCCTTGCCCAGGGTAATCATTTTCTCCGCCAGGCTGCGCACTTCTTTAGCCTTGGCCTCGGTGGTGGTTATCTTCTCATGGTTTAAAAGGTCGGTGACCAGGTTGCGGTAGAGCGCCTTGCGGTGCGCCGAAGACCGCCCCAGTCTCCTCCCAGCCACGTTATGCCTCATATCGTCTAGCTCTCCTCTTCCTCTTTGACCGCCGCCGTCAGGGAAAGCCCCATCGAATCCAGCTTCTCCTCTACCTCTTGTCGTGACTTCTGCCCGAAGTTGTGCAGGGCCAAAAGCCCCTTCTCGCCGCGGCTTATCAGCTCGCCCACGGTGGCGATGCCGCCGCGCCGCAGGCAGTTCATGGTGCGCACGGAGAGGTCGAGCTGTTCCACGGGCATATCGTATTTCTCCTCGCTGATGGAGGCGCGGATCATCTCCTTCTCCTCCTCCAGTCGGGAGACCTTGGCATAATCGATAAAGGGCGTCAGCTGTTCCACCAGAATCTCGGCGCCGCGGCTGATGGCGTCCACCGGGGTTATGGTGCCGTCCGTCCAGACCTCCAGGTCCAAACGTTCCCGCCGCATCTCGCGGCTGACGTGCACCGGCTCGACGCTAAAGTTGACCTTGCGCACCGGGGTAAAGACGGCGTCGATGGGAATCGTCCCCACGGGCATGTTGTCGCCCGACTCCGCCTCCCGATAGCCCTCGCCCAGCTCGACATCGAGTTCCACCGAGAGCTTGGCCTCGGGCGAATCCAGCGTGGCCAGGTAAAGCTCGGGGTTGGCAATCTCGAAGTCGGTGGAGGCGGCAATGTCGGCGGCGGTAACCCGCTTCTCACCCTCCACCTCCAGTATCAGCTTGCCTGGCTGCTCGGAAAGGGACTTCAGCCTAATCGCCTTAATGTTGAGCAGAAATTCGGTGACGTCTTCCTTGACATAGGGTATGGTCGAGAATTCGTGCTGAATCCCCTCGATTTTAACCCTAGTCACCGCCGCTCCGGGAAGGTAGCCCAGGAGCACGCGCCGCAGGGCATTGCCCAGGGTAACGCCAAAGCCCTTCTCCAACGGCTCGACGTAGAAACGGCCGAAGTTATCCTGGCTGTCCACACACTCTATATTGGCTATAGCCAAACGAGACAATGTGCTACCTCCCTATCAGGTGACTTACCGTGAATAGAACTCGACTATGCTCTGCCCCTGGAATTTGGCCTCGACATCTTCAGGGGTGGGCACAGACAAGACCCGACCCACCAGATTTTCCCCGTCCAGACTCAACCAGCTGGGGATAACCTTGCTTTCGATAGCGGCGGCAACCTGCTGGTAATAGTTGCTCTTGGTGCTGCTCTTCTTCCAGCCGATGACGTCGCCTTCCTTGACCAGAGATGAAGGCACATCGTTCTTGTGCCCGTTTATGATAATATGCCCGTGCTGGACCACCTGGCGGGCCTGGGCGCGTGAATCGGCGAACCCCAGCCGATAGACGACGTTATCCAGCCGTCTTTCTAAAAGCACCAAGAGGTTCTCGCCGGTGATACCTATCTGCCTTTCCGCCTCCCCGAAGAGACGGCGGAACTGCCTTTCCATCATGCCGTAGCTGTAGCGGGCTTTCTGCTTCTCTCTAAGCTGTCCCCCCCGGTCGGAGAGCCGCCGCCGCCGAATGGGCTGTTGCCCCGGCGGCTTGGCGCGCCGTTCGAAGGCACACTTGGGGGTGAAGCAGCGACTGCCCTTGAGCATTAACTTCTCGCCGCTGCGCCTACAGAGGCGACAAACGGCCGATGCGTATCTGGCCATTTAGACCCGCCTCCTCTTGCGCGGCCTACAGCCGTTATGCGGTATCGGGGTTACGTCCCGGATGCTGGTAACGTTAAGCCCTGAAGCCTGTAGGGAACGAATGGCCGCCTCGCGGCCACTGCCCGGCCCCTTAACGAAGACCTCAACCTGGCGCAAACCGTGCTCCATACCCTTGCGCACCGCGTCGCGGGCGGCCAGCTGCGCCGCATAAGGGGTGCCCTTGCGCGAACCCTTAAAGCGCGCCGAACCCGAGCTGCCCCAGGCGATAACATTGCCCTGGGGGTCGGTAAGGGTGACTATGGTGTTATTAAAGCTGGACTGGATATAAGCCCTACCTGTCGGTACGGACTTCTTCTCCCGCCTTCTGGCTTTGCTGCGTTTCTTCTGTGCCATACTATCTCTCCTCTGACAAGCTCAACTACTTCTTGGTCATGCCGCGCCGCTGCCCCCTACCGGCTACCGTCTTGCGGGCACCACGCTTGGCGCGGGCATTGGTGCGGGTGCGCTGCCCCCTCACCGGCAGCCCGTGGCGGTGTCTGGTGCCCCGGTAGCTGCCGATTTCGATGAGGCGTTTGATGTTGAGGTCGACTTCTTTGCGTAGTTCGCCCTCGACATTATGTTCGCGGTCGATAATCTCGCGCAGGCGGTTGACCTCTTCCTCGGCCAGGTCGCTGACTTTGGTATAGGGGTCGACCTTGGCCTGGGCCAGAATCTTATGGCTTAGGGAAGGGCCGATGCCATAGATATACTGCAGCGAGAACAAGACCTGCTTGTTTTTCGGTATATCAACTCCGGCTATACGCGCCATCTACAAGCCTCCTCCAGCAAGGCTTAGCCCTGCCTCTGCTTATGCTTGGGGTTGGAACAGATAACCCTGACCACCCCACGCCGCTTCACTATCTTGCACTTTTCACATATCTTTCTGACTGAAGCTCTTACTTTCATAACTCATCCCCGCACTACTTAAAGCGATAGGTAATCCGCCCGCGGCTCAGGTCGTAGGGGGAAAGCTCCACCAGGACCTTATCCCCAGGCAGGATTCTGATGTAATGCAATCTTATTTTGCCCGAGATGTGGGCCAGAACCTTGTGGCCGTCAGGCAGCTCGACCCGGAACATGGCGTTAGGCAGGGGCTCGACCACCGTACCTTCGACCTCAATGGCCTCCTTCTTAGGCATAAACTCCTTCTCTGGCGGTAAGCACCTCGGCTTCCTCGCCAGCAATAGCAATCGTATGTTCAAAGTGGGCGGAAAGACTACCATCGGCGGTCAGCACCGTCCACTGGTCGCTGCCGAGCCGGGTATGCCAGTCGCCCGCATTTAACATCGGCTCCAGGGCAATGGTCATGCCCTTTTTTAACACCGGCCCCGTCCCCACCACCCCGAAGTTGGGTATCTGTGGCTCTTCGTGCATCTCACGCCCGATACCGTGCCCGGTATACTCGCGCACCACCGAATAGTCCTTCCCCTCGGCATAGCCCTGTATGGCCGCCGAAACATCGCCCAGCCTGGCTCCGGCGTGGGCGGCGGCGATACCCGCCACCAAAGCTCCCTTGGTCGTCTCCATAAGCTCCCTTGCCTTCGGGTCTATCTCCCCCACCCCCACCGTAACGGCGCCGTCGCCGTGAAAACCATTATAGATAGCGCCGAAGTCTAGTGATACTATATCACCTTGGCGCAAAATGCGCTCGCCAGGTATGCCGTGCACCACCTCTTCGTTTACCGAGACGCACAAGTTGGCCGGGAACCCCCGATATCCCTTAAAGGAGGGGGTACCCCCCAGCTTCTCCGCCTCTTTAGCGGCGATTATATCCAGTTCCTTCGTTTTCATACCCGCTTTCACCCTTCGGCTCAGGATGTCAAGCACCGTGCTGACAATCCTCCCCGCCTGGCGCATCAGAGCAATCTCTCGCTCCGACTTAATAATGATACTCATTTAACTATAAACGTTCTCCACCCAGGGCAGCAACTATCCTCTCCCCCACCACTTTGACACCTCCCTCGCCGGCTATCTCCAGCAGCTTGCCGTCCCGGCGGTAATAGTCGATAAGCGGAGCGGTCTCATTCGAGTAGACCTCCAGCCGCTTTTTAATGCTCTCCTCGGTATCGTCGGGGCGCTGATAGAGCTCGCCGCCGCACTGGTCACACCGCCCCTCCACCTTGGGAGGGGAATCGGTGAGGTGGTAGGGTGCCTGACAAACTCGGCAGACCCGCCGCCCGCTTAAGCGTTTTAACACCTCCGCCTCCGATACCTTAATGTACACCACCTTATCTATTGATTTGCCCTGACGAGCCAGGGCTTCATCCAGAGCCTCTGCCTGCTTCAGATTGCGGGGAAAGCCGTCGAAGACCGCCCCTCCCCCACTATCTGGAGCCGAAAGCCTCTCCAGAACCATATCTATCGTTATCTGGTCGGGGACCAGCACCCCATTCTCCATATAGGACTTCGCCTTTAAGCCCAGCTCGGTCCCCCGCTCCAACGCCTGCCGAAACAGGTCACCGGTAGCGATATAGTCCAGCTTCAACCTGCGCGCCACACTGGCGGCTTGTGTTCCCTTGCCCGCGCCTGGGGCTCCCAGAAAGACAATATACACCATTCTCCCTATTTAATGAACCCCTCATAGCGCCGCATCACCAGCTGCGCCTCCATCTGCTTCATAGTGTCCAAAACCACACCGACGACGATAAGCATACCCATGCTGGACAGCTGTACCTGCGTTCCCGATATGCCGCTGACAAGCTGGATGATAAAGGGCATTATGGCCACTATAGCCAGGAACAAAGCCCCGGCCCAGGTAATGCGCTTTATCACCCCGTCCAGATATTCCTTAGTATGCGGTCCCGGCCTGATGCCGGGGATAAACCCTCCCTGCCGCTGCAGGGCATTGGGCAGGTCCTGCTGCTCAAAGATGACCATGGTGTAGAAGAAGGCAAAACCAATGGTGAGCAGGAAATAGAGCCCCCAGTAGAAAACGTTGCTAGCGTTAAACAGGTTATATATCGTGTTGGCAAAGTTAGGGTCGGAACCCGCCGGATTCATAAAGTAGCTGGCCACCACGCCGGGGAAGATGACCAGAGACATGGCGAAGATAAGAGGTATCATCCCCGCCGTGTTTACCCTTAAGGGGATATGGGTCGAGCCCGCCTGCCGGTACATACGCCCGCCGCGAAAGACGCTCCGTGAATACTGGACGGGGACGCGGCGGTGGGCTTCGGTAAAATAGACGATAAAGACGACGGTGGCTAAAGCGATCAGAACAAAAACAGCCACACCCCAAAGATTTTGCTCCGCCGTCAGGAACAGATTTCCCGCCGTTTCCCAATAGCCGGCGACAATGCCGGCAAAAATGATTATGGATACCCCATTGCCGATGCCGTGCTCGGTGATACGTTCGCCCAGCCAGACCAGGAACATGGTGCCGGCTATCATCGACACTATCATGGCTATCATGGGCAAGATGGCGGTGCTGCCGATGACGCCCTGGTGCTGGAAGTAGACCAACTGCCCGTAGCCAGAAAGCCCGGCCAGGGGGACGGTCAGCCAGTGGGTAATGCGGTTAATCCGGTCCCGGCCCGCCTCCCCTTCCTGGGAAATCTCTCTCAGCTTGGGGATGATGGGCACCAGCAGCGTCATCACGATGGAGGCCGTGATATAAGGATATACCCCCATTGCCGCCACGCTTAAGCTCTTCATAGCACCGCCGCTGAACATGTTGAGCATACCCAGCAGGGCGTTGCTCTCGAACAGCTCTTTCAGGGCATCAAGGTCAACCCCGGGCAGGGGTACGTGCGCGATGAAGCGGAAGATGATGAGGATGCCGATGGTAATCAGAATCCGCCGCCTCAAATCGGGCAGACTGAAGGCGTCAATCATGGCCTGCAGCAGTCGCGGTCTACTTTGCTTCTGGGCCACTGCCCACCTCCTCGGCTTTGCCGCCGGCGGCTTCTATCTTGGCCTTAGCCGCCGCCGAAAACTTGTTGGCCTTCACCGTCAGGGCGTGTTTGATTTCGCCGCCGGCCAGAATCTTAACCGGGTTCTTCAACGATTTTATTATACCTGCGGCCATCAGCTTCTCTGGCGTCACCTCGCTGTCGGGCTCGAAAACGCTGAGCTTATCCAGCCTCACCAGACTGTAGTCCACTTTAAAGGGGTTGGTGAAGCCGCGCTTACGCGGTAGGCGCTTGATTAAGGGTAACTGCCCCCCCTCAAAGCCAGGGCGCATCTTGTAACCAGCACGGGACTTCTGCCCTTTCGAGCCCCGTCCCGAATAGGTGCCGTTACCGCTGCCATCCCCACGGCCCACTCTCTTGCGGTCTTTCTTGGAGCCGGGAGAGGGTGAAAGTTTCTCCTGTAACATCAGTTGGCTTCCTCCACCTTAACCAGGTGCTTCACTTTATCGAGCATACCGCGTATTGAGGAGTTGTCGTTATGCACCATGCTCTTATTTAAGCGGTTAAGCCCCAGGGCCTTTAACGTTTTCTTCTGGTCCTGGGCATAGCCGATGCCGCTCTTAATCAGGGTTACCCGCAGCTTAGCCACCGACGACCTCCTCCTCAACCTCCTTGTCTTCACCAGGCTCGATACCGGTCTGCCGCCTAGCTATCTCCTTTTCGGGAACCTTAAGCTGGCTGAGGGCAACTATGGTCGCCTTAGCCGTGTTAATGCGGTTGGCGCTTCCCAGCGACTTGGTCAGAATATCCTTGATGCCAGCCGCCTCCACCACCGCCCGTATGCTGCCCCCAGCAATAATACCCGTGCCCGGGGCGGCGGGTTTCAGTAGTACCTTGGCGGCGCTGAACTTGACCGTTATTTCGTAGGGGATAGTCGTCCCGCTCAAAGGCACCTTGAGCAGGTTCTTGCGGGCGATGGCGTTGGCCTTGCTGATGGCTTCGGGCACGGTGTTAGCCTTGCCCACGCCGATGCCCACGATGCCGTTACCGTCGCCGGTCACCGCCAGGGCGCTGAAGCTTAGGCGTTTGCCCCCCTTCACCACCTTGGTCACGCGGTTGATGTAGACCAGCTTATCGTTTAGCGTCAGCTCGGTCGGGTCTATCTTGCTTATGGGTCCTTTCACTTCGGCTAAAACTCCCCCTAAAACTTGAGTCCGGCCTCACGGGCCGCCTCGGCCAGGGCCTTAATCCGCCCGTGATATTTGTAGCCGCCACGGTCGAAAACGACCTGTTTTATGCCTTTATCCAGGGCACGCTTGGCCACCAGGGTGCCGACCAGCCCCGCCCTGGCCGACTTGGCTTTGCCGTTGACACTGGGCTTTATCTCCTGGTCAAGCGTCGAAGCCGTCACCAGTGTATGCCCCTTCTCGTCATCGATGACCTGGGCATAGATGTGGTTCAGGCTGCGAAAAACGCAGAGCCGCGGGCTAGCCGCAGTGCCCTTCATCTTGGCCCTGACCCGGGCGTGCCTTCTTACTCTGGCTGCTCTGGTTCCACCTTTAACCATTATACCTTCTGACCTATCGCTTTACCGGCCTTGCCCGCCTTGAGGTGGACAATCTCACCGGTATATCTGATGCCCTTACCCTTATAGGGGTCGGGCGGGCGGATGGCTCTGATTTCGGCGGCCATCTCGCCGACGACCTCTTTATCGATGCCGCTGACCTTGATGTGATTGCCCCCCTCCACGTCCAGCGTCAGGCCAGGCAGAGGGGTTACCTCGACGGGGTGGGAATAGCCGATGCGCAGCGTCAGCTTATCCCCCGTCTTTTCCGCCCGGTAGCCAACCCCGACGATGTCGAGGTGCTTCTCAAAGCCAGTGGTTACCCCCTGCACCATGTTGGCCAGCAGGCTGCGCGTCAGCCCGTGCAGGGAGCGGTGTTCCTTACTATCGCTGGGCCGCGACACCGTGAGCACGTTATCCTTCAGTTTTATTTTCATGTCGGGGTTAAAGCGGCGGCTGAGTTCGCCCTTGGGGCCGCTCACCTTGACTGTGTCTCCGAGGTCAACCTTGACTCCATCGGGCACCTCTATCGGCATCAGGCCCACTCTAGACATTGCTATCACCCCTGTTTATTACCATACGTGACATAGCAGTTCTCCGCCGATTCCTTTTTTCCAGGCCTGCTGTCCAGTCATTACGCCCTGAGAGGTGGAGAGAATGGCGATGCCCAGGCCACCGTGAACGCGGGCAATCTCGTCCCGCCCCACGTAGACCCGAAGGCCAGGCTTGCTCACCCTCTCCAGTCCGGAAAGGATGGACTCATTCTTATCGTCGTACCTGAGGTGGATGCGTATCGCCCGTTGCGGTTTGCTCTTCATCACCTCGTATTCGGCGATAAAGCCCTCTTTTTTAAGGATGCGGGCGATAGCCAGCTTCATTCTCGACGTCGGCACCAGCACGGAATCGTGCCGCGCCATAATGGCGTTGCGTATTCTGGTCAACATATCGGCTATTGGGTCAGAGATAGTCATATCCACTTCACCAGCTTGATTTTCTCACTCCGGGAATCTGCCCGGCCAGAGCTAACTTTCTAAAGCAAATCCGGCACAAGCCAAACTTGCGAATATAGGCCCTGGGTCGCCCACAGAGCAGGCAGCGGTTGTGCTGCTGCACCTTGTATTTGGGCGATTGCTTTGACTTTTCGACTTTTGACTTCTTGGCCATTCCTACTCCGTTTTAGTCTCGAACAAAGGGCATACCCAACATCTCCAGCAGTTGCCTGCCTTCGTCGTCGGTCTTAGCCGTGGTGCCGATTGACACCTCCAGCCCCCGCACCTTTTCTATTTTATCGTAATCTATTTCGGGGAAGGCGACCTGCTCCTTAAACCCCAGGGTATAGTTGCCCCGCCCGTCGAAGGCATCGCGGGAGACCCCGTGAAACTCGCGTATTCGGGGCAAGGCCACGTTTACCAGCTTATCGAAGAAGTGGTACATGCGCTCCCCGCGCAGCGTCACCTTCA
This sequence comes from Dehalococcoidales bacterium, assembly GCA_034419075.1. Taxonomy (GTDB): domain Bacteria; phylum Chloroflexota; class Dehalococcoidia; order Dehalococcoidales; family BS750m-G39; genus E44-bin88. The sequence goes on along the minus strand of DAOULR010000001.1, from coordinate 12,672 downwards.
TCCCGATGGTCATGCCCTCTCTTAAGTGGAAGGCGGCGATAGACTTTTTGGAACGGGTGGTAATGGGGTGCTGCCCCGTAATGGCAGCCAGGTCCTTCTCCGCCGACTCCAGCGCCTTAGCGTCCTGTATCGCCTCGCCCAGGCCGATATTAAGCACCACCTTCTCCAGGCGCGGTACCTGCATTACGTTCTTGTAGCCGTAGCTCTTCATTAGCTCGGGCACGACCTCGGCCTTATATTTCTCTTTAAGCGCCGACATTTAATCAACCACCTCCCCACAGGACCGGCAGAAGCGGACCTTACGGCCATCGGCCAGAAAGCGCGACCCGACCCGGACTGGCTTATCGCACTTATTACATATCAGCATAACGTTCGAGATATGGATAGGCGCCTCGCGCTCAATGATACCCGCCTGCCTGACGGCGCCTTGGGCGCGGCTGTGTTTCTTGACAAAGTTGATACCCTCTACCAGCAGCCGTTCCTTCTTGGGGTAGGCAAAGCGCACTCGGCCCCTTTTCCCCCGGTCCTTACCGGCGATAACCAGCACGGTATCGTTCTTTCTGATGTTCATTTTCACAGTACCTCGGGCGCCAGCGAGATAATCTTGGTGAAGTCCTTGTCTCTCAGCTCCCTGGCTACCGGCCCGAATATCCTCGTCCCTTTCGGGTTATTCTTATCGGTTAGAATGACGGCGGCGTTCTCGTCGAACCTGACGTAAGAGCCGTCAGTCCGCCGATAGGGCTGGACACAGCGAACAATCACCGCCCTGACCACCTCCCCCTTCTTGACCACCCCTCTCGGCGTCGCCTTCTTTACCGAGGCCACGATAATATCGCCCACGCGGGCGTACTTGCGCCTGGTGCCGCCCAGGACGTTGATGCACATTATCTCCTTGGCCCCGGTATTATCGGCCGCTTTCATTCTGGTATAGGCTTGAATCATAGCTATCTATTCCGAGCTTTCTTTATCGGCTTTTTCCTTCTTCTCTTCTTCAGTGTCTTCTTTGATTTCTTCTTTAGCCTCTTCCTTGGCTTCGGCCTTGGCCTCTTTCTTGGCCTTTTCCTTAGCTTCGGGCTTGACCTCTTCCTTCAGTTCTTCGCTGGCTTCGGCTTTGACCTCGGCGGCTTCCTTAGCCTTCTTCTCGGGTATAACCTTCTCCAGGTCCTCCCGGGTTATCTCTTCGGGTGAAACCTCGACCACTTCGCCCTTGGTAATTATCTCCGCCACCCGCCACCGCTTCTCTTTGGAAAGGGGCCTGGTCTCCACAATTCGCACTTTATCCCCTATCTGGCACTCGTTCTTCTCATCGTGAGCCTTATACCTGACCACCCGGCGGATGGTCTTCTTATACAAAGGGTGCCGCTTTGGGCCAGAGACCTCCACCACCACCGTCTTATCCATACGGTCGCTGACCACATGCCCCAGCCTGACTTTTCGCTTGGTCTCTTCGGTCATCACCTTATCCCCAGTTCTCTTTCCTTGATTACGGTTTCGATTCTGGCAATCTGCTTTCGGGCCCGGGCAAGCTCGCGGTGGTTCACCAGCTGCTTAGTCTCCAGGCGAAAGCGGAGGTTAAACAGCTCTTGATGAGCCTCCTCCAGCTGCTTGGCTAACGCCTCGTTACCCAGCGCCCTAATCTCCTCCAGCTTCATCCAGCATCACCCCCCGCCTCCACGGCGCCGGTATCCCTGGCCACAAACTTGGTGCTTATGGGCAGCTTGTGCGCCGCCAGGCGCATGGCTCCCTTGGCCACCTCCTCGCTGACTCCACCCATCTCAAAGAGCATCCGGCCCGGTTTAACCACCGCCACCCAGTGGTCGGGGGCGCCTTTGCCCCCACCCATCCGGGTCTCGGCGGGTTTCTTGGTCACCGGTTTGTCGGGATAGACGCGCACCCAGACGTTGCCGCCACGGCGTATATAACGGGTGATTGCCCGCCGCGCTGCCTCAATCTGCCGGCTGGTAAGCCAGGCCGATTCCAGCGCCTTCAGGCCGAAATCACCGAAGTCAACGCTGTTACCCGACTGGGCGCTGCCCCGGCGGTGTCCCTTATGACTCTTGCGGTACTTCACCCTCTTGGGCTGTAGCATCTTTCTCCTCTTTATCCTCGGCTACGGGGGCTTTCTCCCCGGTGGTCTTCTTGGTTTTGCGCTTGGTCGTCTTCTTCTCCGCCTTGGGAGGTTCCGCTGGCTTTTCGGCTTTTTTCTCCGCTTTTGGAGCCTCCTCTACCGGTTTCTCTGCCTTCTTCGCTGCCGCTTTCTTCGGCTTGGCGGTCTTCTTCTTCGGCTTCTCCTCGACGACCGCCTCCGCCTTTACCTTAGGTTTCTTTTCAGCGACCGCTTTCGCTTTCGCCTTAGGTTTTTCCTCAGCGACAGCCTCCGCCTTTGCCTCTGGCTTTTCCTCAGCGACCGCTTCTTCTTTCTCTTCTACGACCGCCTCCGGTTTAGCTTCTGGTTTTTCTTCAGCGACTGCTTCTGCTTTTGCCTTAGCCCTCTTCGGCGGCGCTGCCGGTGGCTTTACTGCCTCTTCAGCGGCTTCGGGGGCTTCCTCAGCCTCGGGCCGGGTGGTCTCGGGGAGAATGTCGCCCCGGTAGACCCAGGCCTTAACCCCGATGCGCCCTAGCGTGGTGCGCGCCTCGGTAAAGCCGTAATCGATATCGGCCCGCAGCGTATGCAGGGGCACCTGCCCCTGATGCATAACCTCGCGGCGGGCTATCTCGGCACCACCCAGCCGGCCCGAACAACTGATTCTCATGCCCTTGGCTCCGGCCTGCATGGTGCGGAACATGGCCTGCTTCATCGCCCGTCGGAAAGCCACCCGGTGCTCGATTTGCTCGGCCACCGACTTGGCTACCAGGTGGGCATCCAGCTCGGGCTGCTGTACCTCCAGGATACTCAGCTGAATCCTCTTGCCGATTAGCTCTTCCAGCTTCGCCCTCATCTCATCCACCCGCTGCCCCCCTCGTCCGATGACGACACCGGGGCGGGCGGTATGGATGGTTATAGCTACCTTATTCGCCTGGCGCTCGATTTCCACCAGCGAAATACCCGCCTCGGCATATCCGGCGGCAATAGCTTTCCGAAGCTGCAGGTCTTCCTGCAGGAAGTCGAGATAGCTCTTGTCAGCATACCACTTGGCCTGCCAGTTGCGCACGACCCCTAGCCTGAAACCGAACGGGTGAACCTTACGACCCAATTACTCTTCCTCCTCAGCGACGACGACGGTGATATGGCTGGAACGCTTGAGAATACGGCTGGCTCGCCCCCTGGCCCGGGCGCGAAACCTCTTTAACGTCCTCGCCTCGCCGGTAAATATGTTGACGATTCTCAAGTCGGCTGGTTCCATCTGATAATTATTCTCCGCGTTAGACGCGGCTGATTTCACCACCTTGGCCACCACGCGGGCGGTGGGGGTGGGCGTGAACTGAAGCAGGGTTAATGCCTCGTCCACCTTCTTGCCCCGCACCATATCCACCAGCGGGCGCACCTTGCGCGGCGATATGCCGGTATCTTTAGATACGGCTCTTACTTCCATTTATACTCTTAAGGCCTCTTCCTTACCTGGGTCACCTTTTCCCCCCTGGAGCCGTGGCCCCGGAAGGTTCGGGATATGGCGAACTCGCCCAGCTTATGCCCCACCATATTCTCGGTGATGAAGATGGGCACGTGCCGCCGCCCGTCGTGGACGCCGATGGTAAGACCCACCATCTGGGGCATGACGGTAGACCAGCGCGACCAGGTCTTTATCACCGCCTTCTCCCCAGAGCGGTTCAGCGCCTCCACTTTCTTAAGCAGCTTGGCGTCAATCGCCGGACCCTTTTTGGTTGACCTCGACATTATGTCACTTCCCCCTACGCTTGACAATCATTCTGTCGGAAGCCTTGGCCTTGCGCGTCCTGTAGCCCAAGGCCGGCTTGCCCCAGGGTGTCTTCGGTCCGGGCAAGCCTATGGGGGCTCTACCCTCCCCACCCCCGTGGGGGTGGTCGCGGGGAGTCATCGCCGAACCCCTCACTGTAGGCCGCCAGCCCAACCAGCGCTTGCGGCCTGCCTTGCCCAGATTAACACTGCGATGGTCGACATTACCCACCTGACCGATAGTAGCCAGGCAGTCGATGCTGATACGCCGCATCTCACCCGAGGGCAGGCGCACCAGCGCGTAGTTTCCTTCCTTAGCCATCAGCTGGGCGGCGACTCCGGCGCTGCGCACCAGCTGTCCCCCCTTTCCCACCTCCATTTCGATGTTATGTATCAGGGTGCCCGTGGGGATTTGCTTCATGGGCAGGGCGTTGCCCGGTTTGACCTCGGCATCGGGGCCCGATTTTATGCTGTCGTCCACCTTAAGCTCGTTGGGGGCGAGTATATAGCGCTTGTCCCCGTCGGCATAGTGGATGAGAGCGATACGGGCCGAGCGATTGGGGTCGTATTCAATAGCAGCCACGCGGCCAGGGACGCCCAGCTTATTGCGCTTAAAGTCCAGTACACGCAGTCTTCGCTTGGCGCCGCCGCCGCGGTGACGCACCGTTATCTTTCCCTGGTTACTTCGCCCCGCTTTCCTCTTCCTGGGGGCCAGCAGAGACTTTTCCGGCTTGGCTTTGGTTATTTCCTCAAAGCTGGAACCGGTCATGCCCCGTCGGCCGGGAGATGTGGGACGATATTGCTTTAGTGGCACCTAGACCCCCTCGAACAGTTCTATTTTATCGCCAGGTTTAAGAGTGACGATCGCCTTTCTCCAGGACGGGGTCATCACCATTCTGCCCCGCATCATCCGCTTCCGTCCCGGCACGGTCATCACGTTGACCTGAGTGACATCGACCTTAAAAGCCTTCTCCACGGCCAGCTTAACCTGGTCCTTGTTCGCCCTCGCGGCGACCTCGAAGGCGTACTTGCCCTGAGGCGCCTGGATGGCGGTATTCTTCTCCGTCACCAGGGGACGGCGCAATACCTCAGACAGATGCATGGCCACCCCCCCAGAGCCGTTCGGCGCGGCGCACCGCCGACTCCGTCATCAGTAACATCTTATAGGATAGAATGTCGGCCACGCTGATTATGTGGGCGGGCAGGGTCTTAACCCCCGCCAGGTTGCGCGCCGACTTAACTAGATTCTCCTCGGGCATATCGGTAACGATAAGGGCTGAGGAGTTGATTCCCAGTGCCGCCAGCACCCCAGCCATCTCTTTGGTCTTGGGCTGGTCGAACTTGGGCTCCTCAAAGACCTTGAGCTCTTTGTCCCTGGCCTTGGCCGAGAGCACACACCTTATCGCCAGCTGGCGCATCTTCTTGGGCATGTCCTGGCGGTAGTCCCTGGGCTTGGGCCCGAAGGTAACTCCGCCCCCTCGCCTTATCGGCGACTTACGGCTGCCGGCGCGCGCCATACCGGTGTGCTTCTGCCGGAAGAGCTTGACCGTGCTGGCGGTTACCTCGCCGCGGGTCTGGGTGCTGGACGTGCCCTGTCGGGCGTTCGCCCGCTGCCTGACCAGCGCCTGGTGCACCACCGCCTCGTTAAAGGGCACGGCGAAGACTTCGTCGCTCAGCTCAATGTTTTTCACTACCTCGCCAGCGAGGTTGTAAACCGGAACTTCCACTGTCTTTATTTCTTCCCCTCCCGTTTCTCGATAAGCACCAGCCCGTTCTTGGCGCCGGGAACGGCCCCCTTAACCAGCAACAGGTTGCGCTCGGGGTCGGCCTTATATACCTTGAGGTGACGCACCGTCACCTTATCGGTACCCATATGCCCCGCCATGCGCTTCCCCTTAAGCACCCTACCCGGCGAGGTCGTCGCCCCGATAGAGCCGGGGGCGCGGTGGCGGTCGGACTGCCCGTGGGTCTTGGGTCCGCCGGCAAAACCGTGCCTTTTCACCACGCCGGCAAAGCCCTTGCCCTTGGAGACACCGGTAATATCGACCAGGTCGCCTTCTTTAAACAGCCCCACGTCAATCTTATCACCAACCTTAATCCCTTCGGTGTCAGCCACCCTGAACTCCCGAAGATATTGGAACTGCCCCAGCTTCTTGAGGTGCCCCTTGCGGGGGGAGTTGAGCCTTTTGGCTTCTCCGAAGCCGAGCTGGGCAGCCTTATAGCCTTCTTTATCATCCGTCTTAAGCTGGGTCACCACGCAGGGCCCCGCCTGGATAGCAGTCACCGCCTCGGCTTCACCCGATTCGGCGAAGACCTGCGCCATGCCCAACTTTTTGCCAATAATACCGTTAACCATTGTTTAATAAACCTAAGATTTAATTAGATTTAATGTCTATCTCCACCCCGGCGGGGAGGTTGAGGCTGCTCAGGGCATCGATAGTCTTGGATGTCATCTCCACGATGTCGATTAGTCTCTTGTGCGTCCGTATCTCGAACTGCTCCTGAGAGTCCTTGTCGATAAAGGGGGAACGGATGACGCTGTACTTCTGGATGCGCGTGGGCAGCGGCACCGGCCCCACCACCACCGCCCCTGTCCTCTCCACAGCGGCCACAATCTGTTCCACCGACAGGTCGAGAATCTTGTGGTCGTAACCCTTTAGCTTGATGCGAATCCTTTGTTTAGGCATACTCTACCTCTTTTATCGGGCCATCGCCTTGCCCGTTATCTGGTCAGCCAACTCGGACGGCACCTGGTCATAGTGGTCGAACTCCAGTGAGTAAGCCGCCCGACCCTGCGTCAGCGAACGAAGATTAGTGGCGTAGCCAAAAGTCTCCGCCAGCGGTACCAGGGTGCGAATAACCGACATAGTCTCACGCGCCCCGACGGACACAATATGTCCCCGTCTGGAGTTGAGGTCTCCCATTATATCACCCAGGAACTGTTCAGGGGCAACTATCTCCAGTTTCATGATGGGCTCGAGCAGGATGGGCTTGGCCTTAGCCACGCCGTCCCGCAGCGCCATGGAACCGGCCATCTTAAAGGCTATATCCGAAGAATCGACTTCGTGATAGCTGCCGTCGTAGAGGGTGGCCTTGACATCGACTACGGGATAGCCGGCCACCACCCCCGTCTCCATAGCCTCTTTGATGCCGACCTCGGCGGCCAGGATAAACTGCTTGGGCAGCGCCCCGCCCTTGATGCGGTCGACGAACTGGAAGCCGCCGCCCCGCTCCATTGGTTCCAGCTTGATAAAGACATGCCCGTACTGGCCGTGCCCGCCGCTCTGGCGGATGAACTTGCCCTCAACCTCAACGGGCTGGGTAATCGTTTCCTTGTAGGATACGCGGGGCTTGCCTATCTTGGCCTCCACCCCGAACTCGCTGATAAGTCGGCTCACCAGGAACTCCATGTGAAGCTCGCCCATGCCCGAAATAATCGTCTGTCCCGCCTCCTGGTCGTAGTTGACGCGGAAGGTGGGGTCTTCCTCGGTCAGCCTCTGCAACGCTCCCCCCAGCTTGTCCTGGTCAGCCCTGGTCCTGGGCTCGACGGATACCGAGATGACCGGTTCGGGGAAGCGGATGGCCTCCAGGAGCACGGGCTGGGAGTAATGGCAAAGGGTATCTCCGGTAAAGGTATTCTTTAAGCCCAGCGTGGCGATAATAGCGCCGGCGCCCACCTCTTCCTCCTCCTCCCGCCGGTTGGCGTGCATCCGCAAAAGTCTCCCGATGCGCTCCCGCTTGCCGCGGGTGGAATTAAGCACCTGGGCACCGACCTTTACCGTGCCCGAATAGACTCTAAAATAGACGAGCCGACCGACGAAGGGGTCGGAAACCACCTTGAAGGCCAGCGCCGAAAAGGGGGCGTCGTCCTTGGGCGGACGGGCAACCTCACCCCCCACCCTGGTATCGATAGCCCGCACCGGCGGCATATCCTCCGGCGAAGGCAGGTAGTGAACAATAGCATCGAGCAGGGGGCGCACGCCCTTATTCTTCAGGGCACTACCGCAAAGAACGGGCACCCCTTTGACCGCCAGGGTCACCCGTCTTAAAGCCTGCCTCAAATCTTGGGGAGAAATGGTGGCACCTTCGAGATAGAGGGCCAGTATCTGGTCGTCGCTCTCCGCCAGCTTCTCGATTAGAGTCTGGCGGGCCTGGGCGCACTTGGCCTGCTCCGACTCGGGTATGGCCACCTCCACGGGCGGCTCTTTAAGGTCGTCCTCGAAACGCCAGGCCTTGTTCTCCACCAGGTCGATGACGCCCTCGAAGGAAGGCTCGCTGCCCAGGGGCAGTTGCACCACCAGAGGTTTAGCCCGCAGCATCTCTTCAATCATGGATACCGTGCGCTCAAAGTTAGCCCCCACCCGGTCCATCTTATTTATGAAACAGATGCGGGGAACGTTGTATCTATCTGCCTGGTGCCATACCGTCTCCGACTGCGCCTCGACGCCGGCCACGGCATCGAAGACCACCACCCCACCATCGAGCACCCTCAGGCTGCGCTCCACCTCGGCGGTGAAGTCCACATGGCCCGGGGTATCGATGATGTTGATGCGGTGCTCCTGCCAGTAGCAGGTGGTCGCCGCCGCCGTGATGGTAATACCCCGCTTCTTCTCCTCTTCCATCCAGTCCATCACCGCCGTGCCCTCGTCTACCTCGCCGATCTTATAGGTGCGACCGGTGTGATAGAGTATGCGCTCGGTGACGGTGGTCTTGCCCGCGTCAATATGAGCGATAATAGCAATATTTCGTATTTTATCTAAAGGAAAACGCTCCGACATCTTACTATCCTCTACCACCGGTAATGGGCAAAGGCCCGGTTGGCCTCAGCCATCTTGTGGGTATCCTCACGCTTCTTTATAGTTGTTCCCTCTCCCCGCGCGGCTTCACTAAGTTCCCCCGCTAGCTTCTCCGCCATAGACTTGCCGCCACGCGCCCGGGCCGAAGCTACCAGCCAGCGCAAAGCCAGCGACAGGGCCCGCTCCGGGCGGACCTCGACGGGCACCTGGTAGGTAGCGCCGCCGACACGTCGGGGTTTGACCTCAAGCTGGGGAGTGGCGTTCTTCACCGCCTGCTCTAAAGTAGCCGCCGGCTCCTTGGAACCCTGCTTCTGCATAATAGCCAGGGCGCCGTAGACTACCTCCTCTGCCCGACTCTTCTTACCCCACCGCATCAATCGGTTAATTAACCGGGCGACGATTTCGTTGTGGTACTTGGCGTCAGGGATTATCTCTCTTCTGGTGGCACGAGACCGCCTAGGCATTTCTCTCTCTCCTATTCCTCAGCCGCCGCTTCAGTCGCCGCCTCCGCCACCGGAGCCTCCTCCACGACTATGCCTCTAGCAGACCGTTTACTTCCGTACTTACTGCGCCCCTGACGCCGATTAGCCACACCAGTGGCGTCCAGAGCGCCGCGGATAATATGATAGCGAACGCCAGGCAGGTCCTTGACCCGCCCGCCGCGGATTAGCACTACCGAGTGTTCCTGAAGCTCATGCCCCTCACCGGGGATATAAGCCGTTACCTCTATTTGATTGGTCAGGCGTACGCGCGCTATCTTGCGCAATGCCGAATTAGGCTTCTTGGGGGTGGTGGTCTTAACCTGAACGCAGACCCCACGCTTCTGGGGAGAACCCCGCCCCGTGACCATTCTATTCCGCAGCGCATTATAGCTAAGCAGCAACGCGGGCGCCTTAGTCTTCTTAGCCGCCCGGCTGCGTCCCTTGCGCACTAACTGGTTAACCGTAGGCACTTTTTTAGTTATTCCTCCACTGCATACAATTTAAATGGATGAGCCATAGCTCATCCATCACAAGCTGACGTTGCTGATTGAGCCCTAAAAAATTTCAATCTTTAACTGTCAGCCGAACTAACAAACGGCAACTTGATATACTACCACAGCCAGCGGCTAACTGTCAACAACCAATACCTAAAATTCATGGGGAATTTATGAATAAATCGTCTTGACAAAGCGGCGCCACTATGCTAGTATTTGGCTACCTATGAACGGCGTTGATACATAACTAGGGTCTTTGGTGATTTAACCAAGAACGGCTTGGTGCAAATCGCCAAGCCGTTTAGTTATGTATTAAGCACCTTAACAATTGAATATTGACTGACTAATATCAAATCTGAAGCAGGTCAAGCGGGAAAGGGCACATGGTGAATGCCTTGGCATCAAGGGCCGATGAAGGACGTAGCAAGGCTGCGATAAGCCTCGGTCAGCTGCCTAGCAAGCTTAACCGTGGATATCCGAATGGGGTAACCCACTCAAGTTAACCTTGAGTACCCCCAGCTGAACACATAGGCTGGGTGGAGGTAAGCAGGGGAAGTGAAACATCTCAGTACCCTGAGGAAAAGAAATCAAGAGAGATTCCCTAAGTAGTGGCGAACGAAAAGGGAACAGCCCAAACCCTGTAAGCTCAGTGGCTCTGGGGCCTATGCTTATGGGGGGTTGCAAGTCAGACCGGACTTAGCTCAGGATGGGTCAAGGAGTTACAAACCCAACCCTAGTTGAAGGTCCCTGGAAAGGGTAACCATAGAGGGTGACAGTCCCGTAAACGAAAGGGGTAAGCTCCTGGTCTGTACTTAAGTACCACGGGACACGAGAAATCCTGTGGGAAGCCGCCCTGACCACAGGGCAAGGCTAAACACCCTTGATGACCGATAGTGAACCAGTACCGTGAGGGAAAGGTGAAAAGCACCCCGGGAGGGGAGTGAAATAGAATCTGAAACCATGTGCTTACAAGCAGTCGGAGGAGCCTTCGGGCTCTGACGGCGTGCCTATTGAAGAATGAGCCGGTGAGTTAATCTGTGTGGCTGGTTAAGCAACTTGCGTTGCGAAGCCGTAGCGAAAGCGAGTCCTAACAGGGCGACTTTGTTGCACGGATTAGACCCGAAGCCGGGTGAGCTACCCATGGCCAGGGTGAAGCTTCGATAAAATCGAAGTGGAGGCCCGAACTGGTCAGTGATGCAAAACTGTCAGATGAGCTGTGGGTAGGGGTGAAATGCCAACCGAACCCGGTGATAGCTGGTTCTCCCCGAAATGCATTGAGGTGCAGCCTCAGGTATTAGTTAATGGAGGTAGGGCTCTGGATGGACTCGGGGGCAAGCAGCTTACCAACTCCAACCAAACCGCAAATGCCATTAACCTAGAACCTGGGAGTGAGACTGCGGGGGATAAGCTCCGTAGTCGAGAGGGAAACAGCCCAGACCATCAGCTAAGGTCCCTAAGCGTGGACTAAGTGGGCAAGGAAGTAGGACTGCCCAGACAGCCAGGAGGTTGGCTTAGAAGCAGCCATCCTTGAAAGAGTGCGTAATAGCTCACTGGTTGAGTGGTGTTGCGCCGACAATTTACCGGGGCTAAAGCTCGTCACCGAAGCTATGGCTCCTCGGTTTTACCGGGGAGGGTAGGGGAGCGTTCCTCAGCGGCGAAGCCGTTATGTGAGTAATGGTGGAGCGAAGGGAAGTGAGAATGCCGGCATGAGTAGCGAAAGGCGTGTGAGAAACACGCCCACCGAAAGCCTAAGGTTTCCTACGGAAGGTTAATCCGCGTAGGGTTAGTCGGGCCTAAGCCGAGGCCGAAAGGCGTAGGCGATGGACAACGGGTTATTATTCCCGTACCGCTTTTATTGAGGCAAAGAGGGGACACGGGAGGGCAGGCTGAGCATGCCTAATGGACATGGTGTGTCTGCCACTATAGGTGAGTCCGGGGCAGGCAAATCCACCCCGGATATTATAGCTGAAGGTGGGGAAAAGTTGAGGGGAAACCCAAGGCGATTCGGCCAACTCCTGGGCCGTCAAGAAAAGCCTCGCTACCTTTGAAGCGGGAGCGCCCGTACCGCAAACCGACTCTGGTAGGTAGGGATAAGAGTCCCAAGGTGATCGAGACAACCCTCGTTAAGGAACTCGGCAATCTAACCCCGTAACCTAGGGATAAGGGGTGCCCTATAAAATAGGGTGGCACAGAATTGGCCCAGGCGACTGTTTAACAAAAACACAGGTCTCTGCAAAAGCGAAAGCTGAGGTATAGGGGCTGATACCTGCCCAGTGCTGGAAGGTTAAGGGGAGGTGTCAGGAGTAATTCAAAGCACCAAACTGAAGCCCCAGTGAACGGCGGCCGTAACTATAACGGTCCTAAGGTAGCGAAATCCCTTGTCGGGTAAGTTCCGACCTGCACGAATGGTGTAACGATCTGGGCGCTGTCTCAACGAGGGACTCGGCGAAATTGAAGTACCCGTGAAGATGCGGGTTACCCGCGACAGGACAAAAAGACCCCGTGGAGCTTTACTACAACTTGGCACTGGGTCTGGGCTTATCATGTGTAGGATAGGTGGGAGGCTTTGAAGCTCCGGCGCTAGCCGGGGTGGAGCCAACGTTGAAATACCACTCTTGGTGAGTTTAGCCTCTAACCCCGGAGCAAGCCGGGGGACAGTGTCTGGCGGGTAGTTTGACTGGGGCGGTCGCCTCCTAAAAGGTAACGGAGGCGCCCAAAGGTCCCCTCAGGGTGGATGGAAATCACCCATAGAGTGCATTGGCATAAGGGGGCTTGACTGTGAGACCTACAAGTCGAGCAGAGACGAAAGTCGGGCAAAGTGATCCTACGGTTCTGTGTGGAAGGGCCGTGGCTTAACGGACAAAAGCTACCCCGGGGATAACAGGCTTATCTTGCCCAAGAGTTCACATCGACGGCAAGGTTTGGCACCTCGATGTCGGCTCATCGCATCCTGGGGCTGAAGCAGGTCCCAAGGGTCCGGCTGTTCGCCGGTTAAAGCGGTACGCGAGCTGGGTTCAGACCGTCGTGAGACAGGTCGGTCTCTATCC